>JADBKA010000149.1 GCA_014896635.1 Ktedonobacteraceae bacterium
CCAGGCCCTGCCGCCAATGGCCCCAGTACCCTTTCGGTACAACCCGCAGCCGGCGGCACGCCGAAAAATATCTACACAAATCCACTGCGCGCCGTTACAACAGTGCGCGTGGTGACACCTACCACGCTGCTGCTGCTGATTGAGAATCGTACGGGCGATATGAAAGAAAATGGTCTATGGCGCATAGAGAGCGATGGCTCGCACTTGCAGAAGCTTGCGGCTGATCCAGGTAATTCGTTCTCGCTTAGCCCGTTCACACAGTACGACTGGTCCAATGTCTCTCGTGATAACAGCATGTATGTGTTACGCAGCCATGACCCGGCTACTGGTATGTCCAGCCTTTCGAGTGGCTCGATGAGCCGGGGCGGGCTGAACAGCTTTGCCGAGGTGAAAACTGGCGACCTTTTTTTCGTAGGATGGACGGCTCTGTGATCACCGGTGTGTGCGGGCCAGGTATTGTACTGATAATGTATCAGGTAAACTACCGATAAAAAATCAGGTAGACATACTGAGCAGTGTCCTTCTATAATAAAAAACACAAATACACAGTTCCACTGCAAGAGTTATCCATTTTATGGATATTCCACTGCTAAAGCGTATAGAGGAGTATAACGTACTTTTCATGAAGAAATCCTGGTTAATGCTTCTGACCATGCTCGGTCTCGCCACAATTCTGATCGCGGCCTGTAGCACTTCGAGAGGAGGCTCTGACTCCGCTTCTGGGACGACTACCGGTTCCAGTTCCAACGCCTCTTCTTCGACCACCGTCCATATGAACGAGACGCGCTTTCTGACGGAGACTATGACCATTAAGAAGGGGGAGAGCATTACGCTTGTCAATGACGTTGCCGTCCTGCACATTTTCGACAACGGCACCTGGGACAGTAATGGAACACCTAAGCCTGCCCAGGAGCCGGGCATTCCTAAGGTGCAGACACAGGTTGGACCAAGCGGCACACAGACGATAGGACCGTTTACTACCGCTGGTACGTTCCACATCTATTGCACAATCCATCCGGGCATGAATCTCACCGTCACCGTGCAGTAAAAAGCGCAGTTCGGAGGGAGAGCTGCCATTTTTGCTTGCATGGTCAGGAGCCTGTTATCCGGTCCAGCAACAGGCTCCCGATTTGCTCATCGCGCCACCTTTGTGTTGCGCCGGGAGTTGTGAATTACTGAATATTCACAACTCCCTTTTAGTGTCAACCTGGCAGCGCGGGCTTATTAGCTGGCTGCTATATTGCGGGCAATGTTATAGACATCGGGAGAGCCGAGGCCGCTCGCCAGGTCATAATAGGGCGTGGCGGGATAGTAGAGATTATCACCGGCACGCACATCGTGAAATGGTGGATAGGGCTGCTGCTCACTCGCCAGGCGGTAGAGAGTGGGAGAGATAAATCCCAGTGGCGGTTTCCCTTGCTTTTGCAAGTATTGATTAATTAGTGTCGCGCTGGCTGCCCAGAGAGGTGCTGCTGCGCTGGTGCCGCCGACGACGATATTGCCACTTATGGGACAGCTGGAGGTGCTCACTGTGCAATAGACTGCGTAGCCTGTCTGCGGATCGGCATTGGCCGAGATATCGGGAACTTCGCGCTTGCCATTGCTGTACTGATTGGTAACCCCCGGACCAATCTGCCAGTCCGGCTGAGCGAAGACGCTGCTGATCCCCCCGCCGCCGCCAGCGCCTTTCGGACTGCGCAATCTGTCAGTCGGGTCGCTCCAGGCTATCTCGCTGCCGTACTGGCCGTTCTGCAACTGGAGTCGTGTGCCGCCGACGGCAGTAATGAACGGGTCACCAGCGGGCGAATCCACTGCCAGGGTATCATCGCCGCAGTCATAGGCACCTGAATCGCCGGAAGCGGCGAACAGCGAGATGCCCTGAGCCGCTGCCTGTTTAAAGATGTTATTCAATGTCTGCAACTCGGCAAGACCCGCTTGCGCTTCGCATTCTCCCCAACTGATAGAGACAACTTGCGCCTGGTTGTCGTTGACGATCCTGTTGTAAGTGTCGTTGACGCCCTGCGTGGTATTTGGCCCTTCGTAGACAACCTGGGTTGCGCGAGGCGCGATCTCCGCGATCACTTCGATATCCAATTCCACTTCGATAGCCCCCTGACCGGCGGAGCCGTCGAAGCCGTCCACCAGCACATTTTTGATGTCAGGCTGGCCGAGCTGGTTATCCTGAAAGAATTGTGCGATATCGCTCCGCTCGTAACCATCCAGCTCGAACAGTGCTATTGTCTGGCCACTGCCATCAATGCCGGCCTGACGCAGGGAAGCGATATTGTAAGCATTCAGCAGATCGTTCGCTTTATAGCCCACTCTGGGCTGCCCTGCTGCCTGGTGAAGAGGATGCATCTGCATACTGTTATCCAGACCACCAATCGACAGAATGAGCGGTGCAATAGTATCGGGAACAGCGGGAGCGGTGGCATTGGCATAGAATTTGCGCGAGCCGAGCTGGTAATCGTTGATCTGCATGCCGAAGGTGGCCTCGGCCTGGGCCACCGTCGCGGTTGCGTTGATCAGCAGGCCGTTGGATGCAATCTGTGTCACCGTCATACCCTGGGAGCGTAGATAGTCAGCAACTTGTCGCTGTTGCGCGGCAGTCGGGCCGAAGGCGGCTGTAAACTGCGCCGGTGTAAGGAAATGGTGGTACAATGGGGAGCGGGGATTGTAGATATCGTTGAGCAGGCGATTCAGCTTTTGCTCATTGCGCGGGCGCAGCCCTATTGAGAGATGTAATTGCGCATCTGGCTTTGCTGCTCCAACCAGCCGGGCATGGCTGAGCAAAGGGACTGTTTGCGCGCTGATGGGGATGCGCTGGCTCGGCCTGGCGTGCGCCATGAGGATGGTAACGTTATACAAGCCGGCAGCGATGGCCGCCACAACGATCAGCATGAGCGCGCCTCTGAATACGATGTTTCGTTGCATGCAATCCTCCACTGTGGTGCAAACATACTACGATAACATTCCTTTTTGTATGAAGGAGTAGAGAAAAAAGACTACTCACTCCAGCACATTAAGGATGAACGCTATTTTGCGGCGACTTTGCGGAATATCACCAGATCTGGGGAGCAATGGCAGAGAGCAGTTTTTTGCGCGGATCATCTGTTTACATTTCTGGTACAAATGTGCTAAAATAGCATGGTTATGACATATTCTGTACCCGCACCGCAAGCACCAGAGACTTTCAGGAACGCATCTGCGTATTACATTCAAGGATACCGGACCTTGCGTGGCATATTCTGATGCGCTCTATTGTTCTCTCTAAAAATAGAGAGATTTTCTTAACACAGAAAAGGGAGAAAAGCGGTATGGCGACCATAGCTTTTCAGCAGATTACCAAGCGCTATCCCGGAGCCAGCAAAGCTGCTATTGATGCTGTCACCTTCGAGGTGCCGGATGCCACTACCTGCATGCTGGTAGGCACTTCCGGTTCAGGTAAAACCACGCTGCTGCGCATGGTGAATCGCCTGATCGAGCCAACTGAGGGCCAGATTCTCATTGATGACAAAAATGTGTTGGAAGAGGACCCGATCCGCCTGCGCCGCCATATTGGCTATGTCATTCAACAGGTCGGGCTATTCCCTCACATGACCATCGCAGAAAATATTCGCGTGACGGCGGAGATTGCAGGCGGTTGGAGCAAGCAACGCCTGGAAGCGCGTGTGGATGAGTTGTTGGACCTGGTTGGCCTGTCACCCGACGAATATCGTGGGCGCTTCCCTCGCCAGTTGTCAGGTGGACAGCAGCAGCGCGTCGGCCTTGCGCGCGCACTCACCAGCGACCCGGCCATCCTGCTCATGGATGAACCTTTCGGTGCACTGGATGCTATCACGCGCGCTCGCATGCAGGACGAATTACTGCGCATCCAGCGCGATGTCCATAAGACGATCCTCTTCGTCTCGCATGATATCGACGAGGCGTTCAAGCTTGGAGATCAGATTGCCGTGCTCTCTGAAGGAAAGCTGGTACAGCTTGGTACTCCTGTTGAGCTGCTCGCCAGACCGGCCAACGAGTTTGTACGCAGGCTGGTAGGCGCTGATAGCATTTTGCGCCAGTTGCAATACCTGCCTGTCACTGATGCTCTGGCCGGCAGGCCGCTGGCTGTGTCGTCAGCGCACTGGGGGGACGTTCCAACATGTACATCGGACGCTACTCTGCTCGAAGCCCTGTTGAAACTCCTCGAAACCAATGCTCCCGCCCTTGCAGTCCACGACAAAAACGCCAGCCTTTCAGATGAACCTCTTGGATATGTTACCCTTGCCACAATCAACCATGAGATTACGCAAACTCGTGGTACTGCGCAACCGCAAGAAGAACCGGCCATTTGAAGCGTGAGCGCAAAGGAGAGCCTTTCCGATGAAGTATTTGCTCAGCGCGTATAACTACGACCTGTCAGATCCGAGCAGTATCCCGTACCTGCTCCTTCAGCACTGTTACCTGGTGGGCATCGCTATGCTCATCTCGCTGATCATTGCCATTCCGCTCGGCATCCTGGCCGCGCGGTATCGCTGGCTGTATGCTCCACTCATAGGCATTGCTGATCTGTTCTATACTATTCCGGGTATTGCTCTGCTCGGCGTGCTGATCACTGTCCCCGGTCTGGGCCTGGCGCCTCAGACAGCGATTATTCCGCTGGTGATCTATACGCAACTGGTGCTGATTCGCAATACTGTCGCTGCCATTGATAACATTGATCCGCTGCTCATCGAGGTTGGTAAGGCGATGGGCATGAACGGACCACAACTCCTTATGCGTGTGACGCTGCCGATGGCGCTGCCTGTGATGATTGCGGGCATTCGTGTGGCGACGGTGACAACCATCGGTATCGCCTCGCTGGCCTCACTCGTCGGGTCCGGGGGACTGGGCGATCTGATCTTTAAGAATATTACCACCGGCGATATGGATGCCGTAATGGCCGGAGCCATTTTAATGAGCCTCTTCGCTATCATCGCTGATCTGTTGCTACTCACCGTGCAGTCCGCGCTCAACCGGGGACGCGGCGCGATCTCGCTGGCGTAGCCAGAGAAAGAGCAGGTCCCTTATGAACGATGTACTGGCATTTATCACTGATCCGCGTAACGAGTTTCTGGCACATACGAATGATTATCTTCGTATTTGCTTTTTCTCTATTGCCGTTGCAATGGTGATCGGCGTGGTACTTGGTATTGCCGTTTCAAAAAATGCGCTGTCAGCCTTTGTCGCGGTTAATCTGAGCGGACTGATGCGCGCGATCCCCATTATTGCTTTTCTGATCGCGGTCGTGCCTTACCTGGGTCTGGGCTTCACGCCAACGGTAGTGGCACTGATCATTCTGGGCATTCCACCCATCTTGCTCAATACCTACACCGGCCTGCGTGGCATCGATCCGGCTGCCATTGATGCCGCCAGAGGTATGGGTATGACGGGCTGGCAGATTATCACGCGCATCCAGATGCCGCTGGTGCTGCCGATCATCGCAGCGGGCATTCGCACATCAGCGGTGCAGATCGTGGCGACGGCCACGCTCGCGGGCCTCATCGGCGCCGGCGGCTACGGCGATTATATTATTGACGGCCTCTATAAGCTGAGCAATACCGAGATCCTGGCCGGAGCTATTCCCGTCGCTTTGCTGGCACTGTTGATCGAAGTATTGATGAGCTGGCTGCAACGGGCCATCACGCCCATCGGCTTGCGACAGCAGGGTGCAGTACAGACTCAGGCATCTCAGGCGGCTGCTCAATAAGCACGCGAATCTTTCGCGGCTGTTTATCTCTACAGGCCCTTTACCGGTAATTATGCTGTATTAAGGAGTATAAGATGAATTCATGGACCAGTTTATGGCGAGTCAGGATGCTCGCGTTCCCTTTGATCGTGCTGCTGCTCATGCTGGCTGCCTGTGGCGGGACCAGTCCCGCACCGAGTGGCGGCGGCAATACCGGCAGCGCCGGCGCACGTGGGCCGATTACTGTTGGTGGCAAACTGGACACAGAGGCTCAATTGTTGACAAAGATGTATTCGCTGTTGCTGAGCAAGGCGGGTTTCCAGGTCACTGAGAAAGCCGCGCTCGGCAATAGCAACATCGTCTTTCAGGCCATCACGAGCAAGCAGATTGATCTCTACCCTGAATTTACGGCGACCGGCCTGAACAAGCTCCAGATCCCTTCAAGCTATGATCCAAAGAAAGATTATCAGACGGTGAAGGACGAGTTTGACAAACGTTACCAGATCACGTGGCTGGACCCTTCACCACTCAACGACGGCTATGCGCTCTGTACCAGTAAGGATGAGTCGCAGAAGCTCGGCGTCACCTCGCTTTCACAGCTTGCACCTAAGGTCGGAGATCTGATCCTTGTCTCACCAAGCGACGGTGTGACGTTTGTGGATGGGCTGAAGAAGACCTATAACATCGATACGAAAAGCTTCAAGCAGGTGCAGACCGTCAACTATGGCCTCAGCTTTACGGCAATTTCCAGTGGCAAGGCGCAGATCATGGTCTGCTATGGCACAGATATCCAGGTGCCTGCTAAAAACTTCATCTTCTTGCAGGATGATAAAAACGGCTTTCCGGCCTTCAATCCGGCGCCCATCGTGCGCAACGATACGCTGGCAAAGTACCCGGATATCAAGAATGTGCTCAATCCGCTCGCGCCTAAACTGACAACCGAGGTCAGCCTGGCGCTGCAAAAGCAGGTGCAGGATAAGAAGCAGAGCGGCATTTCTGATAAGCAGGCGATTAAAGAAGTTGCGACAGACTTTTTGAAGAGCCAGGGACTATACTAAAGTGGGGGGCCGGGGCAGGCGTCTCCGAAAAGGGGGTCCAGGGATCTTACAAGTAGAGGTTTTTGGGAACCAGAGCGTACGACCATCGCTCTGATGCTTAATCAGAACGTCTATAGTAGGGGCGACCCTGGCGGTCGCCCTGGCTCACCAAAAAGCCCTGGCTCCTTGTCGCCCTGGCTCACCCCCAAAAAACCTCTACTTGAGAGAGGGCTACCCCTAAAAAGTTGACGGGGATGGCAGGCATCTCCGAAACTCTTTGAAAGGTCTATCTAGCATGCAAGATCAGGGATACTTCGGCAAAAACAGCATCACCTGGAAAGTTGCGCGTGAATCTATCCTGAATCTGGGTGGAGCGAGAGCGGTATTGATGCAACTGGCCCATCCACTGGTAGCGATGGGTGTCAGCGAGCACAGCAGCTACCTGCGCGATCCCCTCAGACGGACTATGAGCACCTTTATGCTCGGCCAGATGCTCACCTTCGGCTCGACGCAAACGGCGCGCCGGGCCGCACATGCGATCAACTCCCTGCACAGAGGCGTACGCGGTTCGCTGCCATTTAGCGCCGGCGCTTACCGCAAAGGCACGCCCTATTCTGCTAGCGATCCGCGCTTACTGCTCTGGGTACACGCGACGCTGGTTGATACGATTCTGCTCATGTATCCGCTGTTCATTGGCCCGCTCAGTCCTGAAGAGCAGGACCGCTACTACCAGGAGTCGAAGAGGGTTGCCGCCCTGCTAGGGCTGGACGCGGCAGACATGCCGGCAACGGTGAATGAGCTGCGCCGCTATGTGGATGTGATGGTTCACAGCGATCAACTGGCGGCGACTCCCCAGGCGCGGCAACTGGCGCGAGTGGTGCTCTTCCCGCCGGTACCGGCGATCCTTCGTCCGCTACTGCTGCTCCAATTGCAACTGACGATAGCCCTGCTGCCGCAGCGGGTCCGCGAGATCTACGGCCTGGAATGGGGTTCCGTTCGCCAGACACTCTTCCACCTGACGGCGACCGGCATGCGTACCGTTCTTCCCCGCTTGCCAGCCAGCATGCGCATATTGCCCGTGACACAGAAGTTGATGTAACAGGGAAGCGCCGCCTGACACGGGGCTGGCGCTCTCCTGGGCCTTCCCCTCTTTCCGTTCAGTTACCCCCTATGGGAAGAATTCCCGATCTGCTTCCCACTATCCTGCCCACCCCGGAGCCGCCTCGCACAACCCCCGGCACATGAGGGGCGGGCAGCATCGGCATCGGGGCTATAAGATCTTGCCTACCATAAAGCAGGAGAAGATGTGGCAACCCACAAATAGTGTGGGAACGACATTCATGGCGAGTACCCCCGATCCGACAAGCTTCCCACGATCCTGCCCATGTCGAACTGCCCAGAACAGGTCCCGGCACGAGCGTTACTGATCCTGCAAAGGAAATCTCGTTGTGACAGAGATTTATGCGTCCCTGACTCCATCTGGCTCAAGTCGATAGACGCGATTCGTACAGTCCTGAGCAGACAGGTATCTGACGGCTGTCAATACTGCCGTAGCAAGCTCGGCAACGGATGTTCCACGTGGAAACGCGCGCAGCACGAGTATACCCGCATGAGGGGGCGGAAATGCCATCTGATTCAGGTAGTCGGTATCGAAGGTGATGATGAGAAGACGATGAGCGCGGGCATAGGCAAAAATCGCCGTGTCCGGCTGCGCACGTAAGCCAACATCGTAGACGCGCATGGCAGTATAGTCGGCTTGCCGGAGCGTCACGAGTACCTTGCGCGGAATGTTTTCATCCAACAACAATGTGGGAAGGCGGTTGATCTCACGCTGCTGCAACACCCTCACCTCATCATAACGGTTTCCAGGGCATCGGCATAGCCCTTGACATACTGTCTCTGCTCCGGGCTGAGGGCAAGCACAGCCTGTATCTGTTCGGGCGAGAGATCGTACTCCTGGCAAATGTCAGAGATAGCCATGCCCTGTTCAAGATGTCCGAGAATACGATCCACAAACACGCGCGTTCCCTCGATAACAGGTCGCCCGCTATTAATCTGCGGGTCTTGCACAATCCCCGCGCTGATGCTGCGTACTGCTCGTAGAGCCATCGACACTTGCTCTCCTTTTGATTTTCGTTCCGGTGGTCACTCATCTCCTTCTATCATATCACATGTGTATCCCTGGCACTCCACTGGCACCGGGAGCAAGCTCCTGAGAGAGATCCCAGGGCGACCGCAAGGGATCTTCCTGGTGGGCAACATCCTACCCTCACAATCAGGAGAAGTTAAGCACTCTTATACAGCTATGGGTAGCTCAGCTACATGTAACGACGCTTTTAAAAACGACTTCTTCAGATGAGGGGCGGGCAGCATCGTGGGTTGCTGCATCTTCTCTTTGTTGATGGCGGGCAAGATCATGAGAAGTGAGAGATATTCTCCACTTCAAAGCAAGAAAAGATGCACCAAACCACAAATATTGCGGGAATGCCATTCATGAATCTGTTGGGAAATTTCCAATCTCTGCTCACTTTGAGCGGGAATGTCCTTCCTCAGTCATATGTCAGATCTCTTTGTGTGGCGCACCATCGAGCCAGCGCCGGATCAAGTTGCTGTGCTCTTCGTAGTGCTCGCAGATCTCGCCCTCGATGTAGCGCCAGATGGGCCATTCGGGACTGCCGGGGACAGGCCTGGCGAGATCTTGCTCACTCAGAGATTCCACCGCAGCGAACGCACGCTGATATGAGATCTGAAAGGCCGCCTCCACCTCGGCCAGGGGACGATCCTTGTTTTGCTGATAGAGATACTCGTTGACCTCCTCTTCAGTTTTGAACTCCGGCAGAAACTCGGCTGGAGGCTTGCCCGCAATCAAGCTTTGGATGCGATCTGGCAGCAGATCCTGGTAGGCTGTGATGTGCGCGACGTTATCTTTGACCGACCATGAGCTATTGACCCCAGGAGTCGTCTTCTGCTCCTCGTTGAGCGTTGCGAGCAACGTGTTCAAGTGTTCGTAGGCCGTCTTCACCTTTTCTAAGAGGGTCGCCTTCTTAATTGTTTCAACCATCTTCAGATCCCTTTCTCATGTGCATCGTGTCCGCGATTCCTGCAATTTGTTTGATATGCGACTTTTCATGGACAACCAGCCGCTCCGCATAGGATAGTACGGTCCGTTCGAGGACTTTTCCTACCATCGAAACGTGCGCCGAGCGTTCCCAGGCATCGACCGGCAACAGGGAGAGGACAGCCAGCAGATCGGCACGTTGCTTCGTAAAGGCGTCGAGCGAGGGCTGGAATGCCAGTTCAGGATAGTTCGTTTGCTTGATCCAGGTGCGGGGACTCACCGCCCGCCACGTCGGCTGATCCTTGCTGAGGATCGTCATGATGGAATTACCCCAGACGTCAGCACACGCACGCAGATGGGCGAGTACCTCGTTGGCGGACCACTCATCGGGGGTGGGTCTCATCTGCAACTCTTCGGGTTCGAGATCGGCAGTAAACGCGGCGATGCGCGTTGGCGTTTCTGCAAGCAGGGTCAGAACCCGCTCAATCCTAAGTGATGTGCCGGGCATGTGGCGTCCTCCTTCCTGCTTCTTTTCTCGAACATCCTATCACAAAAAGCGGTCAAATCTGGTCCGCATTGCAGGCTCTTGAGAAGAGGCCCTTGAGTATGAATGCATCAGCCTCTGGTCGCTCGAATTGACAAAAACAGTAAGTAAACGAGGGATCTGAACATGATCTGCTTCCCACGATCCTGCCCACCCCGGAGCCGCCTCGCACAACCCCCGGCACGATGAGGGGCGGCGCACCTGGATGGGGTTGGGGGTGTCGCAGGCGGCCTGGGCATGGATGTGGGAAGCCCGGAAGGAATTGGGGGGACTCGTCATGAATGCCGTTGCTACACTATTTTGGAGTTGCTGCATCTTCACTTATTTCTTTACGTTTTTCTATCTCTAACCACTCCTCCACCGCCACCCGCACAACCTCCACAGGAAACTCACGCGCTTGCTCCAGCGCCCGCCGCGCCTCATCTGTCACCGGGCTGGCGCGCCTTATTGCCTCTGCACAAGCTCTCTGGAGAGCCTGATCCTGAGTATCCTGTGCAAGCGCCAGTACATGCGCCACTTCCCGCTCCGTGCGCATGGGCAGATAGCGTATAATTTCTAACGCAGCCCACCGCACTTCAGCGCCTGCTGACAGGAAAGAACAGGCAACCCTCGCAATTCGCTCTCCCTCCTCCTCTATGTCTCCCTTCTCTCCTAAAGGGGAGAAAGGGAAAAAGAAGGTTTCGGGGGGACACCCCCCGGCCCCGCCAGGAGGGCCTCGCCCTCCTGGACCTCCCTCTTTCCGTTCCGTCTATGTCTCCCCTGCCAGGAGGGCTGGCGTCCTCCTGGACCTCCCTTTCTTCCAACAGAATCTTATGGGCGCCCTGGCAGTTTTATCTCTATAAACGCATGTATACAGCTAAAATATAACATATCCGGGACGGCCAGGGAGAGACATACACCTGAAACTCGGCACATGCTATAATGTTGCGCTAGAGACCTTTATCCGCTTCAGTCCCTGCTGTCTTCTCTCAGGAGAGCAGCGCCCCTACCGCAATTCTAGCGAGAAGTAAGGAATAATCGCCCATGTCTTAC
>JADBKA010000150.1 GCA_014896635.1 Ktedonobacteraceae bacterium
GGCGAAAAGAGCGAAGGGACCGCCCTGGAAGCTGAAGGGATGGCCCTGGAAGGCGGAGGCGAAAAGAGCGAAGGGACCGCCCTGGAAGCTGAAGGGATGGCCCTGGAAGGCGACTTCCTGTCCCTCTGACGCCCTGGAAACCACAAATCTCCCCCTGAGAGATATGAAGGTCTCTCGACAGCCTCTTTTCTCTAGAGGAGATGATGTGACCGGCTGGAACCGGCAGCAACGGGCGATGCTATATTAGTAATAAACTGGCAGGCATATGGCTGAAATTCCTTCTTGTGGTAAGCAAGGCTTTATTTTATGGAGAGGAGTATTTCACAGGCAAAGACCTGCTGTCAAGTCCTATCTCAGACCCCAGGGGCGGGCGCGTTTGCGGGCTTTCTGGGCTTCCTGGTAGTTGCCGAGCAGTTCGAGCACATCGGCTTTGAGCTGCCAGGCGCGGGCGTAGCCCCGGTCCATCTCGGTCGCCTCATTGAGTGCGTCGAGGGCGGCGCGGGTATGTCCCAGGTGGATCAAGGCTTCGGCCTTATTGCACCAGGCGACGGCGCTACGTGAATTGAGCAGCAGCGCGCGCGTATAGGCGTCCACAGCGCCTGCGAAGTCGCGCAGGTACGAGAAAGCGTTGCCGAGGCCATTCCAGGCCTGGAAACTGTCTGGATCGAAGGAGAGCGCCTGCTTATAGGAAGCGATGGCCTCATTAGGCATATTCATACCGAGCTGGGCATCGGCCTTGCCGTTCCAGGCTGGTACGTATTCTGCGTCGATAGCAAGCGCGCGCTCGAAGTGGACGAGCGCCTGCTGGTAGCGCTGGAGACGGTGCAGGACGAGACCGGCGCTGACCCAGACGACGGCATTGTGCGGATCGATCTCGGTCGCTTTCTGATAGGATTCCAGGGCTTTGCGATAGTTGCCCTGATTGTAGAGTGCCGTGCCTTTGCCATTCCAGGCGTAGAAGTTCAGCGGGTCCAGGCGCAGGGCGTCCTCGTAGGCTTGCAGGGCCTGAGTATACTGGTGCTGGCGTAAAAATTGATCGCCTTCGCGGCATTTCTCGCGGACACCTGTGGTATTGGGGGTGACGCGCGATGTCTGTGAAAGGTATAACTGGTTGTCGTCGCTCTTCTTCCGGCTGCCGGTGGGGAGGGCGGCAGGAATCGCTGAAAGCGAAGGGTTGGTCAGGTGCGCATCACGGATCTCGGCGGAGACGCGCGAGGTCGTAGCAGGAATGGGGGTAGAACGGGCTGGTTTCGCCGGCGGATAGCAGGCGAACTCGAAAGTAGAGAAAAATTCCATCATATCCGTGTAGCGATTTTCCGGTCGGGGCGCGAGGGCCTTTTGCACTACCGCGTCGAGAGCGGCGGGCAGTTGCGGATTGAGCGAAGAAACGGGAGGTGTTGGCGCCCCGGAGGGATCGAACGGGTGATAGCTGGTGAGCATCTCGTAGAGTACAACGGCGCTGCCGAACTGATCGCTGCGAGGATCGACGATGCCGTTTGCCTGCTCTGGCGCCATATAGCCAACGGTGCCGCGTACCGTAACGGTTTTCCCGACGCGGGCGCCTGGCTCAAGGGAGCGGGCAATGCCGAAATCGGTGATGACCAGGCGGTAATCTTCCTGGTGGATCAGGATGTTCTCCGGCTTGATATCGCGGTGAATGACCGGGCGAGGGCGGGTATGGGCGTAGTAGAGGGCCTGCGCGAGCTGGCGAAAGTTCTGTATCGTCTCTGGCAGCGGAAGAGGGCCGTTCACCTGAGCCAGGCGCGTGCGCAGCGATCCGGCAGTATAGAGTGGCATAACGAGATAAACGCTCGGACCATCCTTGCCGTAGTCGAGCACGGGGGCGATGTTAGGATGATCAAGCGCGGCAGCGATGCGCGCTTCGCGCAAAAAATGTTCTTTCTCTCGTTGCGTTGTTTTACTTGGCAGCAGCACTTTGATGGCAATATGACGGGATAAATTGCGGTCAACGCCGCGAAAAACCGCCGCGTATCCCCCTTTACTTAACAGTGCTTCCACAACGTATCGACCCGCCAGTGCTGTATTTAGTAAAGGCAGTGCGCATGCGCGACAGAATAACTCGCTGTCCCGATTGTCGTATCCACAATCAATCTGATCGGCGCAGCGTCGCATTCCCTCCTCCGTTTTATGGTAAGAAACCTTGCTACTTTTTATCGCTCCCTATAGCCGCGTTTTGCTCCAGTGTGCGCGCCCAATCGCGGCACGACTGTGCCTCTTCTTTGCGTCCGAGTTGTTCGAGGACAACCGCTTTGTTATACCATGCGTCAGGCGCTTCCGGCGCGAAAGAAGTCGCCTGTTCCAGGGCTGCCAGTGCCTCGTGCAGGCGTCCCAGGGAGAAGAGAGCCAGCCCTTTGTTATTCCAGGCCGCGATATTATGCGTGTCCAGCGCCAGCGCCCGGTCGAAAGCAGCCAGGGCCTCTGCGTACCGCTGCTGTTCGTGGAGTAAACTCCCTTTATTATACCAGGCAGAGATCAATCCGTCATTGTAGTGGAGAGCGCGGTCATAGGATACCAGAGCCTCGTCGTACATATGCAGGGCGGCCAGAACGTTTCCTCGATTATACCACGCCTCTGCCATTGCCGGGTCCAGCTTGAGCGCCTGGTCGTAGTCTGAGAGGGCTTCGGAGAAGCGTCGCAGGTCGCGCAGATCGTTGCCTTTGTCGAACCAGAGTAGTGGATTCTGTGGGGCGAGCGAGACAGCCTGCTCATGCTGTTGCAGCGCCTGCTCAGGCTGTTTAAGGCGGCGCAAGATGTTGCCTTTTGTGTCCCACTGCAGGGCCTGGCTGTCGTCTATTGCCAGTGCGCGGTCAATGGCGATCAGCGCCTCCTGGTAGCGTTGCAGGCTAAACAGGGTATCGCTCATGGCCTGCCAGATCACGCTTTGCTGGGGATCGAGGACCAGCGCGCGATCAAAGGCAATTAGCGCCTCTTCGGGACGATTCTGCTCGGCCAGCGCCATGCCGCGACCGCTCCAGGCAAAAGCGTAGTTGGGATTGCACTGCAAAGCCCGGTCATAGCAGGCCATTTCTTCGTCGGTGCGATGCAGTTCGTGCAGTGCGCCAGCACGTGCTGTCCAGAGTTCCGCATCATCCGGTCGCAGGGTGAGGGCGTGATCATACGCTTGCAGCGCCTCCTGTGCGCGTCCCAGGTGTAGCAGTGCCGTTGCTCTGCCACTCCAGGCGTCGGGTGAACCAGGATTCTGAATCAGTGCCTGCTCATAAGCTATGAGCGCCTGTCCATAGGCGCCGCGCTCATAGGCGCGGTCGCCTTCGGTTTGCCAGTCGCGCGCCTGCTGTGGTTGTACTGAGGAAGCTAAGGATTGCGGTTGTGGTGAGAACTGCGCCGGGATCGGAGTTTCGGGAGGGAGTTTCCCCTGTGCCGCCATTACATCCGCTGTCTGGGCCGGAGAAGGGGCGCTTTTGCGGTGGGCTGCGTTCTGGATATACTCATCTCCGTTACCGGTATGTGATAAAGGCGAGATAAGGGTGCTGTCGTTGCCAGTGGCGGCAGAAGCGGAAGAGCGACGGAATGCCCGTTCTAAGGTGTTCTTATCCCTCTCTGCGTGTTCCGCTTTGACCAGGAAAGCTACCGCGCCATCCTGCCCGTAATCAATCACACGGATGCTGCCTGAATCACTGACACCAGCGGAAAGTGCAACTGCGAGTTCTGCATCCTGCAAAAAATTTTTGCGTTCCTGCTCGTCTGTTTCTCTGGGGATAAGCGCGCGCACCGTCACCGGGCGCAGTTCCTGATGATCTACGGCGCTCAACGTGGCAGTGCCTCGATCTTTGCCGAGCAGAGCGCGTATTTCATAGCGGTTCCGCAGGAAGACGCCACGCATGGGAAGTCCACAGTGGGCGCAAAACCGCGCTTTATACGAGTTTTCAAATCCACAATCTTTTTCATCCAGACACTGCCCCATAGCGTCCTGCCTCCCTGGCTTTTTCTTTTGTAGTCGTTATCGTTATTATATAGCTATACGATAGTGAACTGTGTTCCTCTACTCTAGCGAAAATGGCGCAGGTTTGTCAATACATCGCCCGGATTGCTGAGCTTCTGAATCATGCAGGTCGGTCTCCGGTGAGTTATAATAAGGCTGGACGGTCAATAATATGTAGGATTGAAATACTGGCTGCCTTTCGGCTGAGAGTGCTCTGGAAAAAGTCTTCTCACCTGAGGGCCTGATTGCCCGCTCAGACGAGCAAGGAAATGTCGCAGCCACTTCCCCTACACGACGATTTATCCATCAGAGGAATTTGCGTATGACTACTTATAAAGATGTATTTGGCGCCCGCAAGGTGCTTGAAGGTTCTTTTGGCAAGGTCGATTACTATAGCCTGGCGGCCCTGACACAGCAGGGAACGCAGGACATGCAGCGCCTTCCTTTCACTATCAGAATTGTACTGGAAAATCTGCTGCGCCACGCCGGCGGCGAGGCTGTGAGCGAGAGCGATGTTCTGGCGCTGGCGAACTGGCAGCCGGGCAAAGCTGCGGCAAGCGAGGCCGAATTTCCTTTCATGCCCGCGCGCGTGCTCTTGCAGGACTTCACCGGCGTGCCGGCTGTGGCCGATCTGGCTGCTATGCGCTCGGCGGTCGCACGCATGCAGGGTGATCCAGCGAAGATTAACCCGCTGGTGCCTGCTGATCTGGTGATAGACCACTCGGTACAGGTCGATACCTTCGGCTCGACGCTGGCGTTCGGACGCAACGTCGAGCGCGAGTACGAGCGTAACAGCGAACGCTACGCCCTTTTGCGCTGGGCGCAGCAGGCGTTTCATAATTTCCGCGTTGTGCCGCCCGGCACCGGCATCGTACACCAGGTCAACCTGGAATATCTCGCTTCAGTCGTGATGACAAAGCAGGAGGACGGTGTTACGACGGCTTTCCCCGATACGCTCGTCGGTACCGATTCGCATACGACGATGATCAACGGTCTGGGCGTGCTTGGCTGGGGCGTCGGCGGCATCGAGGCCGAAGCGGTTCTGCTCGGTCAGCCAACCTATTTACTGACGCCTGAAGTCATCGGTATCCGCCTGACCGGCTCCTTGCCCGAAGGAGCGACTGCGACCGATCTTGTGTTAACGGTGACGCAGATGTTGCGCAAGCGCGGCGTGGTGGGCAAGTTCGTGGAGTTCACCGGTCCCGGCCTGAGCTTCCTGGCGCTGGCCGACCGCGCGACGATCTCGAACATGTCGCCCGAATTCGGCGCGACCGCTACATTGTTCCCCGTCGATGCGGAGACGCTGCGCTACCTGCGCGAGACAGGCCGCGATCCCCGGCTGGTCGAGCTGGTCGAGCAATACACAAAGGCGCAAGGACTGTTCCGTACCGACACGGCGCCCGAACCGCAGTTTGACGACCTGCTCGAACTCGATCTCGCTACTATCGAGCCGAGCCTGGCTGGACCACGCCGTCCCCAGGATCGCGTCCCCATGCAGAAACTCGGCGAGACCTTCCGTACCGTCTATGCCGATCGCTTCAACGGGGCGAAAGCCAACAACACAACCGAGAAGGATCTGATCCGCCTGGCCGAGGAAGGGGGAAAGGCTGACCCTGATCCCGTCGAGCAGTATGAGGAGGCAATTCCCGTCACAATCGGCGACGTGCAGACACACATCGCGCACGGCTCGGTCGCCATCGCCGCCATCACGAGCTGCACCAACACCTCCAATCCTTCGGTAATGATCGCCGCCGGCCTGCTGGCAAAACACGCGGTCGAACGTGGTCTCTCGGTCAAGCCAACCGTCAAGACAAGCCTGGCGCCTGGCTCACGCGCCGTGATCGACTACCTCAACGAGGCTGACCTGCTGCCCTATCTTGAGGCGCTGCGCTTCCACCTCGTCGGCTTTGGTTGTACAACGTGTATCGCTGAGGGAACACCGGTACTGCTTGCCAACGGCACCACGCGGCGCATCGAGCAGATGCCGCACTCCGGCGGAGCCGCGCTCCTCGCTCCCACTGCGGATTGCACATTAGACACGGCGATACAGGCCGAGATGATGATTCAGGGTGAGCGCGAGTGCGTCTCGCTCACCCTGCAAGACGGGCGTACGCTGGTCTGCACTGCTGATCATGAACTCCTCTGCGCCGATGGTCGCTGGGTGCGCGCTGATCAGCTCGTGCCGGGCCAGGATCGCGTCGTGGTTGGCCTTGAGGCGCCAGTGGACGAGCCTGGTGACGACGAAGCTGGCTACACTCTGCATGCAGGCGCTCTGACGTTCACGATGGATACAGCACGCGAACGCCAGCGCACACTGGCATTCGCACGCTTGCTCGGCCATCTGCTGAGCGACGGCTTCATCAGTCGCTCAGGGCAGGGCCGGATGCACGTAGGACAGGCTCTGGATCGTAAGGCGGTTCTTAACGATGTTGAGTTGCTCACCGGCTCTCGTCCTGCGGCAACGCGCTACGATGAGAGAAAGTGGGCGATTGTGCTGCCGAAGCCGCTCACAGAGGCCATCACTATGCTTCCCGGCGTGCGCACCGGGCGGCGCATTCAGCAGATGCCGGTGCTGCCGGCCTTCGTGCTGGATGAACAATGCCCTGTCAGCGTGGTGCGCGAGTTCCTGGGCGGCCTCTTCGGTGCTGACGGCCATGCGCCTGCTTTACATCGCTGGGGCGAGCGCGAGGAAGAGGCAACACTTGAGCCGCCTGCCTATTCCCAGAGTACCATACCAGAGCATGTCGAGGCGCTCAAGCAGGTTATGGGCGATATAATTCGCCTGCTGGCGCGCTGTGGGGTGAAAACCGAAGGTGCCAGCATTTACGAGTATCCCACGCGCCGCGCGCTCTCCTCATACCCGACAGCACAGGACGGTATCTCTCGTATAGAGGTTCGCCTGGAGCTTCCAGACGGTCTCTCGTTCATAGATCGGGTGGGTTTCCGCTATTGTGTAGACAAGGCTCTGCGGGCCAGCGCGGCAGCAGTATACTGGCGCCTGGTGGACCAGATTCACCGGCAGCGCCTCTGGATGTCGAGCCGCCTGGAAGAACTACACCAGGCAGATACCGGACTATCGTTCTCACGAGCGCGCAAGATGGCTGTAACGGCACTGCTGGAGCGCGAACCGGTAGTCTTCCCTCACTACGCCTTATTAGAAGGCCATGATCGCTTTTCACGACTGCCACAGCCAGCGGCCCGCAAGTTCCAGCCACTGCATAGAGCGGCCCGCGATTTCCCATCGCCTGCCGAACTGCTCAGCGAGATCGGCGCGCGCGAGTGGTTTGCGCCCCTGCGCTCACGTGCGGATGCCGAGAATTCAAAGCGGTACTGCGTAGAGAAGGAAGCGCGTACGCTGCCGACGCTCGCACTCCGTGTGATGGAACGGCGGCCAGCAGGCAGGCGAGCGGTGTTCGACCTGGCGGTGAACGATCTCCATGCTTTTGTCGCAGGCACGGTGGCGGTCCACAATTGTATCGGGAATTCTGGCCCGCTTCCTGAGCCGGTAGCAGAAGCGGTGCAGGAGAACGATCTGGTGGTCGCGGCAGTGCTCTCCGGCAACCGCAACTTCGAGGGGCGTATCCACCCGCAGGTGCGCGCAAGCTTCCTCGCCTCGCCTCCGCTGGTCGTGGCCTATGCCCTGGCTGGCACCGTCGATATCGACCTGACGCGCGATCCCATTGGGTACGACATCAACGGAGATGCCGTCTATCTGCGCGATATCTGGCCTTCGCAACAGGAGATCCGCGACGCGGTTGCGCGCGCGGTCAAACCGGAGCTGTTCAAGAAGAACTATGCCCACGTCTTTGAGGGCGACGAGCACTGGCGCGCACTCTCCAATTCGACGGGCCAGCTCTTCGAGTGGGACCCCAACTCGACCTATGTGCAGGAGCCGCCATTTTTCAAGGATATGTCAGGTGAACCTGCGCCCGTGAAAGATATTCATGGCGCGCGCGTGCTGGTCATGCTCGACGATTCGATCACGACCGACCACATTTCGCCTGCCGGCAGCTTCTCCGCCGAGAGTCCCGCCGGCAAGTATCTGATCGAGCGCGGCGTGCAGCGGCGCGATTTCAATACGTACGGCGCGCGGCGTGGCAATCACGAAGTGATGATGCGCGGCACCTTCGGCAATATTCGCCTGCGCAATCGCCTGACACCCGACAGAGAAGGCTACTATACCGTGCACCTGCCCGACGGCGAGCAGACAACTATCTATGAGGCCGCCATGCGCTACCAGCAGGAAGGCGTGCCGCTATTGGTGATCGCTGGCAAGGAGTATGGTTCCGGCAGCTCGCGCGACTGGGCCGCCAAAGGACCACTGCTGCTCGGCGTACGTGCGGTGATCGCCGAGAGTTTCGAGCGCATTCATCGCAGCAATCTGGTGGGCATGGGCATTCTGCCGCTCCAGTTCAAGCCGGGTGAAAATAAAAAATCGCTTGGCCTGACAGGCCACGAGGTCTACGAGATTACTGGCATTGAGCAGGGCTTGAAGCCGCGCCAGGAAGTGACGGTCAGGGCCACACGCCAGGATGGTTCGATCCTGATGTTCCAGACGGTCGCACGCCTGGACAGCGCGATAGACGTGACGTATTACGAGAACGGGGGCATCCTGCCAACTGTGCTGCGCCGCTTGATGCAGGCGTAGCAGGAACAAAAGGGGCGCGGAAGGGCAAACTTTCTGCGCCTCTCTGTTCTGAATCAGACAAGATGCACCTTAGGCAGAGGAAGAGGCTCACTGTGTTTTTTTGCATCCTCCACCAGCATTTCCAGGACTTCCTCCCCGTGCTGAACGGCCTCGCTGTAAGTGCTGCCGTGTGTCGCTGGCATGATGACCCGATCCGACCATTCCGGCAGCGTTACCAGATACGCCTGATCCTCTACTGACCACTCAATGAGCATTGAATAGTGGAGATCTGATTGCTTTGTCAATTGCTCCTCCCTCTGGCTGCTGCAATTTGCTGTAGAAAGTCTTGTACCGCCTTTTCCTGATACGGCCTGGCATCATCGCTATCATGACCGGAAAGAATGAGAGTAGGTGACACAAGCGGATGTTTCCACTTTGTATGGCTTCCCCTCTGGGAAACTTGAAAAGCTCCTGCCTTCCGTAAGCTGGCTTTGAGATGTCTGATTTTTACAGGCATTACCGATCCCTTCCATAAGACCGCCTTTATTTATGATAACACGGCTGCTTGAAAAATTCGAGGAAGGCAGGGTCCAGGGGGCAGCATGCCCCCTGGCGGAATGCGCCAGGTCTCCGAAGTTCAGAAGGTACTAAAACTGGTGATCTTCCAGCTATCACCTCTTTTTCTTGTCTGTTCTTATTGTAGAATCAAGAGACCTGATAGGTTTCGGGGTCCGGGAGTGTCCCTCTAACCCTTTTCCCTAAAAAGTATGCTGAGAAAACATTATCTAGAAAAAATGTCTTCTTAAACTTTACGAATATATCCGTTAGTGGGTTATTTCTTTTTCAGTAGCTCGATTTCTGTGAAATTTGTGCGTGCAGCAGGCATTCAGGTTGATCTGAGCCATTGCGTATCAGCCTCAGTGGGAATATATTGCAGTGCTGGTTTGTTTTGAAGAGTGTAGTAAGGGAAAAAAAGAACTGATCGCACAACGTCTGTGGCATCGTGACGTCCCCTCCCCTTTGATTTGACCTTAGATGGTGTAGAGACAGTTATTGTGGTTATTAGTGAGGAGTTTTTGTATGGTAAACGGGCAATTCACGTTTGACGAGCGTAAAGATTATTATTACACAACCCTTTATCGTGCGGCATTGACTATTTCCTCAAGTCTGGAACTTGACGAAGTGCTGCAAAACATTGTGCAGAGCGTGACAGAGGCAATGAAAAGCATCGGAGCCAGAGCGGCGGTACTGCGCCTGCTGGATCAGGAAAGCGGGCAGTTACAGGTGGCCGCTGCGTACGGATTGAGCGACGAGTATCTCAAAAAAGGGCCGCTGAATCTGTCGTACAGCAAACTTGACCAGGAAATCAGCGATGCTCCCGGCTGTTTGGCAGTAGCGATTGCCGATGTACGCACTGACGAGCGATTCCGTTACCGTGAAGCGGCTGCACGTGAGGGACTGGTCTCGGCTTTGTGCGCGCCCTTGAAGGTGCATAATGAGACAATAGGGGTGATTCGCGTCTACACGGACCGACCTACGACTTTTGGGGAAGAGGACAAAGAGTTTCTTTCAGTGCTGGCGAGTCTGGCGGCCCAGGCGATAGACAATGCTCGCCTCTATCACGCGCTAAAGAGTTCGTATGCCGGTGTGGTAGATGCTTTCTGGGGGACGGCGGTTTCAGCCTAGTTCTTAATCTCGACCCTTTCTTATCAGTTTTTAATCTTTTGCATGTCTCCACTTACCTTGATTTTACGTAATAAAGGTAGACCCGGTACAGCTATTCTTCACAATAAATAGCTGTGTCGGGCCGAAGAGACGAGGAGTATCTCTCAGGGGCGATGGAGTTTCAGGAAAGCTGTTTTCCCGCACAGGTAAGGGAGAAAAATTATGGCTCAATATAGTGCGCCAATCCAACATGAGCACGCAGAGCCGGTTGAGACTCACGTTGCCAGTCCTATTCCGCTCGGCTTGAGTGTGCTTGCATTTACCACAATCGTCCTGGGCTGCGTTTATGCCGGGTTTATCGTCCCGTTTAACTCACCACTGGCTCGTACGGCCGTTGGTGGTTTGCTCTTTATTGGGGGCATTGTGCAGATCCTGGCGGGCATGTGGGAATTTCGCAAGAACAACACAATAGCTGCGACAGTCTTTAGCGCCTATGGCGGATTTCTCGCAGCGCTCGGTATGATTTTTGTTCCGAGTTTTGGCATTCTTAGCGCGGTCGGTACATCAGGGGTACTCGTCCCGGTGCTTGGTCTGCTCTTCCTGGGGTGGACCATCTTCACAGCAGTGCTGGTGGTGGGATCGCTGAGAACCGACATGACGATGCTCGTCACGCTTGTACTGTTGTTTCTGACGTTCCTCTTCCTGACCATTGGTCAACTGGCAGGGGAGAACGGAGCACTGCTGCGCATCGGCGGCTGGCTAGGAATAATCTGTGGTCTGGTCGCCTGGTATTCAGCACTGGCCCATCTGCTGCGCCTGAATCCGGCGCCCGGCTTTAGACTGCCGATGGGCGGTACGCCAGTGCTGGAGTAAGTGGTCTGAGGTCAGTTTGACCGTTCGGTAGTTGTCATTTAGTTGTCTTAGTGTCGTTATCGACCCGCTCCTGAGAGGCTCTACTCCTCGCTCTCACGAGCTTTTTTTAGCTCGATGGCTGCTCTTTAGCCTTTTCCCCGATATGCTCCGCGAAAAATGCCAGCACTCTTTGCCACGAATCCTGTGCCGCCGCTTCGTTGTACCT
>JADBKA010000433.1 GCA_014896635.1 Ktedonobacteraceae bacterium
GTGGTCACCGCGCTGGAATAAGCATCCAGCGCCTCTATATCTTTATCGTATGTACTCATACAGGTCTCGCTCTTTAGTGGAACCCTTTGAAGCGTATCTGCCTGCGAGGCTACGACTCATGAACTTTGATATGCATTATATCACACGCCGTCCAGTCGCTCCCAATCATTGTTCTCTTTTCTACCCTGTTTCACAAACAATTAATAGAAGACACAGACCACTATCACAGACCAGGAAGCTCCACGCTATTCGTCTCCTTCGTCACGCGAGCTTCAAAAGCCGCTCAGCGTTCAGATGGCTGATCTTCTCTTTGTCCGCCGGGCTGATCGCCGCATGTTCTAAAAAGAAGCGCCCCTGCTCGTTCGTGCTGTAGGGATAATCGACCGAGAAGATGATGCGCTCGGCTCCTATCACCTGCATCGCCAGTAACAGCGGCGGGTCGGTGAAAAAGCCACTCGTGGTAATGTAGAAGTTACTCAGAAAGTAGTCCGGCACTGGGCGCTGCAAGTTTCTAGCCACAGGAGTCAGTCTGTCGTCGATGCGTGCAAGCATGAAAGGAATCATCTCGCCCATGTGCCCAATGATGACCTGCAAGTTCGGCAGGCGATCAAAAATACCAGCCAGAATCAAACGCAAGGCGTGAATCGCAGTCTCAGAGTGCCAGCCCCAACCACCGGTCGCCAGAGAGAAACCCACCGCCGGATCAAAGCCTGTGTAGTATGCCTCTCGTACAACAGCAGGCGGCTCAGCCGGATGAATATAAATCGGCACATCCAGCGCCACCGCACGCTCTAAAAGAGGGAAGAATGCCGGATCATCCAGGAAACGCCCGTTCGTGGTGCCATTAATCATTGCACCCTTGAACTTGAGCGAGCGTACTGCCCGTTCCAGTTCCTCGACTGCCGCCTGCGGCTCAGTCATTGGCAAAAGCGCAAAACCGGCAAAGCGGTCGGGATGGGCTGCAACAGCCGCCGCCAATTGATCGTTAGCCGCCCGTACCCGCCGTATGCCCTCCTCACCAGAAACCAGAGCAACGCCTGATGTCGTATGGGAAATTACTTGAAAATCGATGCCACCTGCGTCCATATCCTTCAATCTGATCTCACCCAGATCAGCCAGCTTTTCCTCCAATGGAGCAACCGCTGCATCACTGCTCCGACCGCTCGCGTCTCTGCTCATTACCTCGCGGAATGCCGCCGACAGAAAATGTTCTTCAATCGTAATCGTTCGCATGCTTACATCTCCTAAAAAAGATTGTGTTTGGTATACTTCTATAGTACCACCTGTGTTAAGGCAAAGTGGAGAATGCAAAGAGGTATTGTGGCACACATGACTCTAGTAGTTATACCCACTCAAAGACGCTCTGTTCCCTAACGCAGTTCAACCCATCCATCACTACAATATACACGCAGATTACCATTTGCTAGCTCTTCCAGCCCTGACCCTTCAGAAAATAGGCGCGTGCCATGCCCTGCTTCTATCGCCGTATCTATAGCATAATGGCTATAAGAAATAGCATTGCGTACCTCACACCATCCTTCCTCCCCCGTACTCACTACTACCGGGGCCTCCCAATGACCGATGCCACGCACGAAGTTATAGAGGTGGCGCG
>JADBKA010000151.1 GCA_014896635.1 Ktedonobacteraceae bacterium
GTGTCGTACAATCTGGTAGAATTGTAAGTAGGAAGCAAGCATAGTATCCAAACCTAATGGGCATCCGGTTGAAAGAGATCCTATGAATAACCAGTATTACACGGCAAGCCAGGCAATAGCTAAGCTTGGTTTATCGAAGGCTATGTTTCATCGAAAGGTGAACCAGGGACTTATCCCAAAGGTGACTCCACCCGGTAAGAAACAAAGTGTTTATCCGAAGCGAGATATAGACGCCCTTGCTCGCGCAATGAATCTGATTTTTGAGCAGCATGATAGAATTGTGTTCTCCAGATCAACACCAGCGGATCAGGAAGAGGAAATGCAGATAGGCATACGTTGTTTCGGCCAGGAATTCATCACCCCGCTGCCAGAGCGAATTGCTTTTCAGCAAAAGAATGAATTTACATTCTGGTCTCTCAAAGTAGACGGGCAAGTCGTTGGATACACTTCGATGTTCCGGTTTCCTCTCCCTTTTCTTGAAGATCTACTTACCGGGCGAAGAATTGAGCGTGAAATTACTGTAAAAGAAGTGTTACCTTTCACGCGCCTGGAACCTTTTAATATCTACATTGATGTGATGGCTGTTGATCCTAAGCTCCCACCACATCTAAGGCGCCTTTACGCTGGTATTATTGTTTCTCGGCTGGCTGCTCTACTCCTCGATCTTCTAACAAATGGCTACTTCATTCAAACGGTATACACTGTCTCAGCAACAAAAGAAGGCGATAAGCTTGTACGTAAAGCAGGCTTCCGTCTCATGAAGGGGAAATCTGTCGCTCCTGGTCGTATTGCCTACGATTTCCCACTGGATGAGCAAGGAGTACGGCGTCTTCAAGAATTGAGCGGAAGGGGAGCATAACATGCTTACAGCAGAACAAAAGGTCAGACTTGCATTAACCGGAAGTCCGTCTGGTGAGCCTCAGTTTCAACATGAAGGAGAAGAGGTTAAACGCTGGATTACTGGCGGCACGCTGCCAGACATCTATGTGACGTTTCACCAGCAAGACACGTTGATTGCAGTACGCTGTGCAATCTGCCACACGCTACTTGGACACATCCCTTCTCACTTAGGTGAGAACACAGCACAGCAGCTTGCGGCCATGCGGCAAAGTGGACACCAGCATTAGAGGGATTCAAAATTCCATGCTTATCGAATGGTCAAACGAGGATCAGGCGTATCTTGTCACTCTACCAGAATGGGCAGAGCGTGTTATCATGCCGGTAACGCACGGGAATACCTATAGCGAAGCTGTACAGCACGGGCAAGAAGTCCTCAAATTACTGATAGACTCTGCGAAAAAAAGTGGAGAGCCACTGCCAGCGCCGAGAGTTCATGCAGTCTAAAACAAAAAGTTGCTACTTTTGTTCTTCGCTTCAACCTCTGGTGTGTACACCAGTCGGCGTCTGAGCGCCAATCCGACGAGCAGGATCAGCGCCGGCGCGAAAGTGATCAGGTAGGCCAGGCTGTTCGCCATGTCCCACATCGGGCCGGTTCCCCCACCCCAGACCCATAAGTAAGCGTAGACCGCCGCCGAGAGCGTTGCGCCGTAGAGAAAAAGCATGGTCGCCAGCGATTCATTTATGCGTGGAATCAGTACCGCGAAGAGGGCTGGCCAGATGGCGTACCAGACCTCGAATTTGCCCGTAGCAAAGGCCAGGAAGTAGAAGAGCGTCACGAAGCCCGCTCGCAGCAGTCCACCCAGACCTTTTGTTGTAAGGTAAAGCGCGTAGAGATAACACAATCCAAAGAGCACTCGCCCGAACAGTTTCGCCTGCTCAGCCGTTATCTGTCCCGACGACATATCGTAAACCAGCGTGCTGAACGAGGAAATGAAGTAGCGTTCCTGGTCGAGCGACGTATCGAACGTGTGCGGACCCGCCCAGAACGGTCCGTAGAAGGCAACAATCAGCAGCAGTGCGACGCCGAACGCCTGCGCGGCATAGCGCAACCGTTGCAGGTGCACCGGCTGATGCACAACGCCGTAGAGAAAGAAAAGCGGCAATAATGGCAATGTGGCATATTTTACCAGCGCGGAAGCGATGACCAGTCCAAAGGCCAGCGTATGCCGCTTCTTTGTTAGCGCCAGGATTGCCAGCAGCACAAACAGCATCGCCGCTACATCGTTATGCCCATTCGCGCTATACTCAAAGAAGCCTTGCGGATTCCAGGCGATCAGCAGCGCGCCGGCCAGGGCCAGTTTCGGCGCGTAGTGTGAGAGGATCTTATAGACAAGGTATGCCTCGACGAGGTACATGACCGAGAACATCGCCTTGAGCAGCAGCAGGTTCGCCAGCAGATTTCTACCTACCAGCACCGTTGGGATGGCGTCGATTAGAATGCCAAGTGGCCCATAGGGTGCGCCCAGGTTGATCCAGCCGCCGGCCAATTGCATCATCGGATCGTCGGGATAGGTGGCCGCCGGCGTGACCATCGGGTTAGCGTAATGCTGTACCAGTACAAGACTCTGCACTACATAGCCGAAGATGTCGATGGCCGTCACGGGATAGACAAAGATCATCGTCGCGGCAAAGAGCGCACCGAAGCCGAGAATTAACCACAGCGTCTCCCTGTCCTGTAACTTACGTACTTCCCACCAGGCAAAAGCCAGCATGGCGAAGAGCAGCGTGAACGGTAAAATAAAGAGCACAAATCCCACGTGCGAGTGCTCTGTGATATTTGCCATATCGGTAAGACCCTGATAATAGCGCAGCAGGGGGAACTGCCGTACAAAGCACAGGATATAGAGCAACTCGCAGGTCAGGCCAATCACGATCAGAAAGAGGCGCGAGCGCACAAATGCCAGGAATTTTTCACTGCTGCTCAACTGTATCATAATTCTTCTCGCTCTGTTAAATACTCCGCTAAATACTCCGCCACGGTAGGGATGGAGAGGAAAGGAAAACACCCCTTGAACCCTGCCAGGAAGGTGCTGTCCTCCTGGGCCTCCCCTTTTGCGAGTCCAATAGTACAATAGCTGAAGATTTCTGGCAATGCTCCGTCAGGAGAGCAAGAATCAGACTATCCAGTGCATAGCAAATAGAGTATACTGGGAAACCAGTGAGGATCAGAAACTGGTTTCGATACGTTTAAATAAAAAGGACAGCGATTTATCCATCTATGTAAAAATGCGCTTCTGTAATTTATTTTAGAGTGTGCGTATGCTTGAACTGCTGCAAATGTGGGTGCTGGTTGAGGTGTTGGGGCTGATCTGTCTCCCGCTCACCGTCACCGTATTTCACAATCTGCCGGATCGCGGCTGGGCTTTCAGCAAGACGCTCGGTCTTGCGCTGCTGGCGTTTCTCGTCTGGCTGCCGCTGATGACTCTGCGCTTTTTGCCGTTCAGTCGCCTGTTCATTGCCGTTATCGCGCTTGCTCTGCTGTTGTGCTGCCTGTTTGCTCTGCTGCGCACGTACCGTGAACTTATCAAGTTTATCCGCCTTAATGTCGCGTACATCATCGCCGCCGAAGTGGTTTTTCTGGGTATGGTCTTGCTGCTTGGCTGGCTGCGCTCGTTTGGTCCTGATATTCGCTCATATGAGATGTTTATGGATGAGGGTTTTATCGCCGCGATTATGCGCAGTCCGCACCTGCCGCCAAATGATATGTGGTTTGCTGGCTATAGTATCAATTACTACTATTACGCTCATTATACTATTGTTGTGCTGGCAAAGTTGTTAGATCAATCACCATCTATCGCTTTTAATACGGGGATCTGTATTTTCTTCGGGTTGACTGCGAGCAATCTTTTCGGTGTGACCGCTAACGTTGTGGCCTGGGCGCGTTATTTGCGTTCGCGTACACGTTTACAGAGCGAAGATGATGACATGCGGCCAGAGCGAGTCTATCCTTCGCTGCTCGGTGCGGTCCCTTATGGTCTGCTCGCCATACTCAGCGGCCTGGTCCTGGGTAACCTGGCCGCGACGCAGCAGTGGTGGCAGAATCACGGTTCTGACTTCCATTTTGACTGGTTCCAGCCTTCGCGCGTCATTGACCGCACGATCAATGAGTTCCCGGCATTCAGTTTTCTGCTCTCCTGTTTTCATGCTCATGTGCTCACGCTGGCATTTACGATTATGGCGATAGGTCTGGCCTTTAACCTGTTTCTGGAAGCTAAGGGCAGAGGTTTTTTTGTCTTTGGGCGCGGCTGGCAGATTCCGTTGACGCTGATCATGACGGCATTGATCATTGGCGGTCTCTTTGTCATGAATGGCTGGGATTACCCGACGTATATGGGGCTGGCGCTTGTCTGTCTCGGGCTACAGCAGTGGCTGGCTTATCATAAGCGTTTTGGAGCTGTACTGTTGCTGGATATCCTTTTGCCGGCTATCTTCCTGGTGATCCTCTCTTTTCTGCTCTATCTGCCATTTTATCTCAATTTTATCTCACCTTCACTGGGTATTGGTATTGTCACCTCGCCGGCTGACCGCTCACAACTGCGCGATGAATTGCTGATCTACGGTCTGTTCGCCTTTGTCTTTGTCTCGCTGCTCTTTGTCAGTGCACTGATCAGTCCGTTATCTGAGCGTCTCGGTCTTGTGCAGGCATCGAATGAGCGCAGGCCACTTATCAGCATCGCCGGCATCGTTGTTCTACTGCTGGCCGATGTGCTTGTGCTGTTGCTGGTGCCGAATAGCCTGGTACTGGTTACCTTTGGTAGCGGAGCCGCTCTGGGGATTCTATTGCTATTTTATCATCTCGATGATCGCGCGCATGCTTTTACGCTACTGCTCGGTGCGCTGGCTTTCGCGCTGGTTGCCGGCTGTGAAGTGCTTTTTTTGCGTGATGTCTTTGCCAGCCAGAATTTTCCGCGCATGAACACGGTGTTCAAGTTCTATTTTCAAGCCTGGGCGCTACTCTCTATTGCACTCGGTTGTGGAGTGTTTTTTATCCTGGAAGGCTTACATCCCGGTGCTGGACAGCTTGCGCCGGCGAGATGGCTGCGGCGCACCGGGCTGGCGCTGTGGAGCATTGCGCTGTTGTTTCTATTCGCGGCCAGTGTCATCTATCCTCTACTTGCTCCTTTCTCACGCTATGCTCAGCTCAATCCTGAGACACAGCGCTATTATCTCCAGCGCAGTAACAGCCTGGACGGACTGACCTATCTACAATCGCTGCGTGTGCCGGCGATGCTGCCCGAAAATGCTGTGCCTGCCGGCCAGGATCGGCTGTTTACATATGATGCCTCCGGTGATTATGCTGCGATCCGCTGGCTCAACGCCAACGTGCAGGGTGATCCCGGCATTATCGAGGCCATCGGCGACGACTACAGCGTTTTTGGGCGCGTCTCGGCCTTTACCGGGCTGCCGACTCCAATGGGCTGGATCGGGCATGAATACCAGTGGCGCGTTGTCTGGCTAAACCGGGATAACAATGCTATCGAGTTCAACCGTCGAGAATCCGACGTCACCGCGATCTACACCAGCTCTGACCCGAACCTGGTGCTGACGCTTATGGCACACTACCATGCTCAATATCTGTACGTTGGTCCGCTGGAGTATGCTCGCTATCGCTCTGCCGATCTGCACCGTTTTGCGGCGTTCATGCAAATCGTCTACAATGCGAAAGGGGTCACGATTTACAAGATCCGGTAAGTTGTTCTGTAGTGCCAGCTAAACAGGAGAGAAGTTGCCTTGAAGAAACGCTATGAAGCTGAATCTCATATAGAGAACGAACAGGTGGATGAGATTGCCGTTGATCAGGATATATCTGGGGAGGAAGCGTCACATAACGAATCCGGTGTTGCTCCTGCCACTCCTGCCGGACCTTCGCGTGCTCAGTGGCTGACGTGGGCTGCCTTCGGGGCCGTCATACTCTTAGGGGCTGTGCTGCGCTTCTGGGGACTGGGCGATAAACCGCTGCACCATGACGAGAGCCTGCATGCGTATTTCTCGCTGCAACTCATGCACGACATGGAGCACTGGACCGACTGCTTCAACGGCCTGCGCGCCTGTTATCACTATGATCCGCTGCTACACGGGCCGTTTCAGTTTCACGGCATCGCCCTGGTGTATAAAATCAGTCAGTGGCTCGGCGTGTCCGATCACGGCGTCAACACCACCACTGTACGCATCCTGGCGGCTACACTGGGGACAATCATCGTCGGTTTGCCATACCTCATCCGCGACCGCTTGAGCACGTCTGGCGCCTGGATCGCTTCGTTGCTGCTGGCCGTCTCGCCGGGCATGGTCTACTTCTCGCGTTTTGCGCGCGAAGACATCTATATGGCCTGTTTTACTCTGCTGCTGGTCGTCTCGGTAGCGCGTTATCTCAGTACGCGCCGGGCGGGCTGGCTCATTCTGGCGGCTATTGCATTCGCGTTCTCCTATGCAACCAAAGAGGCAACGTTTCTGACCATTGCCATTTATGGCAGTTTCTTCGGTGCTCTCATTGTCTGGGAACTCGGTATGAAGTGGCACCCTTTCCCACCGCTGATAGAACCTGCATCCCGCTTGCAGTCGCGCTGGCGATTCAGGGTAGATGAGAGGAAATTGCCGCATAGCGGCGCACTATTTGCCACCTGGCTTTATTTCCTGCTGGCTGTGCCGCTCGGCCTGATCTTCTTCGCCGGCTTGAAAGCCCTTTCTCTCTACATCACCAATCCCAAAAACGTCGAGACGGCCAATGCCTTTGTCGAGAGGCTTAAGCTTGGTACGCTCACGGTTGTCCCCTGGATAGGCGTGCTGCTTGGTTTGTTTGTACTCTCGATTCTGTTGCGTGAAGCAATGGGCAGGTTACCGGCGCCGGGCCGGCGTGGACTCGCCAGGCGGATCGACCCTGAGAAGCAGCCTCTGCTCGATACGCTTTTTACGATGCCCTGGACGCACTGGTTCTTTGCTCTGCTGAGCGGCTGGTTCGTATTTCTGATTCTATTCACCGTACTTTTTAGCTATATCCCTTATGGGATTGCCGATGGTATCTGGCAGGGGTTGTACTACTGGCTGCAACAGCAGCAGGTGGCGCGCGGCGGCCAGCCCTGGTACTATTACCTATTGCTGATCCCGCTCTACGAGCAGATCGGACTGGTCTTTGGCCTGGTGGGGGGGGTGCGGGCGCTGCTGCGTCCGACGCGCTTTCGTCTTTTCCTGGTCTACTGGTTTGTGGGCAATGTGTTCATCTACTCCTGGGCGGCGGAGAAGATGCCCTGGTTGAGTATTCACATGACGATGCCCATGCTGCTGCTGGCGGCTGTTGGCCTCGAACCTGCGGCGACCACGCTAGCGAATTTCGCCAGGGAGCGCCTGTCTCTACTACGATTACGGCCTTCCTCTCAGGCGGGAAAAGATGAGCAAGTTGTACCAGCTCTGCCGGCGCCCGGACGGGCAGCAGTCAGTGGCCGGGCCGTTATTGGCGCGGTTCTCACGCTATTGCTGGCTGTCTTGCTGCTGGCGCCCACTTTGCAGAATATGTATCAGGTGAGCTATGTGCATGCCGCTGATGGGCCACATGAAATGATGGTGTATGTGCAGACAACGACCGATGTAAATACTGTGATGGCGAAGATAGATGCGCTTGATCGGCAGTTGTACGGTGGGCAGCGTCGTTTGCCGATAGGAGTGACCGGTGATGCGGTCTGGCCGTTTATCTGGTATCTACGCGATTACACGAATGTCACGTATGTTTCTGACTCGAAAGATATCTGCGCGCTACCCCGGCAGGATTTTGCGGTCGTGCTGGCAGGTGGCGATTGCCTGTATCTTGCGCAGATGGAGCCTTATAAGAGTCAGTACCGCGTTCATCAATACCATATGCGCACGTGGTGGGATGAGGGGTATAAGCCGCCAGCCTGCCAGCCGACGGCGACCAGTAAGTGCGAGGGGCAGCCAACGTGGGGGGGAGTAGGACCTCTGCTCTGGCTGAGCTATGGTGACAATCCACCGCCTCACGCTCAGTTCGATGTGGGACGGGCGATCAGCAATATCTGGCAGTGGTGGTGGCAGCGCAAGGCGATTGGCAGTACGACCGGTTCCTACGATATGGACCTGTTTATTAACGTCAAAACAGGTGGAACACCATAAGGGGCAGGAGAGCCTTGCCTTCCTGACGGGGGAAAGGGGTCCAGATGGTGCTTTGCCCCCTGATGGGAGATCGCGCGGAAGCACAAGGGTCCCCACAAAGTGGGGCAGCTTCCCCAGAGAGGAACAGGGTGTTCCCCAAAACACTCTTTTCTTTTTCTCCCATCAGTCAATGGATGGGCCATTAAAGAGAATCCAGAGAAAGTCGAACGGTTGCCATTATTGCAGGTAGGAGAGAGAAGCTTTGGAGATTCCTGATCATAAGTCTGAACATAAAGCGGCACAGTCCGGCGCCGGATCTGACAGTCCTGCGAGTGGAGAAGGGAAGGAAATGGTAGTTACCGCGACCGGAAGAGTGCTGAAAGGAGATGGCGGCTCTGCTGCTGGAGAACATGATAGTGATGAGTATGGAAGGGGAAAAACAACGAGTGGTAGGCTTTTCTGGCTGCCGGCGCGCAAACAGCTATTGATCGGGTTTGCGTTCTGGAGCGTCATACTGCTGGGGGCGATACTGCGCTTCTGGGGACTTGGCGATAAACCGCTACATCACGATGAAAGTCTCCACGCCTACTATTCGCTTGGGCTGCTCAGAAATAACATCGAGAACTGGCTGGCCTGTTTTCAACCTGGTTTTGCCCAGTATTGTTATCGCTATGATCCACTGTTGCACGGGCCATTTCAATTTCACGGGATTGCCCTGGTATATAAAATCAGCCAGTGGCTTGGTGTGTCTGATCATGGCACTAGCGCCACCACCGCGCGCATCCTGGCTGCCACTCTAGGAACGGTTATCGTCGGCCTGCCGTACTTCATCCGCGACCGCTTGAGCACGCCTGGCGCCTGGATCGCTTCGTTGCTGCTGGCCGTCTCGCCGGGCATGGTCTATTATTCGCGTTTTGCGCGCGAAGACATCTATATGGCCTGTTTTACTCTGCTGCTGGTCGTCTCGATTGCTCGTTATTTAAGTACACGCCGGAGCAAATGGCTGATCTGGGCTGCTATCGCTTTCATCCTCTCCTACGCGACTAAAGAGGCGACCTTTCTAACTATTGCCATTTATGGCAGTTTCCTGGGAGCCGTGCTGGTCTGGGAGCTGGGGAGCCGCTGGCCTGTGCGCGAACTGGTGAGTGAGGGTATGGCGCTGAGAAACTGGCTGCCACGCACTGCGGCGCCCATCCTGGTATTGTCCTATTTCGTCGTACTGGGGATTGCGGCGAAGTGGTTCTTCGGCTGGCTCAAGGCGCTCTCAATCTTTATTATCACGCATCAGAAAGTTGCTGATGCTTATGTTCAGAGCTTGAAAAACGGGACAGTGCAATTAATTCCCTGGATAGGCATGTTGCTCGGCGCCTTTGTTTTGTTCAAGCTGTTTCGTGAAGCCTCTGCTGTGCCGGCTACGAAGGAACGGCGCGGGCTGGCGCGCTGGATTGATCCTGAGAAGCAACGCTGGCTCGATACGATTGTGACGATGCCCTGGACACACTGGTTTTTCGCACTGATCTGTGCCTGGGCGATCTACTTGCTTCTGTTTACAGCCCTGTTCACTAATATCAGGGGTGGTATTGGGGATGGCGTCTGGCAGGGGTTGTACTACTGGCTGCAACAGCAGCAGGTGGCGCGCGGCGGCCAGCCCTGGTACTATTACCTATTGCTGATCCCGCTCTACGAGCAGATCGGACTGGTCTTTGGCCTGGTGGGGGGGGTGCGGGCGCTGCTGCGTCCGACGCGCTTTCGTCTTTTCCTGGTCTACTGGTTTGTGGGCAATGTGTTCATCTACTCCTGGGCGGCGGAGAAGATGCCCTGGTTGAGTATTCATCTGATCATGCCCATGCTGTTGCTGGCGGCTCTCGGACTCGAACCGGCGGCGACCACACTGGTCAACCTCGCCAGGCAGTGGTGGGTTGCGCGTGCAAGGCAAGCATCCAGGTCAGATGAGACGGTAACGGCTATGCAACCTGTGCCGGGCATGCCCACACGAGCAAAGGCAACGGTGTTATCAGGTGCCGGAGCAGCAACAACCCTTGTCCTGGCGCTTCTTCTGCTGCTCCCCACGCTACAAAACATGTTCCAGCTTGCCTATATTCACCAGGCCGATGCGCCGCATGAAATGATGATCTATGTGCAGACCTCGACCGATATCAACATCGTCATGGCTAAGATCGACGCGCTCGATCAGAAACTCTATCACGGGCAGCATAAACTGGCAATCGGCGTCACTGACGAAGCCACCTGGCCTTTCCCCTGGTATCTGCGCGACTACAACAACGTCTGCTACAATTTTCCTGAAGGCTGTGCTGCCGCTGCGAGCACCAGGCAGGTAATTATCGCTGCCGGCAGTCAGATTCCCACGATGCAGCAGCAGTTCGGTGATCGGTTTGTGCCCAGAATCTATCACCTGCGTACCCAGTGGGACCAGGGGTATATGATGCCGCGTTGTATTCCTTCGGCTACCAATCTCTGCACTGAACCACAACCCTACATTGGCGTTGGCCCGCTGCTCTGGCTCAGCTACGGCGATAATCCTCCACCTGGAGCAAAGTTTGATGTGGGACGGGCCGCCAGTAATATCTGGCGGTGGTGGTGGCAACGTAAAGCTTTTGGCGATACTACTGGCTCATTCGACATGAGCCTGATGATTCGCAGCGATCTCGGTGTTGCCCCATAGAGAAAAGAGAGGTCCTGGGGGGGCATACGCCCTCCTGGCCCTCTCTTTCTCCCATAATGGAGAAAAAGGAACCTTTTTCTGTTTTAAAGCGCGGCCAGTCGCTTCACACCTTCTTCGATCTGCTCTTCTGTCAATGCACAGAACGGCAGGCGTACAAAATTCTCTCCCGGCCGTTCGCTGTTCTCCTCTTTGTCGAGTGGCTCGGCAAAAAAGGCCCGACCATCGGTCAGTACCAGGTTCGCCTGCTGAGCACGCGCCACTAGATGAGCAGATTTCTCGTCGGGCAGCGTCACGCTGACGAAGAATCCCCCTTCTGGCCTGGCGAATGGTACATCCGGCAGATATGTCTCTAGCGCCTGGATGATCGCCTGTAAGCGAGGAGCGTAGAGCTGTTTGAGTTTTGCCAGGTTGGAATCGAAATAGCCGCGTCGGTAGAATTCAA
>JADBKA010000152.1 GCA_014896635.1 Ktedonobacteraceae bacterium
CCCCACACCTGCCCCTTCGTTTTTGATAAGGGTATGGGGAGAGACAAAGAAAGGATGAAACGTGACTGCTTACGTCATCTTTGACGAAAAGGTGTTCGATCCAGAGGGTGTTCGGGAATACGTTCAGAAGGCGTCCCAGATCCGCGACTCCTACGGTGGGAAAGTCTTTTTAGCGGGTAAAACCGTTGAGACCTTTGAAGGTGACTGGCATCCAGATATGCTGGTGATTATAGAATTTGAAAGCATAGAACAGGCCAGGCGCTGGTATCATTCGGAAGAGTACACGGCGGTGAAGGCCATTCGTCACAGGACAACGAACAGCCGGGTGCTGCTGATAGAGGGGTCGCAAAACATCCAGTTGCCACCAAAAACAATGTAAGCTGACTGTATCCACATCCTCTTATGCCCAAATAGCTGAGCAAAAACGCTTCCCACAGATCACAATGGCGCGATCCAGGCTTTTCCCTGCCTAGTTCGCATCATACATTAGAGAATCCGCATATCCTGTTGTCAGGCAGATTCTGAGCGCCGTTTGCGTGCAAAGATGTAGGCGCGCTGCGTCTCTACCTCGACGCCAATATAAGGCGGTCTCACAAGACTCTCCTCGATCTCAAAGCCTGCCGCTCTCAAGTATCCTTCCATCTCTTCGCGTTCAAAGAAGACGGTATCCAGTCGGACCTGCTTTCCCCACCATTCTTCCAGATGCCTCACTTCCTGACCCACGTGAAAAGCCAGCAGGAACAGGCCGCCGGGTTGAAGCACACGGCGAATCTCTTGCAAAACAGGGATTAGCTGCGGGCGGTGAAAGTGGATTAACGAGTAAAACGCTACTATGCCGACCCAACTTTCGTCCTCGACGTCCAGCGAGGCCATATCCTCCTGACGAAATGGAATATCTGGATTACGCTTGCGGGCCAGCTCGACCATGTGTGATGACAGGTCAGCCCCAAAAACAGATACGCCGCGATCAAACAGGTAGCGGGTAACGTGTCCCGGCCCGCACCCCAGGTCGCACACCGGCCCTGATCCCTGTACCTCCCTGGCAAAACGGTCGAGCAATTGCCGATCCAGGGGTTTATGTTCTAGCTCATCAGCAATTCGTAGCACGTACTCATCTGCAACCTGGTCATAGCTCTTTTGTACGTTCTCAGTATCCTGATCCATGCGCCATTTCCTTTCTTTTTCTGATGCCTTTTCAATATCTTTTTTAGAGGTCGGGAAGCGTAGGGACGCTCTTGCTGCGCGAGGACCCGCACATTCCTGGACCCCCATTCTCTAACATACCTCTTGATGGTGCATATGGTCGTCGTTTACAAATAGGCAAAAAGTACCAATCTGGTATATGGTGAAAAATAGTGACGTGTAAACAGACGAGGTGGTGATCAGGTGAGAGCGAGTGGCGCATGACACGGAACCGGCAAGCGCTCTCCTCTGCCTGGGGAGCATCACCATCTACCACTTTTTCAAGCAGGATGATTTGTATGAGTGCCGATCACAGGTAGTCGAGAAGGAGCTGTGACACATGCGATCTTATAAAAACGTTGTATTGCTTGCGCTAAGCCTGGTGCTGGCTTTCGTCGTCGCTGCATGCGGTGGTGCCACTACTCCTGCCACCCAGAATACAGGCAGCAAGGCGCCGGCCACTACGGCAGCAACGGCGACGGCAAGTCCACAGGCAAACAACGGTCAGATGAACGATCAACAGAATGGCGAGATGAACAATCAAAACAATGGGCAGAATAACCAGGGAAATGCCGGCAATACAAATAACGGGCAGGCGAATGGCGGCGGGCAGAACAATAATCAGAACGCGAACGACAACAATAACAACAATCAAAACGCGAATAACAACGATAAGAAGCCCGCGCCTACCGCAGCCGCGAACGGTGGCAAAATAGTTATTCGCGTAATGCAGGTGAACGTGCGTGGCGTGATGACTGCTGTGCTGGCATCGCCCCAGGGCATGACCCTGTATTATCGCGCCACCGATCCGGCTCCCGCATCTGGCTGTACCGGCGCATGCGCGAAGGAGTGGCCCCCACTGCTGAGCAATGGCGCAACGATCATCAGTTCTGAAACGCTGCCCGGCAAATTGACGGTTCAGCAGACAACGCATGGCTGGCAGGTTGAGTACAACGGCCATCCACTCTATACCTACACGGGTGATAAGGCGCCTGGACAGGCAAACGGCGCCGGCAATGACAATGTCTGGTATGTCGTTTCCATCAAGCAACAAAAGCAAAAATGGTAGAAAAGAAGACAGGAGTTCCCGAACGCCGGGAACACTGGCGGCAATAACGCCGGGAATAGCGGAGGGAACACTGGCGGTACTAATGGTGGGAATAGCGGTGGAACACAACAAGGACAGCAGCAGGGACAGCAGGACGTGACTCCCTGATTGTGAAGTTTAGCAATCGGGATCGGGCATGGTTCACGGCCATGCCCGATTTCTCTTATCAAATCTCATAGGGGTGCTCTCACTTGATCAAGTGAGAGCAAATTCACTTCCTCTTTTGCCCCTTCTCCGGCGACTACGAAGCAGGCCAGGCCACGACTGGCAGCCCTGTCGCGTCTTCGATCTCAAGCAGGCGGTTATACTTTGCCAGGCGTTCGCTCTGCGTGATCGAGCCGATCTTGATCTGATCGCCGGACCAGCCGACGGCAAGATCAGCCAGCCAGTTGTCTTCGGTCTCGCCACTGCGCGCGCTGATCGTCACCTGCCAGCCAGCCTCGCGCGCCAGGCGACAGGTTTCCGCTGCCTCGCTCAGCGTGCCGATCTGATTGACCTTGAGCAGCAGGGTATTGGCGGCCTGTGTGGCGATAGCGCGCTGGATGCGTTTGGGATTGGTGCAGATCAGATCGTCTCCCACTATCAGAACTTTCCCTGCCACGTGCCTGACGAGTTGCGGCCAGTGCTCCCAATCGTTCTCGGCCAGGCCATCTTCGATGCTCACCAGCGGATAGCGCCCGGTCCACTCGGCGAGCAAGTCAATCATCGCGGAGCCATCCAGCCGCTTTCCTTCCCACAAATAGCCGGTGTCGCTGAAAAAGTGGCTCGCGGCGACGTCGATGGCGAGCGCGACGTCCCGGCCGGGGCGCAATCCCGCTCTCTGTATAGACTCAACGGCGCTTTCCAGCATTTCTTCTGCGTGTGAGAAGGTCGGGGCCAGCCCACCTTCGTCGGCGGTCAGGGCGCGCGCGTTGTATCTGGCGGCGCTGTACTCGATGGCGCACTGATAGGCCGCGAAAGCCATTGCCAGCCCCTCATCAATCGTGCGCGCCGAGGCGGGGACGATCAGCACATCCTGCACAGACACCTGGCCGCCGGCATGCTTGCCGCCGCTGAACAGGTTGATGGTCATGCGCGGCAATGTGCGTAAGGGAAGATTCAAGAGAGAGGCGAAATACTGGTAGAGCGGCATACTGTGCTCGTTTGCCAGAGCGCGTGCGAAAGCCAGTGAAACTGCCAGCAGTGCGTTGGCTCCGAGTCGTCCTTTATCGGGCGTGCCATCCAGGGCGATCAGCGTGCGATCCAGTTCTTGCTGTTCTTCAATGGAACGCGAAGCCAGCGCCTGCTGGATCTCGCCATTGATGCTGGCGGCGGCTTTGCGGCAGCCCAGGCCGCGATAGCGCGCGGGGTCGCCATCGCGCAGTTCGTGGGCCTCTGCCGCACCTGTCGAAGCGCCGGATGGCACGGATGCCGCGCCGACGGCTCCGCTGGCTAAATCATAGGGGTATCCGGCGGCCCGAATCATGACCAGTCTGTTCGCCGGTTGTCAAGGGAGGCGCCTCTTTCCCACATTCCTGCTATCCTCTTGTGGAGGAGAACTGTTCTCCAGGCTTGCAGAAGTCTGTACACCCCTTCCCAGGCAGAAGGCCACCGCCGCGAGCAGGTCCTGCGTCCTCATCGGCTTGGTCAAGTAGATCTTCGCGCCTGCCAGGTAGCCTTTCAACTTATCTATCATCCCATACCGTCGGCTGAGCATCATCATGACGGTTTGTGCAAATAGAGGCTTCTTTTTGAGACGCATAGCCAGCTCGTAGCCGTCTATATAAGGCAGGCCAATGTCCAGAATCAGCACGGCAGGCGGACGCGCATCAGGGCCGACCAGCCAGCGAAACAGTTCGGGGCCATCGGCAAAGCCAAGCACCTCGTAGTCCTCGCGCTCCAGGATGGTCTGGACGATCTTGCGCACCGTCGGCGAATCGTCCACCACGACGATCAGCGGCCCACTCGCGCGCTTGTACTGGCTCTGCGCCAGTCGCATCTCGATCTCTGAGGGCGGGGGAACCATCGGCACCGTTGTCGGTGGGGGTGTTGGGACCGCTGCCGGGGCCGGTTCTGCCTGCGGCTGATGAGACGTTAACGTGACTTTACGCAGAAAACCCATGTGCGTTCTCCTTTCTCCTGCGCCTGCTGCTCAGCCATCTTCGTCACGGCACTCAGGTGAGGCGAGGCGAGCGACTCCTCGTTGACGTTTCCGTTGTCCAGAGGAATCTCAAGCCAGGCTACCACCTGGGTGAGATGCACCTCTTCGACTTCATGCTCGTAGCCTGGAATGGTCGGTCTGACGTGAACAATCTTGTTTTCCTGGCTATGGTCTTCGACTCTGCCGAGCCAGAACGGCAGACGCAGCGGAATCTCGCAATCGGGCAGCCTGTACCAGGCGTACAACCCGCTGGTTAAAGCGATCATGATTCGCCCTCCTTTTCTTGTTCGTAGCAAAATACCATTCATGTCCATATTCTATCTGATAAACGGACTTGAAAAAGTTGTCAGTTTTAGCTATGATATATTTGGCAACTGTATTTTACCTTTTACCAGATGGGATATGGGCATGATTAGATTACGCTTACGGAAAGTTATGCAGGAAAAAGGCATAGGCTTATCCAGGCTTTCGCAGTTGTCTGATGTTAATATCCGCCATCTTCAGAAAATCGCTTCTGACGAAAACTATAACCCGACTTTGTACACGCTCAGCAGGATAGCAAATGCACTTGGTGTACCAATAAAAGAATTATATGAAGAGGTGGATAACGAGCAAACTGATGCAGAAGAGTAGTTTTTCTCCTCCTGGTATCACTTCTGTCATCACACAGTCTGCCCCATGTGTTGCGCACCTCACTAAGTTGTATCTTCAAACCTTATCGCCCGCCAATGGCAAGATCGACGTATGACGGTAGAGTATTTCTGCTGGCGATCTTCTATCAATCCCAGGAACTGGCTACAATGTGTACAGTCCACTACCGGCAGGGAGAAAGAGACACCGAAAGAATGAATTCAAGTGAGATGTCTTTTTAAGGCCGCCTCTCAGCATGCCGGGAGATGTGCGGCGGCCCGGCGGGCGCTGTTCATTTCACAGCACGAGAAGGAGATCACATGACTCAAAGTGAAGACTTTACTGCTTTTCAAAAGCAGGTTCGCTTTCAGGTGTACACGCAATTTGTCACGACTGGTCAGGCGCCGACAACTGGAGAGGTGGCTCAGGCGCTCTCGTGTTCGCGTGCTGAGGTTCAGGCTGCTTATCAGCAGTTGGCAGCAGCGAAAGCTCTGGTGTTACAAGAGAGTGGAGAAGTGCTGATGGCCGAACCATTTTCCGCTGTTCCGACCATGTTCGCAGTTGAAGTTGGAAACCGGCAGTGGTGGGGCAATTGTATCTGGGATGCCCTGGGCATTCCAGCGATGCTCAAGCAGGACGCACGTGTGGTCACGGCGTGTGGCTGCTGTAATGAGGCAATGGCGCTTGATGTGCGAGATGGCAGGTTACAGCAGACGCATGCCGGCGTGGTTCATTTTGCCATACCGCCGAGAGAGTGGTGGAATGACGTGGTGTTCGCCTGAAAAACGATCTTGCTCTTCCGGTCGGAAGAACATGTGGACCGCTGGTGCAGGCAGTGGCATCAACCGCGCGGTGCGATCATTTCGCTAGAGCAACAATGGCGCCTGGCGTGTGCCTGGTATGAAGATCGCCTGATATTTGATTGGCGACGAAAGACCGGCGAGGAAGTAGAGGCACTCTGGAACGAACTCGGCTTTACTTCTTCATTCTGGTCTCTTGCCTGATGCGGCCATACGCAAGCAGCAGTATCAGAGTGTCCTGAGCCTCTTTTCCCTCTTCCTGTTCGGTATGTTGAAAACGCTCTGTGCTGTCATTATATCTGCTAGCAGCAATAGTATCTCTGGTCAGGGTACTATTGACAATAGTAGGTTGTATTTCTATAATTCATCAAGAGAAAAGAGGAAGGTGGCTTCTGCTATCCAGCGCAGGCTAAAGATTTGATCTCAGCAGCAAAGGAAAAAGGTCTTATGGAAAAAGAACCAGATATTACAACCTTTCGAGCAGACCGACCCGGTGTGCGCAAGGTCCTGGGTGATCTTGAAGCCGAGATTATGGAGTTCATCTGGTCCCATCCTTCACAAGAAGGCGTTACTGTGCGCGATGTTTTTGAGGTGCTCTATGAACGGCGTCATCTTGCCTATACCACAATTATGAACACGATGACCCGCCTGGCTAAGAAACGCCTCTTGCGAATAGAGAAACGTGATCAAGCGTACGTCTATTTTCCAACGTATACGCGCGATGCGTTTATCTCCTGTTTTGTTGGCCGGTTCCTTGATGATCTCCTGGTCAATTTTTCGGGTGCGGCATTGCAGCATCTCCAATCGCTTCGGGATGCTGAGGGAATCGCCCGCTTGCAGCAGTTGATGCAAGAGGTTGAACGCAGAAAAGAAGAGGAGCGCTGAGGCGATGCATACCGTGTTACTGATCACAGCCATTGGTATTACTCTATTTATGGGGATGCTGGTTTTGCTTGCTTTGCGCTCCGTCAGAATCTGGTCAAAGCGGCGCAGAATGCAGCTACTCGTCTTACATCTTCCGCTACTTCCTCTACTGGTTGCATTTACAAGCATCTTGCACTTTTTCCTTTTCCATCGCATGTGTCTGCTGGATCTCTGGCCTCTGGATGCGATGTATGGACTCATTGTGCCGCTGGCAATGAGCGTGATAGCGCTGGGAGCGGTCGTGCTGGGTGGTTTGCGTGTGGTGCTGCTCCGGGTCCTGTTGCTGACACAGCCCGGTTATGAGCGAGATCGGCTTCAGTTTCTAGAGAAGATGGGCGCTGCCTGCCAGCAGCAGAAACAGGTGCGCGTCCTGCTCTCTCCTGTTGATCGACCGCAGGCGCTGACGTATGGTGTCTTGCATCCAGTAATTGTGCTGTCGGTATGGATGCTCAGACATTTAGATCGACATGAGTTGGAGGCCGTTATGAGTCATGAACTGGCTCATGTTGCCGCACGCGACATTATGCTCGTCTGGCTCGGTACGGTATTGCGCGATGCCTTTTTCTACTTTCCAACCAGTCAGATTGCCTATCGACAACTTGTGCTAGAAAAAGAGCTGGCGTGCGATGATCAGGCTGTTGCCATGACGGGACGCCCGATGGCGCTTGCCAGTGCTTTGCTCAAGGTGTCGCTCTATGCAGCCGAGCGTGGGCATCTTGCTCGACTGGGCGCGCAGTTGCTGGTTAGTGCGCATGAGACGATCAGTCTGCGTGTTGAGCGCCTGCTCCAGAAGCACGATGAGAAAAAGCTGCAAGTTCCCTCTCCCATGCTGTCGTCATCTGGTCATAGCCATGTTGAGAGGCCGTTCTCCCGCCTCTCTTTGAGCCTTACCATGTTGATAATGAGTGCGTCCTGTATAGGAGGCATACTGGCGGTCCTGGGATGCCGTCTGCTGGAGAGCTATCTTCCTATCGTATTCCTGTAATGCAGATACAGGAAATTGCTTTAGTGACGAAAGGAGCAATCCGTTTTCATGAGTCTTTCTCTCTTCAGTGTGTCAGCTGCATTTCTTGCAGGACTGGTCTCGTTTTTTTCGCCCTGCCTGCTACCTCTGGTTCCAATTTATCTTGCGCAGCTTGTAGGGCATAGTGTCCGCCAGTCAGATATGATGGATCGTGCTCCTGTAGAGCGCCTGAAGACATTCCTTCATGCACTGATGTTTGTGCTTGGCTTTACCCTGATCTTTGTTGCATTGGGGGCAACAGCCAGCGAGCTAGGAAGGTTTCTCTCCAGTTACCTGGTGCAGCTCCGTCAGGTAGGAGGGGTGATCCTGGTCATCATTGGCTTGCATCTGACAGGTCTGTTCCGCTTACCGTTTCTTTTCTGGCAGAAGCGTTTTCACTTTGTACCCGCTCGTCCAAATTTTGCGGCCTCTTTCCTGATGGGAAGCATTTTTGCGCTTGGATGGACTCCCTGTATCAGCCTGTTTCTCAGCTCTATCCTCACCCTGGCGGCGAGCACACAGACACTGTACGAGGGGATTTTTCTTCTTTTTATCTACTCACTGGGAATAGGTGTTCCTTTCCTGCTCATCGGGTTGGGGCTGAACCAGATGCATCGCTTCTTGCAATGGCTCAAGCCACACCTTGCCCTTATCGAGGCGGGCAGCGGCGTGATGATGATTGTCATGGGCATACTGGTTTTCTTTAACCTGCTAGCCGTGATTAATAGCTTCTTTCCAGCCATAGGAGCATAGAAGTATTCCCGTAGCATTCTCAACCGTATGTCAGCTTGAACTTATGACATGTTACTATCGACAATGGTACTATAGGAGGTAGATATGCATACTACCGGTCAGCGTCAGCAGATCAAGCGAAGAAAGACTCTGAAGAGGCGTCCGGGGTGGAGGCGCGTAATATCGCTGAGCAGTATTGTCCTGCCGGTGATAGTGCTGTTATTTTTTGGATGGCGATTACTGACGCCGGCGCCGTTATCGTCTCCTACGGAGCCAGCCGGGCAGAACTCTGCCGGAGCGCCGGGAGTTACACCAACACCGTCAGCTATTGCTCTGGAAGGCAGGAATGCTCTTCTTGGCAAACCTGCACCTGATTTTACACTCTCCACGCTGGCGAACTACAATGAACCCCGGCTTCACCTGGCGAGTGTGCGAGGCAAACCTGTTGTCCTGAATTTCTGGGCTTCCTGGTGTCCCCCGTGTCAGGCTGAAACTCCTTTGCTCCAGAAAGCCTGGGCGCAGCGCACAGGGAAGCAGGCAGATATCCTCTTCATCGGTATTCAGGTGGCCGATCCGCCTGAGAGGGGGAAAGCGTTCGTTGAACGGTTCGGTGTGACCTATCCTGTAGTGACGGTTGATAGGGAGCATACACCCATGGATTACCAGGTGGCTGGTTTGCCTGAAACCCTTTTTCTCGACCGTCAGGGGCGTATCGTTCGCTCTGTGGAAGGAGAACTCACTGAAGAGCTATTGCAGCGCCATTTGAATGCTATTGCGCAGACGTGAAAGGGCAGGGATGTTTTGGTGTGTCTGCCAACGTTCGCTCATGCGCTGATCATCGTGCTCCCATCGGGATAGTCTCTGTAGCGCGTCAGAATGTAGATAAAGATCTCCTGGCAGAGCGACTCGTAGATCGCCGGAACATAGCTAGCCGGCAAGTGCTGGTCCAGCGTCTCACCGATGATCCTCTTCATGCCGGCTTTCATCATTGGTTTCTTGTGCCAGTCACGGACCAGCAGATTGCTCCCCTGGATGGTTTTGAGCAATGTGCGTGCGGTCTCTTTCACCTGGCGGCGCTCTGCCACAGTAAGGTGTAGTTCTGGCGAGAGGAGCAGATCGGCGATGGCGAGTTCTTCCTCGCTCATCTGCTCGCGCGCCGGACGGAGTTCCTCGTCGCGCACCTGGCGAGCAAACTCGATGATCTCAGTCGGGTAGTCGGCATTATTGGCGCTCTCGCGGTTATATTTCGTCGTGATATCTTCCAGTTTTTTGAGGTAGTCAGCTCGTTTCGGGTTGACGCGGATCATGCGCTGAAGTCTGAGTGTGAGCAGGCTGCGCAGGCGCTCGGCCTGAAGATAGATGTTCTCGGCCCTCATGCTAGCGGCCAGAGCATCGAAGTCGATCTGGCTCAGGTCGAAGGTGCCTAAAAGCGCATCGGGATCGTGGCTTGTCTGGCGAGAAACATAGTCATAGATACTGGTTCCCTCGGCAATGATCCGGCGTCCTCTGGTCAGGGTGTCGTCAATATTCTGACCGGACATGGCGGCGAAGATGGTCTGCTGCACTGCGCGCAGAAAGAATATACGCGCTTTAAAGCGAGCTGCCTCTTTGTCTGGCAGCAGTGCCTGATAGAGCCGGTAGGCGTCCCAGACCAGGCTGAGAAAGTTCAGCTTGACATCTTCGCGTATGATCAGCGCGTTAGCGGCGGCCTGGATCTGCGCCTCGCGTTCTGCTCCGGTGTGAGCTGCTTCCAGCGCGGCAAGCGCCGTAGAGAGATTGACGTCGTTGCGCTGGCAGAACGTATCGAGGTCTGTCAGGGCCTGTTCCAGTTCACCAATCAGTTCGCTTTTCTCGCTGAGGGGCATACGTACATCCGCTTCGGTAATCCCCTGGTCTGGTTGTGCATAGGTATTGAGAGCTTTGAGTAATTTATAGTAGATGCCGACATAATCGACGATCTGGCCGTATGCCTTCTCTTCCCCAAAGACGCGATTGGGCCGTGCAAGTGCCTGCATCAGCGTGTGATCTTCCATTGGATGATCCAGGTAGAGAGTGGAGAGGCAGGGAACGTCGAAACAGGTCATCCACATGAAGCAGACGAAGACGATGCGTAATGAGTTATCAGGATCTTTAAAATGCTTATCCAGCGGCTCACGCTCGTAGCGTTCATGATGAGGTCTGATATCGAGCTGCTCGGTGGGATGTTCGCGGTTAAATTGTGCGACTTTTCCCTCTTCAGAGGCATCCGAAGCAGAGATGACAACGGCCATGTCCGTTGTTTGCATATACTGGAGTTCCTGTTCCAGTGCCATTCTGCGTTCTGGATCGCTCTCCAGTTGCCGTTGTCTCTCCAGTTCGGCCTGGTAGCGCAGCCAGGCTTGCCTGACGCGATTGTAGGTACGTACTGCCGTGATCTTGTCGATGGAGACAACCATCGCTTTTCCTCTGTAGCCGCGATTCATGAAGTGCCTGACGATATCCTCGGCGATGAAATCCAGCCGCGCGGCGCTGCTGATGAGCGTATCGCGCTGGAACAACTCC
>JADBKA010000153.1 GCA_014896635.1 Ktedonobacteraceae bacterium
CCCAACCAGACGCAGACCGGCTTCATCGACTTTCCTCTCGATGAGCAGATGCCGCTCTCATCCCTCTCGCTACGCTTCGATAACAATACAGTTGTACCGTTAAAACAGACGCAATAAGGGGATATTGCAGGATTTAAGCGAAAAAGCAGAGAAACACCTCTTTGAACCGCGTTAGGATTTGAACCGCGTTAGAAGAGGAGTAGGAGTGACCACGAGGGATCGCCCCTACTCCTGTTCTGGCGCGCTGATTCGCTCTATGCGGCGCTGCACATCGGCAAGAGCCTGGTAGCGAGGAGCAGAGTCGCCTTCTGCTTCTCCAGCAAGCTGCTGTATCAGATCTTCCAGTGTCAGGTAATACTCGACCAGCGCCCGCTCGCTGCTGGTCGTGTGCGAGAGGTTCTCCTGCAACAACTCTGCTGCTTCTTGATACGCTTCCAGGCGCTGCTGAGCGGCCTGGAACTCCTGCTGCGCTCGCTGTGTGCGTTCCAGCAAAAGCTGCTGCTCGCGGCGGCGTAATCGCGCCAGATCCTGCTCCTGAATCTGCTGGATCTCCTGGAGCGCAAGAGCTGCTTCGCCGATCTCGATGGTTGTTTCTCGCTGCCGGCGCGCCAGCCAGGCTCTTACCGCATGGATGCGCACCAGCGGCTTTGCGCTCTCTGGCAGCCGGAGTTGATCGTCTGAGAGCAGTTCGTCACTGCCGATCTCGACTTCCTCATTGTTTTCGTGAACGTCGTCATGAAAATCCATAGCCTGCCTGCTTTGCAAAAATGAATATTATTCCTTGTTCAATGCTACCATGCTCATGCAAGCCTGGGCCTGGAGCGTGCCGGCTCATTTCACGACGATGCTCACGGTATGGTAGCCGGTTGCGCCGTTCGGGACGGTGCCTTGCTGCCTGCTGGTCTGCACTTCGCCTGTGCCATCGGTGGCACGCACCTGCAAGGTATAGGTTCCGGGCCGCGTAGGAGTCCAGGTTGTTGACCAGAAGACCCAAGAATCCTTCGAGAGCGGTGGCTGTAGAGTCGTTGTCCGCCACGTCGTTCCGCCATCGACGCTCAATTCCACCTTCTGAATGCCACGATAGCCGGAGAAAGCGATGCCCGCTACCTCGACGGCGCGACCCGGGGCGATCTGTCCATCGGGACGATCAATCCTGCTCGTCATATGGAGTGGTCCATAGTACCAGCCCTGATTGGCATAGAGGCCACCCACAAAGTGATCGGTCAGCTCGATGCGCGTCAGCCACTTGGGATTCTCCTCGCCGTAGTGACCGGGAATGAGCGCGCGCAGCGGGAAGCCGTGACGCTGCGGCAGCACTTCACCGTTCATGCGCCAGGCCAGCAGCGTATCAGCCCGCAGCACCTCATCTAGCGGTTGAGAGATGGTATAGCCATCGACGCTGTAAAATGCAACGTATTTCGCACCGGGCGCCACTCCCCCGTGACGCTCCAGCAGCGTGCTGAACTGCACTCCCTGCCAGATGGCCGTGCTCATCAGGCGCTGCCGTCCAACGCCATTTGAGATGCATTCGAGCGTCACGGCGCGTGAAATGGATGGAAGATTCTGTAACTCGCTATACGTATATGTGCCAGGCTTATTGATCAGCCCGGTCATTTCCAGACGCCAGAGGTTGACGTCGGGGCTTCCTCACCTCATCTGTCGCCTGTTGCGCCGGCTACTTCGGCAGCAGAAGACGATAAGCGAAAGCGAGCGCAACACCGTACACACTGAAATCCAGCAGCAAACCGAGCGCAGTTGTGATCATAGCCTGGTCAAAAGGCAGGCCGGCAAAATTCGCCGGCAGCTCGTACCAGAACAGCGCAAGCCCGGCCAGCGTCATAGCCAGAGTCAGACTCAGCGCCGTCAGCCACTCACGCTTGCCAGGACGATAGCCGCGTACCGGCAGCGGCAGACGTGCAATTCGCGCATAGAGCAGACCGAGCGCCGTGCCGAGTCCGATCATCCCCGCCAGCGCCAGCCCAAGCGGCCTCGTCTTTGAATACGGGGCAAATGTGAGCAGGAGTCGTATAAACGTGTCAACGTCAATATTTTTAAGAATGTGCGCTCAACCGGCGTCGGCACGCCGGCGTAGCCCCTGAGCAGGCCCATCATCACTGTTGCCAGGAGAGCGGCTGTCAGTCCTGCCGCCAGCGCCGGAAGGATAAGAACCGCAGGAATACGATATTTTTTATACAGGTTTTGCTGATCACCGTTCGTTTTCTTCTCAGCCGCAGGGGGCATGGGCCGCTTCGTCTTGTTCATTGTTTCTCTCTTCCCTCAACACACAGGGATGATCTTTCCATCATCACCCATCTGCTTATCTCCAGTAATACTTCACTGTTCTATCTCACGTGAGAGGTTTACAGAATTTTCAATAAATCACTAAGTTTTAGAGATAATCTATAGGGCTACGCCCGGACGCGATACACTCCGTATCACAGCAGTGCCGATAGCTGCGATGGTCACGCCGTATGCCAGAACGTAATACCAGATCCAGTTCCAGGCGAACACATCGGCATAGCCGGTAATACTGATACAGGCGAAATACCAGGCAGCAGCAGCGGCAAGCCCCTGAGCATTCAGACCGGCGCGGCGCGTCCAGATCGGCTGAATCAGTACGGCAGCCCAGGGGAGCAGCGCCGGTGTATACCAGGGAAAGATGTGTGACGAGACTACAAAAATCACGCCCGTCAGGATCAAGATGGCCGCTTCGCTGCTGATGCGCTCTTTGACGCACAGGCGCAGCAGAGCAAGCGAGGTGACAGCGACAAGTCCGAAATCAAGAGCGTACTCGGCGATGGTGCGCACGTGATCCGGTATGCCGAAGAGAGACGCAACGAAGCCCATGAGATGCTGCACCAGCCCGGCGTTGGGTGTGTGCTCGCTGGCATAGGTCGAGAAGAAGCCTAGGACCTGACCGCTGCCGAGAATAAGGTAGGGAACATAGCCCGCGACAATCGTGAGCAGGCAGGCCGCGATCAACTTCCAATCCCGACGATACCAGTCCTTGCCGCGCAGGAACGCGACGAGAAAAACCAGCGGATAGATCTTCGTAAGCGCCGCGATACCGAGCAGGCAGCCGGTCACAACATCCATCCCCTTGCGCTTGCTCAAAGAGACGACAACGGTCAGCAGGGTAAACGTGATGGTGATGACGTCAACATGGCCTTGAATGGCGAACTCGATGATCGGCAGAGGACACCAGGCGTAGATGATGCAGCGCGCCGCGTCCAGTCGGCGCCGGTGGAGCAGGTAGGCCAGCAGAGCGCAGGAGACGAGATCAAAAATGAGAAAGATTCCCTTGAGTCCGAACAGGCTGCTCGGAAAGATCAGGTAGCTAAGCAGGTAGACGGCCTGAGCTGCCGGCGGATAGAGCGTTGGTACATTGCGAAAGCGGCTGTTTTCATAAATTATATCGCGCAGGTGGCTGAACATGGGATCGCCCGGCGCATAGACATATGGACTGTAGCCATGAAGCGTGACTCGTGCATCCCAGACGTAGCGCCAGGAGTCGTGCGAAAGATTGGGCGGCATGGGGAGCAGGACGGCGCGCAGCACCACCGCTCCGACCAGAATCATTGCCAGTTCCAGCCAGCGCAGTCGCCCTTCCGCAGGCCGCGAATTCAAGATCCACAGGCAGGCGGCCAGGTATGGCACAAAGCCCGCACACCAGAGAAAGAGAAAGGATGGCCCCGGCTTATCCGTCATCGGCGAAGAGACCAGCATAGCAACATTGATGACCAGTCCGATTGCCAGAAGAATACAGAGCACGACGAAGCGCCGCATAGACGACTGCCTTTCCACCAGAAATATATGTGCTGCACTACACGAAGTACCACGCACAGGCAATGACGGTTTTTCCAACTGAGCAGTAATTTATTTACGCGATAAGATGGGAAGATCCAGTTCCCTGTCGAGAAAATATGCTGAGAGGCCCACTCACCCCCTCTCCCTTGTAAATAGTATACGTCTGAAGCGTGCTATGATTGCAAGCCCTGAATTTATGATCTCAACAGTGCTGAAGAGCATACATCTTGAGGAGTGTACATCGAGTTATGCGGCATGAACAGATTGCTATTATCATTCCAGCCCTGAACGAAGAGGACGCGCTGCGCCATCTACTGGCGGAATTGCCGCGCGACTTCGCTCACTGGATCATCGTCGTCAATAACGGCAGTACCGACAACACCGCACAGGTAGCACGGGAAGTAGGGGTGATCGTTGCCGATGAGCCGGTTCGCGGCTATGGACGCGCTTGCTGGAAAGGAGCGCAGCTCGCCGGCCAGCTAGGAGCGGAGATCCTGATTTTTATGGATGGTGACGGCAGCGATGACCCCGCCGATTTGCCCTTGATGCTGGAGCCGCTTCAGCAGGGCCGGGCCGACCTGGTGATGGGATCGCGCGTTACGGCGCGCGCTGAGCGAGGAGCCGTTCCGCCGCAGGCACGCCTGGGCAACTGGCTGGTCAGTCGTCTTATTTACCTGATGTATAGCGTACCGTTACACGACATTGGTTCGTTTCGCGTTATTCGCAGCACGACACTTGAGAAGCTTCACATGCGCGAGATGGTGTCAGGCTGGCCCGTTGAAATGCTGGTGAAGGCAGCACGCACGGGCTGTCGCATCGTTGAAGTACCCATTCACTACCGGCGCCGCAGTCACGGACGCTCAAAGGTGGCCGGCACGCTTGTGGGCAGCGCCAGAGCTGCCTACGCCATGCTGAGTACAACCTTCCGCTACGCACTGACAGGAGATGCGCATGCCTGATACTGCACTGATAATTATGGCGCGCTATCCAGAGGCAGGAAAGACTAAAACGCGCCTGGCGCGCACATTAGGCGCTCAGGCGACCGCCGACCTCTACCGCGCGTTTCTGACCGATCTTGCTCGCCGCTTCGCCGGGCAGCCTTACGCGCTCCACTGGGCCTACACACCCGCCGGAGTCGCCTATCATCAATTTGTGGCCTCGCTCGCCCCGGAGCACGCGCAAGCCATGACCTGCTTCCCACAGCGCGGCGATGACTTCAATAGCCGCTTGCTTGCAGCCTTCCAATGGACTGCCACCCAGGGATTCGCGCGCACGGTTCTGATCGGGTCCGATTCTCCTCATATCCCGCCGGCACTCGTCGAGAGCGCAGCGGCAGCCCTTGATGAGGTCGATGTCGTGCTAGGGCCAGCGGATGATGGGGGATATTATCTGCTGGCAATACGTAAACCATATGATGTCTTCAGCGGTATTCCGATGAGTACAGAGGTTGTTGCCCGTATGACCATTGAGGCCGCTCTCCGACAGGGATTGACCGTGCGCCTGCTGAGTCATCTTTTTGACGTCGATGAATGGCCAGACCTCGAACGACTGGCCGAATTATTACAACAGGATAGTACACTGGCCCCCGCTACTGCCGCTTATCTAGCACACCTGGCACAGATAAGGAGTTTTGCATGATTGCTGTACAGCCTGTTACGCTGCCACGCTCGATCTATATCGAGCCAACCAGCCGCTGCAATGAATTCTGCCAGCAGTGTCCACGTACCCTGCTCTCGCGCGAAGACGACCGCGACCTGAGCTTTGACGAATTTCGCTGGATAGTTGACCAGTTTCCTGTCTTAGATCGGGTGGTACTACATGGACTGGGAGAGCCGTTACTGAATAAAGATCTGCCTCGTATGGTCAGATACATGAAAGATCGCGGGACATATGTTTTATTCAACTCTAATGGTATTGCACTCAGCGAGAAGCGCGGCCAGGCGCTGATTGACGCCGGGCTGGACGAGTACCGCCTGTCAATGGATGGCGCGACACGCGAGACGTATGCGCGAGTGCGCGGCGTCGATGCCTTTGAGAAGATCTGGAGCAACGTGCGCCGCTTTATCCAGCTCCTCAAAGCGCAACAGGCGCAGAAGCCGGCCATCTCGCTCTGGTTCACAGCCATGCGCGAAAATCTGCACGAGCTGCCGCTGCTCATCGAAAAAGCGGCAGAGAACGGTGTGCCAGAAGTGTATATGCAGCGCCTGGTCTATTTTGAGAAAGGGCTGGCGGCGGCAAAGCAATCGCTTTTTCGCCGTTCAACATCAGAAGAACTGGCGCTGATCCACGATTGTGAGAAACGGTGTAACGAACTGGGCATCCGGTTTCGCGCGGCAGGATCAGCGACGCCGCTGGAGAGCATTACGCGCGACTTCGGTGAGCGCCCCTGGTCAGGCTGCCGCCGCCCCTACACCACGACATACATCACGGCCAGAGGTAACGTGCTCTCCTGCTGCTTTGCTCCTTTCGGCCATCGCAGTGCGTAGGAATACAAAGAAGAACGGGTACTGGGCAATATCTTTCAGCAGTCAATCGACAGCATCTGGCATGGAGAACGCTACGAAACATTCCGCTATGCCTTCGAGAGTAATCATCCTGCCCGTCACTGCTCCCAGTGCGGCCTGCACTGGAGTTATTGACAGTAAGAGAGAAGCATGCATCAAAGGTATGGGTGTGATCTTGATGCATGCTTCCTCACTGCCTCAGTTAGCTGAGAGCCTCGCGTCCACTCTCGGCTGACCCGGCGAGAGCCGGCCTCTCATCATAATCGGTTGGCGCGGTCTGGTCCTCGCCACGCCGCGCGCCAAGAGCCTCAAACACAGATGTCAACACGACAGCCAGCACCAGGTTGAGCACTACCGAAGTCATTGCTGTATACATTGCGGGAATAGTAACAAGAAAATAAAAATAATAAATGCATCCCATTGCATAGCAGCATTCTCCCTTCCTTGCAGGAATACTGTTTCGCGATAAATAGCGACACTATCATACATCATAGCATAATAGATATAATAGTGCGTTTCTACACTTACTCAGTGAAGAGATAGACGAAAGCAGTGATGACAGAAGTAATGATGATCCAGAGCAACTGGAACCAGTAGAAGAAGGGGATACCGATCAGCGCCGGCTCCTTAAAGTTGTAGAAAGGCGGCCACAGGAAAGCGATAAAGGGGATGATCAGAAGCCAGAGAACCCAGGACCGTTTCTTTTTCCCTTGACGAGAGATCATGAGATGTCCTCCTCGCAAACAATACCAGGAAAATGCCCACAATCCGGCTTGCAAGAACGACACTCCTGGCTCAAAATATGAGCCATCCTGCCGCCGGAAACGGGAGAAGAGAGTGCCAGATTGGTAGATTCTGAAGCAAAGGATAGTTTTAAGATCAGAAAACACTACCATGCCACAATCCTATGGTATTTTGCAGAAATTGTCAACCGGTAGGACTTTCCAGTTTTCCTGGGCTTTCCTCTTTGATTGATGTTTAGACTAATTTCGCACGAGCCGGCTTCCTGGCGCCGTTGAGGCGGGATGAAGCCATTTTCAACAAAAACGGGTGAAGCCGCTTCCCGCCTGGTTTTACAAGCATTTAGTCTAAACGCCAACTCTTTGAGAAGCAAATACGATACAGACGATGAAAGGCACCCAGCTATTGCTCCCCGAATTGCGCAGCCTCCTGCCAACACCGGGAGCCAGGCAGCCGGTGATCATCTTCGGAGTTCTGGATGCAATCCTGACCCCTGCCGCGCAAACAAATGGGTACAAACTGGCTACCGCATACCTGACCGGGCAGATGTCCGAAGAGGCGTTTGCACGCTCCTGGGACTCTATGCTTGTGCAGCAGGCCGATGCCTGGGCGCAGAGCAACCACGTTGACAGTTGAAACAGTCGCCGGTTCCGGCTTTCCAAGTGCATAAACCTTCCTGTGCCAGAGCAACGTACAGGAGCCAGTCGCCAGCACATTGCGATACCAGTCCACTCCTGGTCCATAGGTCAATGCAATCACAAAACCATCTTCGACCGGGAAAACAAAAATGGGCGTCTCATAGGTCTTCCCGCTGCGGCGACCGACATGCCGGATCACGGCAAACGGGCCACGAGAGAGATTTACGAAATGACGTGTAATGCGATTGATGAATCGTTTGTTAAACGAGCGCATTTGATCAGGAAACACGATGTTCTCCCGTTCTGAGAGTATTACTCATCTCGAAACGCAAAAGTCTATATTCACTTCAAAGCCCGCATGATAACTGCAACGAGCGCGTCGGCACGTTCGAGAGGGGGAGGATGGACTTCCTCTCCCGCGAAAACCAGATCCAGTAAAACGTATGTCAAAAGCCCGCCAAGTAGTGCGTGCGCTACTGCATCAAAATCGATATCTGCGATGATTCCCCGCTCCCTGGCCTGTTGTAACAGACCCATCAGGAGAGAGAGTCCGCGTTGCGCTACAGTAACATGAAACAATGTGCCGAGCTGCGGAAAGCGCGGCTCCTCGGTGAAGATGACGCGCAACAAAGCCAGGTACTCAGGCTGGCCCATCAATGACAGGATCTCGCGGGCAATGATCGTCAGCGCCCGCTGAAGCGAAGACAGATCATCCGGCACCTGTACTTGCGAAAGTTTCATGGAAAAGCCCGCCTGCGAAAGCGTCAGGTGGCTCAGCACATCTACGAAGAGATCCTCTTTATGGAAACAGCGAAAATATCACCATAAAATTAGCGAGAATTCACAGGGAGGAGAGAATACTGGATGACCCGTCCATTTCGTTTTGGCGTTGCCACCGGCAATGCCCGCTCGCGTGCCGAATGGATTGCGAAAGCGCGCAAAGTCGAGGATCTTGGCTATGCGACGTTACTGGTTCCTGATCATATTACGACAGGTCTTGCGCCCCTCACGGATCTCGCCATCGCGGCTGATGCCACCACCAGACTGCGCGTCGGCAGCCTGGTGTTCTGCAACGATTTCCGCCATCCGGCCCTGCTGGCAAAGGAAGCAGCTACGCTGGATCTGCTCTCCGACGGGCGTTTTGAGTTAGGCATGGGAGCAGGCTACATGCCATCCGACTATACCCAGGCCGGCATCCCTTTTGAAAGCCCTGGCATGCGCGTTGGGCGCCTGGAGGAGGCTCTTCAGGTCATAGATCGCCTCTTTAGTGGAGAGACGGTAAACTTTGCCGGGCAATACTACCGGATTACAGACCTGCAAAGCAGGCCCAGGCCAGTTCAGCAGCCACGCCCTCCCATCTATATTGGCGGCTCAGGCAAACGCCTGCTCACCATCGCGGCCAGGCGCGTCGAGAGCATCGGCATCGGCTTTATGTCCTGGGGAGGCGAAATGACAGCAGTAAAACCAGAGGATATTGCACAAAAAGTCGCCTGGGTGCGCGAGGCAGCGGGAGACCGCTTCGATCAGATCGAACTCGGCTACACTATCTTTCAAATGAATATTGCTGAGAGGAAAGAACAGCAGGCTCTCCCCCTCTCGCTGCATCAATTAAGCGGAAGTCTCGATCAGATCACCGAAGAAATCCTGGCCCGGCGAGAACGCTACGGCTTCTCCTATGTCCAGGTGATGGAGCCACATATGGAAGCTTTTGCTCCAGTGGTCGCCCGGCTGGCTGGCAAATAAAGCGGCGCAGATCGAGATTTCAACTGAGAGCCTGTTTGCACACAGCGAGAAAGGAGCAAGCATCATGTACATCACAGTACGTCGCTTCGAGGGTGTGACCGATCCACCTGAGGTGGCGCGGCGCGTGAGAGAAGGACTGGTACCACTCATCAGCCAGATCCCCAGTTTCCAGGCTTACTACTGGGTTGACGCCGGCAATAACGTGATGGTATCCATCAGCATGTTCGACAAGAGAGCAGGCTCTGAAGAAGCCGACCGGCGAGCGCCGGCCTGGGTCAACCAGCACATCGCTGCCCTGCTCCCCCCCGTGCCACCACAGATCACAGGTGGCGAGGTTGTCGCATACAGGGTAAAGCAGACAGAAAGCGCGTCATGAGTATGGAGGTCCAGGATGGCACCTTCCTGGACCTCCATCAGGTTTGCCGGACACATCACTTAGATGGAAAATCGTTCGATTGCCAGGTAGGGTAGCGTTCGTAAAATGACGGGATCGGTGGCAAAATACAACTGCATACGGTGAGGAATGATCGCATTGTCCAGGGCTGCCATAATCATGGCCTGGTCAAGAATCAAGTAGCGATGCCCAACCTTGCCCGTGATGGGATCAACGGCATCGAAGAAGCCATAACGGTCATAGATTGATGGGTAGCGCGAACGCAACTCCTGGATGTTTTTGAAAGCTTCTTGCGGCGCCACCTCAAGCGCAAGGAAGGATGCATGCGGTGTCACCGCCGTTTCTTCATGATTCGGGCCGTCGGATACCCCTACGATTCATCGAGGGGGAAGGCGGCTCGAAATGGCTCTTTAATATCTATTTTTCTGACAATATACACACATCCCTTGAAAATCTTCAAGGGTTTTAAGCCATTCGGAAGCAGACTAGTTTCCTCCTCATGTTATAATAAGGCTGCTAGCCAAGTGGTACGCGGTGGTGATCTCGTTTTACAGCCGTGATCACCGCGTACCAGGGGCTACGCAGCATTGTCTAATGTATCGTCATTCTCATCTGATTGACTGCCCTTTGTGCGTTGCTTGCGATCCCGCATGACATTGTAGATGTTAAGCCCATCCACAGTGTCTATCGTAAGCACTTGCCCTATTTTCTTGCTGAGGGCTTCTAGCACTTTCTTAGCAACCTCTTGAGTGGTACGGTGCTTCGGATCTTCTATCCGAATAATAGTAGATTCAGACACACCAGCCAGATCGGCTAGCTCTCTTCGACTGATGTAATTCGCTTCTCGGATTTCCCTCAAAGTAGGCATTGAGATAATTCCTCCCTTCTAAGACTGCTTCCAGTGTACTTCTTGTTAAGATATTTGTCAAGATAAATTCATCTAAAAATACCTTGACAAATATCTCGATTAGAATTATACTTAGATCAATGACAGGTATTACCTTTCATTGATCGGTTGACCAGTCAAAGAAAGCTGGCTCTTCTGGTTGCGCAGGGAGCCAGCTTGAAGAGACTAGTCCGTAAAGACCAATTCTAGCCTCTCCACTCTCGCATGATAGCGGTTGGAGAGCCAGCAGTCAAGCCGT
>JADBKA010000154.1 GCA_014896635.1 Ktedonobacteraceae bacterium
TACCCTACAGTGATCAAAGATTTTCAGGCCAGGCGAGCTGAGGGCCGGGATCGGGCGATGATCGTTTCCACTATGCAAAGACTGTGCGGGCAATTGAACACGCCTGTGACCTGGAACGAGCAAGTGGGACGCCTGGAAGTTCAGATCAGCTAGATTCTGAGCGAGCCGGGAAATTGGTCAGTAGAAGGCTTGACAGGAAGGGACAAATCCGCTATTATTCTATTGCGTGAGCGGCGCTTATAGAGAGTCGTCACGAGGAGCCGTGGTGTAGTGGTCTAACATGCCTGCCTGTCACGCAGGAGATCGCGGGTTCGAATCCCGTCGGTTCCGCCGCTGACAATGCCCCAGAGGGATTCCGTGACACACCGCCGGAATCCCTCTACTGTTTCTCGTTCCCCCAGAGATCAGCGCCGCCCCGGCCCCGCCAATCCCCGCTATGGCATACCCCCGCAGCACTGGCCCGATGTACTGCACCGTCTCCAGCAGGGCGAATCGCTCCGCCAGGTCGCCAGAGTCTACAACGTCTCCTACCAGACTGTCTGGCGCATCCAGGAGACAGCCCGCAAACAGCAGCAGGCAGAGGGAGGCGAAGCATGACCGCCTTCCTGCACCCACAGCCTCCTACCATCCCGCTGCAATTGCAAGCCGGGCAGCGTCATGTCATCTGGAAGCCCGAACCGCGCGGCGACAAAATCGCCAAGACGCCCTACAATGCCCACGCCTACCTGCAATCCGGCAAACTCTTTAAAGCCAGCGCCACCAACGAGCAATCCTGGTCTACTTTTCCACAGGCCGTGAAAGCCTACGAGCAATGCAACGCCGGCGGCATCGGACGAGTGCTCGGCGACGGGATCATGCTCACCGACATTGATCACTGTTTCAACCGCGAGACACAGGAGCTGCACCCGGCAGCCCTGGAGATTCTCTCACTCTTCCAGCAGACCTACACCGAACTCTCACCATCAGGAAACGGCATTCACATTTTTTCCCTGGCCCGGCTGCCAGAGAGAGCCGGCAACGTCTTCCACTACAAGGGCCTCAAGATCGAACTCTACAACGCCGGACGCTATAGCACGCTCACAGGTATTCCCATCCCCGGCATTCCTTATACTCCAGAGGTCCGGGAGCAACAATCTCAGGTGTTTACGCTGATCGACATGCTCACCCGCCAAACCGGTGAGAACACTGGTGTGTGTGTGTGTGTGTCGCCGCCGGCTCCGGCAGGCACTGGGATCAGAGCCAGCGCACACAACCCGGCGCACCCGGCAAGGACGAAGCGCGATCCTGCCGGCACGCTCCCGCCAGCCAATCCCGGCGATCTGGACCCGCAGTACCGGCGGCGATCTGGACCCGCAGCGCCGGCAATCCGCGAGGAAGATCTCTCGCCCTCAGACCAGCTTGTGCTGGAGCGGGCGCGGTCGGCCAGGAACCGCGAGACGTTCTGGACACTGTGGAACGGCGGCGAACCGCAGACACGCCGCCGCAGAGACCAGAGTCTGAGCGCCGGCGACTTCGCGCTGATCCTGCTGCTGCTCTACTGGACCGGCGATAGCGCGACCAATGATTGCAGCGCCCAGGTCGAGCGACTCTTCAAGGCGTCCAGGCGCTACCGACCAGAGCAGCATGAGAAGATCAGTGCCAGACGATGCTATACGAATCTGCAACTCTCCATCTACCAGGCGCGCTGCAAGAGATACGGCGTCATCGAGCCCTCGCGCCAGCCAGAACCGGAACCGCCACCGGCACAACCAGGCGGACGACAACGCCAGCCAGCGCGCCAGGCACCTGTAGAGGAGAGTAAGCGCCGGCGCTACGAGGTCATCAACTACCTTTACGAATGGATGTCGCGGGACTTCGATCAGGAGGCTCGCACCGCCGAATTGCGCCAGTATGCACAGCAAACGAAAGCGGAGATCACCAAACACTTTAACCAGACCAGTCGAGCATTGTACGTCGCAGGATTGCCGCCAGGCGTCGGCAAAAGTCACGCATTCGGCGAGCTTTGCGACGAATACAACATCGCTGTTCTTGTTCCTCGCCACGAGCTGGCCGATGGCGTTGCTGGCTACAAAAAGCAGCGCCGCATCGTGACCGCGAACGCTGACAACTGCCCTGACCACGAGAAGCATCACCGGATCGCGGCCCTGGGCTACAACACCAGGCCCGTACATAAGGCCCACGCCGAGCCGTGCGACTACATTCGCCAATTCGAGGAACACGGCAGCGCGATCTACCAGACAGCGCACAGTGAGACCTGCTATGTCAGCCAGCACGACGGCATCATCATCGAGGAGTTCAACCTGCCCGACTGGATACACGAGCGCCGGTATACTGTTGAACGTCTGGCAAAGGCAGCGCACCAGTTCGCAACCGAAGCTCCAGCCAGCCGATACCTTGTGGCATGGCAGGCCACATTGACCGACTTCGCACACGAACACGGACCCGGCAGCTACCAGGGCCGGGCCGTGCTCGACAAGCTGAACAAGCATCTTCGTGGGGGATTGGCCTCACTGCTGGGTTTGCTGAGCAAAGACTATCACGCAACCGACGCGCACCCCTGGCCGAAGAGCCTGGAAGACGAGGCCGAGCTGCCAGAAGTCGTGCTCCCTACACTTTTCTCCTCTGTCATGGCGGAGCTGGTGAAGTGGCAGCGCAGGACCGACGATTTTAATAGCTGCATCCGTGTGGTAGTGGACGAAAAGAAACAGGCCAGACTCTTCATCACCACACCCCGACGCATTAACCAGACCAGGGCGGACGGCAGCGCCGCCGCGTTGGCAATGGCTGATGCAACAGTGAACCGCGAGATCCTGGAACGCTGGTACGGCGGTCAGGTCACTATCGAAAGGCGCGCGGTCTGATAGTCGCGTGCATCTTGCCCGCCTGTGAATGCGGTGGTGTTCTTCACCAGGATGTTGACCAGGCAACAGGGACCGGCAAGATCGAACGCGGGGATATTCCCCCCTGGGCCGGGGCTGACCGCGTGGGCGCTCACGCTGGCGTGTCCATTGCTCTCAAAGGTGCCTGCCGGGATGATCGCGTCTTGATCGGTCACGATCTGCACCCCGCTCTTGCTCACCAGCAGGGTACCAGCCGGGACGGTTTGGGCGTAGAGGGCCGCATTGTAAAAGGTGAGGGGGCCATGTGCTGCCTGTGCGTCCTGGTGGTGCGTGCCGGTCGTGGCGACGGTAGTTGCCTGGCTCATGCTGACCGGGGCCAGCATCCGTCCGGGGATGGTTCCCGGCTCGGCATGCTGGTCCTGGCTGATCGTCACGGAACGGGTGAGACGCACCTGCTCGGCTGCCGGGATGATCGTCACGGTGACAACCGGGGGAAGTAGCGGGAGGATGATAAACACCACAGCCAGTACAACCGCGCTTACCAGGGCAAGACTCGCACCGATGACAGAGGCAGGGAGTACGCGTGTGCGTGCTTGCGGTTGCTGCTTGCTCGCTTCATCGTACTCGCGGTTTTGCTCGCTCTGCTGCTCGCTCGCTTCCGTCTGCTCGTCCTGGAGGGGGTCGCTGCTCGGCTCCTGCTCGCTCTCGGCTCCCTGCTCGTAAATGTGCACATCGACCAGGCGCGTTGCTCGCTCGGCGCTGTCGTCCGTGCTCGCACCGGCAACAGGCGGGTGTTGCCCGTTGTACTGCCTCAAGAGGTCGTCGAGTTCGTCTTGGACATCTTTCCTCATGGGTAGCTTCCTCATGGAACAGGGGAAGAGTGGGAACACTCCTCCCCCTCTCTGGTTACTGCTGGGTCAAAATCGTACAGGGACAGACGACAAAATCAAACACGCCGCTATCCTCCCGTAGCTTCTCGCGAAACTCCGGGGGGACGGTGCCCTCAACGGACAAAAACAGAAACCCCTGCCGCTCCTTGTGGGTGATGCCATAGAGCAGCGTTTTCGTCGCTTGCTTGCCAAGAAACCAGTCTTCGAGTTCGGTGACAAGGGATTGCACCTCGCGGGGCGCTGCTCGCGCAAAGCCGCCTCAATCACCAGCGCCACGAGCAGGTCCACATCCAGCCACACCAGCGGCGCACCTGCCAGTCGATAGCCAGGGCCGCTGTCGCGGTGATTTTTGACGTAGGAGATGACCCGTTTGCGCAGTCCCTCCTGCCCGGCGAGATCAGAGGGACAGAGCAAATTGCGCAGAATGCTGACCACGTTATCCATGCGCACCAGCCTGCGTTCCCAGCCTTCCTCTTCGTCTTCTGTGGCGTACTTGTCGCGGCGCAGGCGCGGCAGATGTTCGGCGAGCCAGTCCCTGGCGGCGTAGTGCTGCGGCAGGCTCACCAGGATCTTGAGCAGCGTGAGGGCGGTGGTGCTGCCTTTAGGACACTGGTGCGGGAGTATGGTCCGATAGCGTCCCTGCGGCGTCGCGGTGGTCTCAGCAGAATCAGAGGCGTCAGAGGCATCAGAGACGTCGGGGAGGATGACCTCCTGCAAAACGTGTAGCTTCAAACCGCCACAGGTCGTGATGCGGACCAGCGGGGTCGGGATGGCGGGGCGATCCTCTTGCGGGAGCAAGTGAAGCGGAAAGGTGGCGCTCTCGCTTTCCTCGCGCGCCTGCGAGGTGTCTGGCGGGTTCATCTTCATCGGCTATGTTCCTCTCCTCTCTTCCTCTTGTGTGATCGCTGGCTACTGCCGGTCTGTGGCTGGTCTATACGCTTTGTGGCGGCTTTCAAACGGAGAAAGCGTTTGCTGGACCGCACAGAAAAATGCTCGGATACCGCTTCTCAGTAGAACACAACGAGAGCCTGTGATGCCTCATGCGTCTGACAGCATGACGGCGTGATCGCATGGATCGAACCGTAGCGGTCCGCTTCGCGTGCTGCATGCCGTTGGCTCTCACGTGCTGAAGCGGAGCATGTCTCTCTTGCCTGTATCGTAGGGTAAGGAACTCCTGCTCTGCTCCTGTTCAGATGGGGAAAGGCTCCCGCTGTACTCCTGCTACGACGGGGAAGGCTCCTCTCTTTTTTGTTCGATGTTGAGTGCCTTATGCATCCAGAGCCACCGGCTGCCCCGGCGGCAAAAAGCGAAGTCGTTTCTCCAGTCCAGCCGCTCGAAAGGCCTGCTCGATCTCTGTACGCCCTTCGGTATAGTGCGCCCATCCCTCGAAATGAATGGGAATGATGATCGCCTCCCCCAGCGTTTGTGCCAACTGCACACCATCGGTCGCCGTGAGCGTGAGATGGACTGGACCGTACACGCTGGCCTGGGCCGCCCCGAAGTGCAGCACCGCTATTGCGACCGGGCAACGCCGGGGGATCTCCCTGAGGCCATCGAAAAACACGGTGTCCCCCGACACATAAAGCGCGCCGTGACGTGCTCCCTCCCACTCCACTATCCAGCCATTCACATCGCCGAGCATGCCCAGAACTTCCTCCGGCCCATGATGGGCCGGGACCGCTGTGATACGAACACGCCGACCGTCTGTTCCCACCAGCTCAATGCTCTCCCAGTTCTCCAGGCCGCGCGCGCCGTTCCCCAGCCGTGACGCTCCTGCCGGCGTGGTCAGCACATGCCGCGCCTGTGACAAAGAGGCGCGACCGGTTTCATCGAGATTATCAGGATGTTGATCGTGGCTGATCAGAGCCACGTCGACCGGTCCAACCTCAGAGACGCTGAGCGCCGGGTCAATGAATTTCGTCGTTTTTTCGTACTGGCTTCCTGCCGGATCAAACGTTGGATCGGTCAGGATGCGGAACTCGCCGATTTCAAGAAGGGTAGTTGGACCGCCAATATGCGTGATGCGCACACGATCACTGGCCTGCTGACTCATGCTCTTCCTCCTCTGCTGGTCTTTCCCCGGTCTCCCTCCGGTCTCCCAGGAGAGACGGAGACTTTTCCTGTTCTTCATATATACGTATCTAAGATAATTTTGATACCTATATTCTTAGTATAGTCAGTGAAAATATCCTTGTCAAGATGGAAATAGCTACGTATAATAAAGAGAGGAAACAGGGTTCAACCACAGATCAGAGCGAGGCCGGGAGGCACAGAGATGGGAAAAAAGAGAACGCTTCAGTGGCAAGGGAATGCAGAACAGGTGTCAGGCGAACAACAATCCTTTGTCTTTCGCGGGGGGAATCTCGCCCTTGACCTTGTCAATACGGAAGTCATGGTGCGCGGGAAAAGAATCGACTTGCTCCAGACCCCTCAGGATGCCAACCAATGGTGGGAGAAGGCTCTGCAAGCTCATCCCTCCCTCTCACAAGAAGGAGAGCAGGGAGGGCAGGTGGAGTGGGATGAGCGCCAGCTCCGAGTGCTGCACGCTTTGCGCACCATCCTGCGTGATCTCTTTGAAAACATTGCAGCTCACCGTCGAGCGGACAACACGACTGTACAAGAACTGAATGCCTTTCTGCGCGAAGGGTATTACGCGCTCGAAGTTTCCCCGGAAGGGACGCCGTCTGCCGTCTACCGGACACGCCAGGACGGGCGTGTTTCAGCCGTTGTGACCATTGCTTTTGCCGCCTTCCGTTTGTTGACAGAGCAAGATCTCCGTCGGTTGCGTACCTGCCGGAATGACCGATGCATCCTGCTCTTTTACGATACTACCAGAAGCGCCACGCGGCACTGGTGCAGCGTGGCATGCACCAATCGAGCACGATCCATCCAAAACTACCGACGAGCAAAAGGAAAGTGAGTGTGCCGACCTTTGAGAGAAAAAGAAGACAGCCAGACTGAGAGGGATGAGACGGTCATCCTGTTTCGTCCGGTCGGGTCGGATGAGCTGGCGCTGATTGAGAAAAGTGGCTGGAGGGCTTTTCCTCCCCGGCTCTTCTGGCAGCCGATTTTCTATCCAGTTCTCAATGAGGAATATGCCACGCGCATTGCCCGTGATTGGAATGCGCGAGACGGCAACACAGGCTATGTGACCCGCTTTCGGGTCCGCAGCGCCTTTCTGCGTCGCTACGAGATCCACCAGGTGGGAAGCGCATTCTACCAGGAATACTGGATTCCGGCAGAAGACCTGGAGGAGTTCAACCGTCAGATCGTTGGCAGGATTGAAGTGGTTGCCGCATTCCACTCGTGACCTTGCAGGACGTTTGACGCTTCCCCAGATGGGAGAGGACAGCCATACCAGGGGAGAAGTCAGGCAGCGCTCCCTGTACGATGACGCACACTCTCCTTGTAACCAGGAGCCAGAGCTAGACGCCCCAGACGATGACGATGAGCAGCGCCGCCAGCAGCACCGTCGAGAGAGCAAAGAGCACGTATGCGGCCCGCAGCCAGCCTACCTTGCGTCGGATCATGGCCGCCAGGTCCGCCTGCGAGCGTGTGACGTTGAAGGTGTAGCGATGATAGAAGCGCACCTGCGTGGCCCACAAGGCCGCTCCGATTGCCAGGAAATAGCCGGCCAGCGCCGCGATGAGCAGCCCTTTGACCGGCAGGTTGCCTTTGAGATAGGCCGGCGGAAAGTTGCTGCTGAGAAGCGAGAGACCGAACAGCACGCCGAGAAAGGTGGCGATGCGCTCGATCAGCGACTTGCCCGCGTCGTTGAGATGGTCGAGCTGCTGGCTCTCCCACTCGTCGAAGAGCGCGTTGACCCGTTTGCTGGTCGGCGATGGCTCGTGCGCCTCGTAGAGTGGGATCTGTTGTGATTCTGACGGCGGCGCGCTTGTCTGCTGCTGTGGTGGTTGCTGTGGTTGCTGTTGCTGTTGTTGTTGTTGCTGTTGTTGTTGTTGCTGTTGCTGTTCGCTCATCAGTAGCCCTCACAATCCACAGCGACGGTCATCTCCACCCCGCACGTGGCGCAGGAGAGCAGCAGTTCGTCCAGTCCGCGCATGATCTCCTTGCGCTGCGAACGGACCTTCCTCAGTTTGTCCAGTTCCCGCGCGATCTCCTTGCGCTGCGAACAGACCTTCCGCCGGTCAAAGGGGGTGATATGCCCGTTTTTGCAGCGTACCCTGAACAGGTGACGCGCCTCCTGTGGCAACGTGGATGCAGTGGAAGAGGCTGATTGTTGCAGTGATGTGGTGGCAGCCGTCAGTACAGCCTGGGCTTTTTCGCGGACGCCGAGCAGGAGATCGTTGCGCCCCAGGTACTCCAGGATGGCGAGCACGGCCTGGCGCCGCTCCTCCGGCTGTTCGTGCTGCAAGAGGGATGCCGCCTGCTCACCGCTTTGCGCACATGCCCGAAGCGGTGAGCAGCCTGCTCGCCCAGGGTGAGCGGGGCATCCTGGCTGTGGGGCGCCGGCAGCTTCGGTACGATCTGGGCCGCGAGCTCCTCGCATGGCTCCTACAGCGGCTGGTAAAAATATTGAGCCATTCCATGCTCAACACTGAACGAGTATCAAGATTTCATCCCATGTTGCTTCTCTGAAAGCAACATGGGATGAAAGAAGAAAGAGGATTTCCATTTTCCAAGCCCTCAAGAAACCTCGGCTTTCTGTCTCAGCTTTTCCGTTGAGAGAGGCGTGTTTTGAGACGCTGTTTTTGAGATGCGTTTTGATACAAAAACATCAGGTTATCGTCAGCATAAAATCATGTGCCTGAACATGATGCTGGTTGGCATCTGGTAGTCTCATCAAACGGACGCTTCTGAAACAGAAGTTTGATGAGGAGAAAGAGGGGTTCAGTCGGGTACGCGATGCCTTTTGAAAAGATCTGTTGGGATATCCAAAGCAAAGATCTGGCTTGCGATGCTGGTCTTGACAGATGAGAAAGAAACTGGTAAATTGAATGTATGAATATTTGCCAATAATATTCATACATTCAATTTGAGGAAGATATGATGATGAGGGACCCAACGAAACAGCAGCAACGAGCGCAGCGCCTTTTGGAAGCCGCTGCCCAGCTCCTGCTGCGCTGGGGATATCAACGAGTGACGATTGAAGAGATTGCCCGGCACGCTCATGTTGCTACTGGGACGGTGTACCTGCACTGGAAAACCAAAGAGGCCATTTTTGAGACGGTGCTGTTGCGTGAGATGGCTGCTCTCTGGCGTGAAATGTTGCACCGTATCCAGACTGATCCACAGCAGGCACTCGTCCATTGTGTCATGCGTTCCCTCTTCTTGCTCATTCGCACGCGCCCCCTGGCGACTGCGTTGTTTACCCAGGACCGTGACCTTTTGGGCCACCTTTCTTTCGGGTTGTCAATGCCTGTCCCTATGCAGGGCCAGGAGTTCATCAAACAACTCCGTCAGTTCGGATTAGTGCGCACCGACTGCACAAATGAGGCGCAGACTTATGCCTTCACAGCGACCGTCAGCGGCTTTGTTCTCCTTGATCCAGCACAGACCCAGGTTTCACTGGAAGAGAAGGCTCAAGCCCTGGCCCAGACGATCCGGTTGGCATTTGAGCCAGAAACGCTTCCTGCATCCACGTTTTTGCAAGAACAGGTGGTACCCTGGTGGACGCGCCTGCTTGAGCAAGCTTGCGAGTTTTGCGAAGAGCAGATACAGGAGCGAATGACGTGATCATAGCATTTTTGAAAATGGAGCGCCGGGAAACCTGGTCGGCAGATCCTGCAAGCCGTGCAGGGCAGGGATCTTCAAGTGATCGAGCCGAGGGAGTGGACGTGTATGTCCTCCTGCCTCGACCAATCGACGAATTGGAGGTAAAGTATGGCAACCACTGATGCACCAAAAGTTCTTCTTCCAGGCCCTCGTGCGTTTCCCTTGCTCGGATGGCGTGCAAACTTACTCAAGCTGTTTCGCGATCCCTTTACCTATCTCCCAGAGCTCCACCACAAATATGGGAAGTGGAGTGAACCCATTTTGCCGGACACAGGGGGAAGTCAACTTCCGGCGACGGATAGGGAGGCGGCTTCAAACTCAGCAGGAGGAATATATCCCAAACTGGAGTGAAGTCTCTTCTCATTATACACTTTTTCGATGAATGTTGTCAAGTTCTGTTCTGCATCAGCAAATGAGGTATATTCTTTCAAATACACCTCTTCCTGCTTCATCGTTTTGAAGAAGCTTTCTTCCTTCGCATTATCATATGGATTTCCTACCGCTGACATGCTGATACGCGCGCCAATGGCCTGAAGATGTTCAATATACTCGTGACTGGCATATTGCACCCCACGGTCGGAGTGATGGATCAAGCCGGGCAGTGGACAGCGCTCTGCAATGGCTTGCTGCAATGCTCGGCTCGTCATCTGCGCGTTCATCTCGCCTGAGAGATGCCAGCCGACGCACCGCCGCGAAAATGCATCCAGGATGGCAGCCAGGTAGACGAAGGCACTCCTCAAGCGGATGTACGTAAAGTCCGCCACCCAGGCTTGATCAGGAGCCGACAGGGTCACATCACTGAGCAGGTTGGGATAGACAGGAAAGCCATGACGCGAATTGGTGGTCACGACCACGAAGTGCTTTTTGATCTGGCACAGCAGGGCTTCTTCCCGCATGATGCGCAGCACACGCTTGTAATTGACGGGCCAGCCTCGACGGACCAGCTCGCGTGTCACCCGTCGATAGCCGTACCCAGAGAACTCCAGGATAATGCGCTCAATCTCATCTCGTAACGCGATGTCCTCTGGATCGGCCTGCTCGTCGCGTTCATAGTACCAGCTCCTGCTCACGTCCAGCAGGTCACAGAGCTGAACAATCGACAATTCAGGATGCTCTTGATGGGCCAGCGTAATCATCGCGTGACGTTCCGAGATTCCAACCGCTGTAACGTTTTTTTAGAATCTGGTTTTCCAGCGCGAGTCGCCCACAGAACTGTTCCAGTTCGGCAATCCGCTGCTCCTGCGTTGTTGTCCCTTCCGTTGGTGGTGGCAGAAATGCCGCTTCTCCTCGCTCTTGATAGAAAGAACACTCTCTGCCAAGCCATATTCACGACATGCTTGTGCAGGGCGCCTTTGTCCTGTTGCCACCTGGCGCACGACATCCAGTTTAAATTCTCGACTGTGTACTCGTTTCTGCATCTTCTTCTCCGTGTTGGTTTCCAGTCTACCATATTTTGGAGAAGTTGACTTC
>JADBKA010000001.1 GCA_014896635.1 Ktedonobacteraceae bacterium
TACCCGTATCCCTGGCAGCCACAACCGAAGCGGGACACCTATCTACTGGTCATCTCGATCATCTCTTTCATCGGCTCCGGCCTGTCGCTGCTGGCCGGACTCGGCTTCGCCATGTTACTCGCGCTGTTTGTCGTGCTCCCCGACTCTGGCACACTACAGGCCGGCCAGCGGTTCGGGGGGATGGCAATGGTAGGTGCGCTGGCGGTCGCCGGTCTTGTCGGGGGCGGATTCAGTTGCTATCATAGTATGCGCGCGCTCTTCTTCAGAAAGCCTTCCGCTGAGTTCAAGCTCCCCTGGTTCTGGATTTTTCTTGCGCTTTACGGTATTGTCCTGGTCCTGGCCTCAACGCTTACCATTAATGGACTGGCGGTTGCCAGTGTGCCGGGAGCTTTGCTGCTGATCGGCCTGGCAGGCATCCTGCCAGCATTGACCTTCCTGGCGCTGGGTACACGGCGTGTGCATTACCCGCAAAAAGCGCGCTGGCCCACGACCTGGCGGCGTTTCACACTGGCGCTGGTGAGCGGCACGACCTCGGCTATTCTACTGGCTACCATTTTCGAGCTTGTTCTCACTTTCATCCTAGCTATCGGGTTGCGCCTGACCCCTTTTAACCTCAGTGATCCCAACCTGCCTGTTCCACGCGATGGGGGAGCGTTAACGTTTTTGCTGATTCTGGTAGCAGTGATTGCGCCACTGGTCGAGGAGAGCGTGAAGCCGCTGGCGGTAATCGCACTTATCGGGCGTATTCAGAGCGCCGCCGAAGCGTTTGTGCTTGGCCTGGCCTGTGGTATTGGCTTTGATCTTGTCGAGACCACCGGCTATATCAGCCAGGGCTACAACAACTGGTTGACCGTTGCCATCCAACGCAGCACTGCTGGCCTGCTGCATGGCTTCGGTGCCGCGATGGTCGCGCTCGGCTGGTACTACCTGACGCACCGCGACTCTATCAACCACCGTATTCTGATCGGTCTCGGCTGCATCGCTTATGCCATACTCCAGCATGCCATCTGGAACGGCTCGTTTGTCCTGCAACTGCTGCCCGCCCCGATTGGACCGTTCCTCGAATCGGGAAAAATCCAGCTTGGCAGCATCTCATTTGAGGCATTCCTGCTGGTCTATCTCTGCGAGTCGCTGCTGATGCTGGTCTTCTTCCTTTTTGTCACAGGAAGGTTACGTGGCAGAGCCGGTCAGCCTGCAAGACCGTCACAGCTCTTCAGGCCACTGCAAAAACTCTCTCTGACCTCGAAAATCTCATAAGCGTACTCGCCGATCAGAAAGGCGCAGTGCGCGAAGCTTGCCGGGGACACCATCGTGTCCCCTTTATCCCTTGCTCGCTATTTTCCGCAAGGGTTTCGCCGCTTCCTTTGAAATGCGATTATAATGTAGCATGGAAATGGCAGAACGAAAAAGCTAATAAAGCAGGAGTGTATTTATGATCAGTGTTGCTATACGGCGCTGGTCCGAGATTCAGAATCTCACAGTGTATATTCCTACTGAGGGACGTGTGATGGGCCAGGTAGAAGATTTCTATTTTAAGGCGGGCAGCGGTGCCATTTATGCGCTACTGGTGCGTAATCGTATTGAGGGGAAACGGGTACTGTCGGTTATAGGCATTCAGGCAATTGAGAAGGATCGCGTCACCATCACTAATTCGCAAATGCTGACAAGGATGCTGCCGCCGTTGCCACAGGGTGACAGGCTGCGCGGCAGCAGAGTGCTGGATGAGAAAGGGGACGAGGTGGGAACGGTAGGCGATATCTGGCTGGCGGTTGATCGGCCCTCAGCACTGCATATTGCCTCGTTTGAACTGGCAGGGAAACGTAACAAAACTGTCTCTGCCGACGAGGTTATTGAGTACAGCGATGACGGCATCACCGTATATGATCGTACAGCGCGTTATCTGAGATAAAGCGTTGTTTTATCATTATATGTGCGAGTAACTATTCAATTGTGCGAAAAAAGAGTGATTTTCCACTGGGGCCTGGTCAGGTCTGGCTACGCAGGCGAGTGACTTCAGCCTCAGCTGTGCGAGCCTCTTTGTTGCGGCGCAACTTGCGCAGGGCCTCTGCCTTGCGCTGCCAGTTGTCGGGATCATTAGGAGCCAGGCGAATGGCCTCTTCAGCGGCAGCCAGCGCCTCATTGTAGCGGCGCATCTGTTTGAGGACAAGCGACTTGTTGTGCAGCGCCGATACCATGCGCGGATTAATATGTAGCGCGCGATTATAGGCATCGAGCGCCATCTCATAATTGTGCAGGTGGTAGTAGGCGTTGCCTTTGCCATTCCAGGCAAGGGCTGCATTAGGATTGATCATCAATGCGCGACTGTAGGCGTCGAGGGCTTGCTCGTAGTGTTCGAGCTGGCACAGGACGCTGCCTTTGCTGTTCCAGGCTGGCGCGTAGTTGTGATCCAGGCGCAGGGCCTCATCATAGGCGTCGAGCGCCTTGGCATACTCGCCCATATCTGCGTAGACATTGCCGAGGCGGTCCCAGGCTTTCACAAAACTGCGGTCGGCCTTGAGCGCGTTATTATAGGCATCGAGCGCGCTCTGTAAATGCCGCTGCGCGTAGCGCACGTTGCCGATGCCATACCAGGCCGGTGCATAGTTTCTATTGATCTTCAGCGCCTGCTCAAAAGCCTGTTGAGCCTGAGAGAACCGCCCCATTTCGAGCAGCACCAGACCTTTCCCATTCCAGTAGCTGATTGAAGTGCCATCCAGGCTGAGCGCCTGCTCAAAAGCTTTGAGAGCATCCTGGTGGCGTTTCAACTGGCGCAGCACCAGCCCTTTATTGGCCCAGGCTTGAGCCATATAAGGATCGTAATGTAGCGCCACCTCGAAGGCAGTCAGGGCCTGTTCCGGTTGGCCGAGAGCACTGAGCACGGCCCCTTTGCCGTTCCAGGCGACGGCATTATCGGCTTCCAGCTTGATTGCGCGCTCAAAAGCGTCGAGGGCCTCGCGGTTGCGATGCAGAATATTGAGAGCCGTCCCTTTGCCGGTGAGCGAAACGACGAGCGTTGGATCATACTGCAAGGCCCGCTCGAACGAAGCCAGCGCATTACGGTGCTGACCGTTCATGGCCTGTACCAGGCCACGTCCCTGCCAGGCCAGGGCATTGGTACTGTCGGCCTGTAAAGCCCTATCGTAGGTGGCAAGAGCCTCTCTGGTACGCCGCTGTGTGTAGAGGCGGTAAGCCTCTTCTAGCAGTTTGCCTGGCCCCGCTGCGGCGGGAGCGACTGGAGATCTTGACGGGGAGACGGTCAGTAGCGTGCCACTGACGCGCTGCTGTTCGATTTGCTTAAGAGCCAGCGCGACTTCCTGTGCGCTGGCTGGGCGTTTCTCAGCGTTCATCTCCAACATACGTTGGAGCAGATCGCTCAAGGCCAGTGGGACGGCGGGATTGAGTTCCGAGGCGGGTCGGAAGAAAAAAGGCTGTTCACTTGGATCGACCCCTGTCAGCAGACAGTGGAGCAACGCGCCGAGACTGTAGATATCAGAGCGCGGGGTGCTCTGCGTTTTGCCATATTGTTCGGGAGCAGCAAAACCGGGTGAGCCGAGGGCGACGGTATCGTGTAACTGGCCGGGTTTGAAGATGCGCGCAATGCCGAAGTCGATCAGATAAACATGGCCGCTTTCGCCAATCATCACGTTAGATGGCTTGAGATCGCGGAAGATAATCTGGTGACTATGCAGGTAGCTGAGCACATCACACAGCTCCTCGGCCCAGCGCAGCACCTGTTCCAGTGGCAGTGGTCCCCCGCCGGCCTGTTCCAGATAATCTTCTATTGTCTTGCCTTCGATAAAATCCATGACCAGGTAGGAGCGCTCGTTCTCGGTGAAATGATCGTAGATGCGCGGAAGGTTGGGATGCATGAGGTCCGCGAGCAGGTTTGCTTCGCGCTCAAAAGCAGATTCAGCTTCCTGGGCGTGCGTATCTGAAAGACCAGCCCGGCTCATTTCTTTGATGGCAACAGGACGATTATTGAATCGTATATCAACCGCCTTGTAGACGGCTCCCATTCCCCCCTGGCCGATACGAGTCTCTAACTGGTAACGGCCATTGAGCAGCGTCTGCTCAGGGAGTTCACCTGTTGTGTGTTTGAAAGGAAGCGGTGCAGCGCAGAACTGGCAAAAACGTGCCGTTGGTGTGTTTGCTGCTCCGCAGTTCTCGCAAAACTGCTCCTGCGTTGCCATGTATTCATTTACCTACAGATGTTATTCAAGCCCAACAGGGTGTCAAGGGAAGAAAAACAGGAAACCATCAGGCAGGTTTCCCAGGCATATCTGGTTCTCTATTCAGACGATGTGGCCGCTCTGAAAGCCACAGCGTATCAAGTCTTGATGAATGCCAGTATGAACGTGATGCCTGCATATCCTGTTCATCTGAGCATAAGGAAATACCAGAGAGCGATGTTTCGCCTTTTATCGCCGGGTCCGATATCGTTTCCATCGTTGCCCACGTCATATCATAACATATTATGAGGATTGATGCGCTTCTGGTTGCTCCATTGTCCGCCACAGGCGTAACCATTCATCAATGCTGAGCGTTTCTGCGCGTCTGCTCGCATCAATGCCGGATGTGGCCAGCCAGGAACGGATGATCTCATTCTTATAATGTAATCCATGTGTCAATGCATTGTGAAGTTGTTTGCGCCGTCCGGCGAAGCCAGCCTGGACCAGGCGGAAGAAGCTGTCACGTTCCTGTGCGGAAAGTGAGGCGCGGGGATGGACGTCCACGCGCAAAATGGCCGAGTCAACTCTGGGAATTGGATAGAAAGCGTTCGCCGGCACCTGTGCAACAATGCGAGGCTGTCCATAGAATTGCACGCTCACTGCCAGCAAGCTCAGATCGCCGGGAGTCGCCACGATGCGCTGCGCGACTTCCAGTTGAACCATCACGACGATGAGCACCGGTGGGCTGGCGCTTTCCAGAAAATGCCGGAAAGTGGGCGCAGTAATGTAATAAGGCAGATTGGCGACCAGTTTGTACGGCGCACGGTCGAAAAGTTCCAGCGGATCAATAAAAAGCATGTTGCGCGCGATCAGCTCAACATTCGGCAGATCGCGCGTTGTTTCAGCCAGCAGGCTCAGCATATCGCGTTCCAGCTCGACAGCGACGACACGCCGCGCATGCTTCGCTAGCTCGCGTGTCAATACGCCGGTTCCTGCGCCAACTTCCAGAATCTCATCGTCCGGCTTGATTTCGGCGGCTTCAACAATTTTATGTAGCACCGCACGATTAACCAGAAAATTCTGCCCAAAGGACTTGAGTGGGCGCATGCCATGTGTTGCGAGTAGCCCGCGCAATTCGCGTATATTCGTGAGGTCTACTTCCACCATCTGCTCCAGGACCGGTTATTCTGGCTACGTACACTGTGTTGCCCGAATCTGAAAGAAAGCTTGAGCAGCGCCACAAGTCCTGCGATGACTAGAAGAGCCAGTAAGGCGAGGACAACCAGGACAACCAGGCCCACAGCAATCAGGAGGAGCGGGATCACGACCTTGATCAGGACGACTATCACGGCGATAATGATGAGCCAGCGTAAGACGTGCTTGCCTAACCTGTTCTGCTGCGGCCTCGCCCACGATGGCACTTCCCACCGCCGCTGCCTGTGTGTACTGCCATAAAAACCGCTCTCACGATTGCGTTGCCACCACTCCTGCTGGCTCTGCTGGCCAACCTGGTCCTGCGCTCGATAGCCATAAGATGAGATGTCATCCTCAAAGGTCGCAGGATTCTCCTCTTTTGTCTCTCCAATAGTTTTTCTCGAAGAATAGTAATATGGTATTGATTCTGATTCTGAATCGTTATGCATGTTTCTCTGTTCTTGCGGAGCGAATTCTTGCTGGCTCATGCCACTTTCTCCTTGCTATTACAGACCCCTCTCTGTGTGTTTTACGAACCTGCACTCAGAGAGTTGTAGAGAGTCATGACAGAAGCACAACTCTCCATAATTGCCAGTAGAGCAGCCCGTAAGGCATAGTTATGTAACGAAAAAACGTCTCAAACGTTTAACAATAGAAAGGAAACGTGGTCTTTTGCCCTCAAAAATGAGGGATTAAGTTTCTTCACCATTCTTTGCTACCTGCGTGAGAGGATACATGAACTATGTCCAGGCGGAAAAGTTATCGCGGTCGCAAAAAGCTTGTCGCTATAGAAGATAAAAATAAAGTGAAACAATCAAAACACGAAAACTCTTCTCAAGAAGATATTTTAAATAATGTGAGTGAAACCGTTAATACTACTCCAAAAATCGAAGAAAAATCAACGTTAGATCATACTTCAGCAAAAGAGTTAAACAAGCAGAGCGAGAGCAAACCGGCAACAGAGCAGACAGACGAAACTCTACCCATAGAGCAGCGTGAGACGGTGACCTTCAAGATGTCAGCAGAAGAGCCTTCTTCATCTCAACCGGAGCATAACGAAGAGCAGCCAGAGGAAGCGGACGAGTTGCCCATAGAGCAGCGTGAGACGGTGACCTTCAAGATGTCAGCAGAAGGAGAGGACGAACCCACTGCTGACGATGAAATGAATACTCCTACAACTCGGCTGCGCGCTCTGCGTCCCCAGGAGGGAAGCGCCAGACAGAAACCGTCAGAAAGTGATGAGGGAAAGTCGCTCAATACATATAGTGAATCAAGCGATGGCGATGAAAAGAGAGAAACAGCCGGAGAACCGGTTCTTCAGGCTGAGCAGAAATTAGCAAATGACATCAGAGAAAATGATCACTCTGTTCAGAATGAGCAAGAAATTACAAAAGAATCCGAAAGAGACAAACAAGATAAGAGAGAACTTGAATCGCAGAAACTCCTTCCTGTGGCGCTGCGCAGCGATAGGCTACAGCCTCCTGGCAAAAACGGAGACAGTAGCGAACGTGCTGAAAACAGGAGACAGAAGCCACAGGAGCAAGCGGAAAGCAGTACACTGAGTGAGCCGGGGGAAGGTGATGGCGAACGCTCCGGCAGAACCAATGGAAGCCGGGCAGCCGTTGCAGAGGTGGTCCGCCCTGCGCTGAAGGTAGAGGTGCGCAAGCTGGATGGCGAAGCGCCGGCAGAGATCGCTCTTCGCCGCGCTCGTATCAACCGCATTCTCACGCGCAGGCGCCGTCATGAGCGTGCATATAAAGAAATCGCGCCGCGTCTCACACTCATCATCGGAATTATACTGCTTCTTTGCCTCACGCTTATCTCTGGCAGCGGAGGCGCCGCCTATGCTTACTACGAATCTCAACTGCCCAGGCTCAACGATATTGCGCAAAATGCCGGTTCGCTTTTTCAGACGACTCGCATCTTTGATCGCAACGGCAAGCTGCTCTACGAACTCTATGATAAGCAGGAAGGCAAGGGACGCCGTACGTATGTCCAGTATAATGACATTTCGCCGCTGCTGGTGCAGGCCACTGTCGCCATCGAAGACCGGACGTTCTGGACAAATGATGGCATTGATCTCTATGGTATCGGGCGTGCGGCCTTCTCAAATCTGCAAAGTGGGGGAATCGTCGGCGGTGGTAGCACCATTACGCAGCAGCTTGTGAAAAAACTGACAGGTAATGAGCAGCAGACACTGGCGCGCAAAGCCAATGAAGCTACATTGGCTATCGCACTGACACAGCATTATTCCAAGCAGAAGATCATGGAGATGTATCTCAATACCATCTTCTATGGTAATGGCGATTACGGCGCGGAAGCCGCTGCTGAAGACTACTTTAACCTGCGGCCACAGTATGAAAACGGGCGTATGATCCCGGTGATCAAAAATCTCACCCTCGCGCAGGCATCCCTGCTTGCCGGATTGCCGCAGAGTCCAACCGTCTACAATCCCCTGTTGAACAGAGAAAAAGCCCTGGAGCGACAGGGCCAGGTGCTGCAAGCTATGCTTGATCAGGGATATATCACCCGGCAGCAAATGCTGGATGCGCAGAAAGAGACAGAGAAATTCAAATTCCAGCCTTACAGCGCAACACACAAGATCCAGGCTCCGCATTTCGTCTGGTATCTGATCCAGAACGTGCTGGAACCGTTGCTGGGAGCCGATAACCTGGCGAATGGAGGCTACAACATCTATACCACGCTTGACCTGGATCTAGAGAAGAAAGTTGAGCAGATCACCTATCAGAAGCTCTACACACCTCAGTTCGATAATTATCTGGGGGCTTACGGGCCGTTGAATGTGACGAACAATGTCAATAATGCGGCGGTAGTGGTGATGAATCCGGCCAATGGTGAGATTCTGGCAATGAATGGCAGCGCGGACTATAACGAAAGTAAATCGACGATACGTGGACAGGATAACGCCGCTCTGGCGCTGCGCCAGCCCGGCTCATCGTTCAAGCCAATAGTCTATGCGACAGCCTTCGAGATGGGCTGGTATCCGGCCATGATTGTGCCGGATCATAAAACGATCTATCCCGATGGCACAAAGCCATATATACCGCAGAACTATGATGGGAAATTCCATACTGGCATGCCAATGACAATTCGCAATGCTGTCTCCAATTCGTTTAACATCCCGGCGGTAGATGCGATGGAGTTTGTTGGTATTGCCAATGTGCAGAATATGGCTGCCCGCCTGGGCCTGACCGAAATTTCGAGCCGGCCTGCGAGCGACTTCGGGGCGGGCGCCTCAATGGCACTCGGCGCTGCCGAAGTCACACCGCTGCACTTGACCGCCGCCTACGCTACTTTCGCCAATCACGGTGTGCGCGTGCCTATCACCTCAGTGTTGAAAATCACTAATAACGAAGGGCATGTCCTGTACCAGTACGACGAGGCGCATCCACAGGGGGTGCAGGTCATCAGTCCGCAGCTTGCTTTCCTGGTCAGCAGCATTATCTCAGATAAGAAGGCCCGCTACGCCGAGTTCGGCCCGGGCAATCCTCTGGAACTGACGCGCCCGGCGGCGGCCAAGACCGGCACAACCGACAGCTTCCGCGACAACTGGACGGTAGGCTATACACCGCACCTGGCGGTGGGTGTCTGGGCCGGCAACAGTGATAATACCATCATGCAGAACGTCATAGGTATTACGGGCGCTGGCCCGATCTGGCACGATGTGATGGAATATGCCTCGAATTACTATCACCTGCCACCCGATGATTTTACTCCCCCGCCCGGCGTGCAGAGAGGCACAGTGTCTGCGCTCACCGGCCTGCTTCCTCATCCTGGGGAACCGACAGTCAGCGACTGGTTTATCGACGGAACCATGCCCACCATTCAGGGAACCTATTACCAGCCGAACCGGTGCGACAACAACGACAATAATAATAACAATAACAGGTGTAATAATGGAAACAATGGAAACAATGGAGGGAACGGAAACAATGGTGGTGGAAATGGTGGTGGGGGAAACGGTGGAGGCGGAAGAGGGAACGGCGGGAATGATTAAAAGAGGCGGAGTCCAGAAAACGGACTCCGCCTCTTTTATCCCGTTCAGATCAGAACAGTGACAATTGCTGTGGTGGCTCTTCTTCTTTTCTGGGGGGAACTGCCGCTCTGGGTGTCTCGGCAGCCATCCGCTCGGCCTCGGCGATGATCAGAGGGATTTTCTTGAAATCTTCGCGGATGGTATCTTTGAGGTTGGCCTGGTGCAGGCCGGCGGCAGGATGATACATAGCGATGCAGATATAACCATCTTTTTTGCGAGCGCGGCCATGAATGGTACTGATTTTCTCGCTGCCGAAGAATTTCGCCATTGAGTAACGACCCAGGGTCACGATAACGCGCGGCTTGATGGCTGCAATCTGGCGGTCGAGGTACTCATTGCAAGCGGCGATCTCCTCTGGTAGGGGATCGCGGTTATTAGGTGGGCGGCATTTCACCACATTGGTGATAAATACATCTGAGCGTTTCAGATTGATGCTTGCCAGGAGTTCATCCAGGAATTGTCCGGCGGGGCCGACGAAGGGGCGGCCCTGTCGATCTTCGTGGAAGCCGGGTCCTTCGCCAATGAACAGGATTCTGGCATGCGGTGATCCTTCACCGGGAACCGCCCTGCTGCGATTTTTGCAGAGATTGCACTTTGCGCAGGTGGAAACCTCGGCAGCTACCTCCTTGAGCAACTCCTCAGTTGACATCACTTATACCCCTTTTTCCAAGAATTTAGAACAGTCTGTTTACCTTTCTCTAAAAGGGAAGAGGGACCGGCAGCGGTCCCTCCTGAGCGAGATGTTTTGCTCACCTCGCATGCTCATGGTTCAATTCCTATCGGGCCTCTGGGGCCATGCTAACCGGAAGAGAAAGAGCAGAGACAAAACAGGCGGGAGTGTTTACCAGCGCCTGTCATTGCGCTGGCCGAAGTTGTCGCGGCGAGGGCCACCGGAGCCGCGACCGGGGCCGCCGGGTCCCATTGGACGGCGCTGGCCGAATCCGCGATCACCGTAGCCACGTTCACGTCCGCCCTCGCCATAGCCGCCGCGTGACCCGCCGCCGTAGCCGCCGCGCTCGCCATAGCCACGAGCGGGCGCGGGAGATTCGCGTTCACGGTAGCCGGAGAGGCCGCCCCGGCCGGGGCCGCGACCAGCGCCGCGTGCCGGTACACGCTCCTCGGCTTCCGGTGTTGGCATTTCGCCGCTCAAGGCAGCGCGGCGCGAGAGATTGATACGGCCCTGGGAGTCGATCTCAATGACCATGACGGTGATTTCATCGCCAACCGAGACCACGTCTTCGGGGCGCATCACCTGGTAATCAGCCAGTTGCGAGGTGCGTACCAGGCCCTCTTTCCCCGGCAGGATCTCGACGAAGGCGCCAAAGTCAACGATGCGGCGCACAGTGCCTGTGTAGATGCGACCTACCTCGACCTCTTCGGTCAGCGCGCGGACCGCATCGATCGCTGCCTGCATCGACTCACCGGAGTGAGCCGAGATATTGACAGTGCCATCGTCGTCAATATCAATTTTCGCGTCTGTCTCGTCCTGGATTTTGCGAATGGTTTTACCGCCGGGGCCGATGACGGTGCCGATCTTATCGGGATTGATCTTGATGGTCTGGATACGCGGTGCATAAGGCGAGAGGTCCTCGCGCGGCTCGGCGATGGTATCAAGCATCTTTTCCATGATATACATGCGGCCTTCGCGTGCCTGCTCAAGGGCTTTCGCCATAATCTCGTAGGTGATACCCTTGACCTTGATATCCATTTGCAGGGCCGTCACACCGTCGGCAGTACCGGCGACCTTAAAGTCCATATCGCCGAGGGCGTCCTCGATGCCCTGAATATCGGTCAACACCGCCCATTTGCCGGCGCGTTCACCTTCACCCGTTACCAGGCCCATCGCCACACCCGCCACCGGAGCGTGAATCGGCACACCGGCATCCATCAGCGCCAGCGTAGTACCGCAAACTGACCCCATTGAGGTCGAACCGTTGGATGAGAGCACATCGGAGACCGCGCGGATCGTGTAGGGGAACTCGTCCTGCGATGGGATGATCGCTGCAATTGCACGCTCAGCCAGTGCGCCATGCCCGATCTCGCGGCGGCCAGGACCCCGTAACGGCTTGCTCTCACCGGTGGAGAACGGTGGAAAGTTATAGTGGTGCATGAACCGCTTGCTCTCGCTCTGGCCCAGACCGTCAAGCATCTGCTCTTCGCCCGGCGAACCAAGCGTGACCACGCTCAGCACCTGCGTCTGCCCGCGCGTGAAGAGAGCGGAACCGTGTGTGCGCGGCAACAGGCCAACCTCGCAACTGATCGGGCGGATGGTTTTCAGATCACGCCCATCAACACGCACGCCATGATCCAGGATCTGGTTGCGCACATAGCTCTTCAGCTCTTTTTCGTAGAAGGCGATGATATCCTTTAAGCGGTCAGGATACTGCCCACCCAGATCAACGATCAACTCTTCCTGAACCAGGCTCAGCGCCTCGCTGCGGGCAGCTTTATCAGGAGCATGAAGCGCCGCCTTAAAGCGAGGCAGTACAAACTGGGCAACCTTCGCCTGCAACTCCTCGTCAACTGGCGGTGGTGTAAACGGACGTTTGGGGCGATTCACCACCTGCGCCAGCTTCTCCTGCATCTTGATGATATCCTGTAAAGCCTCGTGGCCGAAACGGACAGCCTCCAGCATCAACTCCTCAGGTAACTCCTTTGCCCCCGCCTCGACCATCATCACAGCATCTGACGTGCCGGCAATAGCCAGATCCAGTTTGCTCTGTTCCATCTGGGAAAGTGGCGGATTAATGACCAGCTGGTCGTCGATGTAGCCAACACGCACAGCCCCAACCGGGCCATAAAAAGGAATATCCGAGATAGTAAGAGCGGCTGAAGCGCCAACGATTCCCATGATATCAGGATCATTCTCCTGGTCTACAGAAAGAACGGTAATGATAATCTGGACATCATTGCGGTATCCTTTGGGGAACAGAGGACGAATGGGGCGGTCAGCAAGGCGGCAAGCCAGAATCGCATGCTCTGTCGCACGACCCTCACGTTTAATAAAACCGCCGGGGATCTTGCCAGCAGCATACATACGTTCTTCTACATCGACGGTGAGTGGGAAAAAATCAATGCCTTCCCTCGGTTCATCGCTGCCAACAACTGTTGCCAGAATCACGGTGTCGCCATAACGAACCAGGACGGCACCACTGCTCTGCTCTGCAACGCGACCGGTCTCGATACTCATAACCCGACCACCGATAACAGCTTCTTGACGGTGAATCATACTTCCTCCGAACTAATCTGGCACCCGATATAAATGTACTTTTCAAAGCTAACTTTGACAAAACAAGCGAACCAGAAGAAACATTATTTAGAAACCCATAACCCATACTGCGAGGGCGCAATCTCTCTGTTCGAGAATATCACTGTTTACACCTTTTATGCCTTCTGGTGGCTCTGGTTCTACCCTATCCGTGTGTTACCTGCTAGTGAAACCTGAGTGAGGGATATTCTCTGCCTCTTAACTCTTTTCTCTACCTCTAATACTTACCCTGTTACCCTGAGCTTAAGGATGCCTCGTTGATTTCTCTTTAACCGGCAGACCTGGAATGTTGTGATGCGAGTGGGGAAAAGAAGAGCGGCCGGGTCGGGCAAAACACCCGGCGCGAACCTTACTTGCATGTGCCGACCGCAGCCAGGACAATCCTGTGGCCGATTAATGACGCAGACCAAGTCTGGCGATCAAGGCGCGATAGCGCTCCGGGCTTTTGCGACTGAGATATGCCAGCAGGCGTCTACGCTGCCCAACGAGTTTCAGCAGTCCTCGGCGTGAATGAAGATCATGCTTATGCACTTTAAGGTGCTCGGTCAACTGATTGATGCGTGTCGTGAGAATGGAAACCTGCACTTCGGGTGACCCGGTATCGGTCTCATGGATGCGAGAAGCGCCGATAACTTCTGCCTTTTCTTCAACGGTTAAAGCCACGTTTTTCCTTCACCTCCTGTTTGATGAAGAGGGACAAAAACAACCTTTCTTCATTTTCGCATTATAGCATGGATAGAGCAAGGACGCAACGAAAACCGTGCATCACTTGCTCTCTGCGGGGATATTCGCTGGTAGGACCGGTTACTTGACGGTTGCCTTTGCACCCGCCTCGGCCAGTTTGGCAGCGACTTTTTCGGCCTCTTCCTTCGAGACTCCCTCTTTTACAGGCTTGGGAGCCTCGTCGACGACGGCCTTTGCCTCTTTGAGACCCAGGCCGGTGAGTTCACGTACGACCTTGATGACATTGATCTTGTTCGGTCCAACCTCACTCAGGATGACATCGAACTCGGTCTGTTCCTCAACGGGGGCGGCAGCTTCTGCTGGAGCGGCAGCCGCGGCTACCGGGGCGGCGGCGGCTACCGGGGCAGCGCTGACACCCCACTTTTCCTGAAGTTGCTTCGTCAGGGTCACGAGTTCAAGGACGTTCAGCTTTTCGATTTCGGCAATGATTTCAGCAACTGACATGGTCTCTTCTTCCTCTCTTATCTTAATTAAACAGATTACTCGGCGGGAGCCGCGCCCTGCAACTGGTCGGCGCGCGCCTGCAAGACATAACACAGATCGCGCAGAGGCGCGGTCAATAAACTGTAGGTGGTGGACAGGGGTCCCTGAAGCACGCCGACAACTTCTGCTTTAGACTGCGTTTTGCCACCTGAAATTTTTGCCAGGCCCTCCAGTTGATCGGGGGTCAGCGTCCGACCTCCTAGAATACCTGATTTAAGAACGGCAGTCTTCGAGGTCTTGATAAAGTCGCTAACAGCTTTGGCGGCTGCGACTTCATCATCATAGCCAAAGGCTACGGTCGTCTGTCCATTGAAAATGCTTTTATCGACCCCGGTCATGTTGTTGCGTTCGGTAGCGATACGCAGCAGGGTGTTTTTAGCGACCTGGAGTTCGATCTTCGCTGCACGCATTTTTGCGCGCAACTCGTTCATCTCCTTCACATTCAGGCCCTGAGTCTGGACCAGAATGGTGATCACTGCGCGATTAAGCTTATCTGCCAGGACAGCGATCTGCTCGTTCTTTACCTGTGTAGGCATGAGAGCTTTGCCTCCTTTCTCATAGGGTGCGATTTTTCACAGGCTACAACCTGTGAAACCTTGCAGTAGTATTAAAAAAAGTCTTCGGTCGAGCAACCGAAGACTGAGAGAGGCTTTCACCGAGCAGAATATGTAGCATTCTACACAAGAACACAATATATGCTGTGCAGGACACATATCAGTTCGTGAACGTCTTCCCTCGGCAAGCCGGGACACCACCAGTCCCCGATTAAATGCCTGTGGGCATGCTTGCTGTCTTCGGTTGACGATAATATTGTATCAGGCCATTTTGAGAGCCAGTGTGGACGGCACGTCAAGGCGGATACTGGGCGACATTGTAGATGTCAGCACGATGCTTTTCACATACGTTCCCTTTGCACCGGATGGGCGAGCGCGTACCACTGCGTCGATGATCGAGATGAGGTTTGAGGTCAGTGCCTCATCGCTGAACGATAGCTTGCCCGCCGGTACATGGAGCAGAGCGGTGCGATCAACTCGAAACTCGACGCGACCGGCCTTTACCTCACGAATGGTTTTCGCCAGATCGAACGTAATCGTACCGGCTTTGGGGCTGGGCATCAGGCCGCGCGGGCCGAGCTTCTTGCCGAGGCGGCCAACCTTGCCCATGACGTCGGGTGTGGCAATCGCCACGTCGAAGCCGAACCAGTCACCCTCGATCTGCTTGATAAGATCATCGAGACCGACAAAATCTGCACCCGCAGTTTCGGCCTCCGCCACCTTCTCGCCCTGGGCGAAAACCAGCACTTTCATCTCTCTACCAGTGCCGGCAGGCAGCATCGCCACACCCCGCACCATCTGATCAGCATGGCGCGGGTCAACGCCGAGCCGCATATGCAGCTCGACGGTTGGATCGAACTTTACATAACTCAACTTTTTGAGGAGTGGAACGGCCTCCTGGAGCTGATACGTTTTCGTCTCATCGACGAGTTTTGCGACCTCCAGATACTTTTTGCCATGTTTCTTTTTCATACTGGTTCATGCCCTCCTTGAGGTGATACTACCGCAGTGACTGGCGGGCGGCGCTTGCCTGACCTAACTGACGGTGATGCCCATACTGCGAGCGGTGCCTTCAATCATGCGCTCCGCTGCCTCAATGTCATAAGCATTGAGATCTTTCATTTTCAGTTCTGCAATTTCGCGCAGCTTCTGGCGGTCAATGGAGCCGACTTTCGTCTTGTTGGGGGCAGCGGACCCCTTTTCTATGCCTACAGCCGATTTGAGCAGATCGGGGACAGGCGGCGTTTTGGTCACAAAAGTGAACGAGCGATCCTCGTAGATTGTGATTTCGGCGGGAATCACCATACCCACCTGGTTGGCTGTACGCGCGTTATATTCCTTCACGAACATCATGATATTGACGCCGTGAGGGCCGAGCGCAGTACCAATCGGGGGAGCAGGAGTTGCCTTCCCCGCAGGAATCTGTAGTTTCACTACAGCTTTCACACGCTTTGCCATCTTACTTCCACTCCTCAAAAAAGTTTATGATCAAATTTTTTCGACCTGAAGAAAGTCCAGCACGACAGGGGTTTCACGACCAAAAAACGAAACCAGCACTGTCACCTTATTGCGATCCAGGTTAATATCGCTGACCGTTCCGATAAATTCGGTGAATGGGCCATCTATCACACGTACACTCTGACCCTTAGAGAAATTGATTTTCGCCTTTGGCTTCTCCGCTTCTTTTGTGACCTGCTTCAGGATCGTCTTGACTTCCTGTTCCTGAAGAGGGATAGGGCGAGTCCCCGATCCTACAAAGCTGGTGACTCCGGGTGTGTTACGTACGACATACCAGGCCTCATCGCTCATGATCATTTCCACCAGCACATAACCGGGAAAAACCTTCCGCTGGACCGTGCGCCGCTGTCCCTGTTTGATCTCCACCTCTTCTTCCATCGGCACAATCACGCGGAAGATTTTATCGCGCATACCCATTGACGCGATCCGTGCCTCAAGGTGGTTCTTCACCTTATTCTCATGTCCAGAGTACGTATGAATAGCATACCAGGCACGTTCACTCTTTCCCTCAGGCTTTTGATTCTCACCGGTATGTTCAGTAACCACGCTCTTTCCCCTTTATTCAGTAGCTAACGGCCCTGCCTCCCTGATATTCTTACCCGCGAGTAAGAAGCTGGTAGAGTGCGCTCAGCCCATAATCAGCCGCAATCAGGATCAACCCGATTGCTGCCGAGAGGAGAATAACCGCGATGGTCATATTTCTGGCTTCCTCGAAGGTCGGCCATGTCACTTTGTGACGGAGTTCATAGTAAGCCTCAAGGAGAAAGCGTCCAACCCTGTTGTTACGGATGCGCGCCATCAGAGATCGAGAGCTTCTGGCGCTCTTGCTATCTCGCTCCCGCCGGGCCGGTTGACTCTCCTGCTTTGACTGCGCCCTGCGCTCCTCGCGCGCAACAGCTTTGACACTTCTGGCCGGTTGCTCCTTCTCACTACCGCGCACTTCGGCCGTCTGACTCCGGCTAATGTTTCTTTTCTTGTCGGTCATTTTTTCAATCCCTCCCGGGCTTGATAACATTTTATTCTATCAGCAAGTTGTGTGCGATAGTGGCGGCGAACCTATCTGGTTTCGCGGTGGAGTGCATGGACTCGGCAGGTATTACAAAACTTTTTAAATTCAAGGCGTTCAGGATTGTTTCTTTTGTTCTTGGAAGTGGTGTAGTTGCGGCTCTTGCAAACTGTGCAGGCCAGCGTCACCACAATACGATTCTCTTTGCTCTTACCAGCCATCTCTTTTCTCTCCGTTCACGTTCCGGCCCGGCCTGTTTTGTATCTGATAGATAGTTGATAGATAGTGCGCGAGAGGAACCTCTCGCGGCCTCTCGCAAGCGCGACACGGGTGCAGGAGCTATTGCTCTGCACCCGGTGCGGTCTCGCAAACAGTTACGCCAGCACCTTTGTGCAGATGCCGGCCCCGACGGTGCGCCCGCCTTCACGGATGGCAAACTTGACGCCTTCCTCCATCGCCACCGGCTGGATCAGCTCCACCGTCATCTCGATGTTGTCGCCCGGCATCACCATCTCCACGCCCTCCGGCAGCTTGATCGCTCCCGTCACGTCGGTCGTGCGCACATAAAACTGGGGGCGATAGCCGTTGAAGAACGGCGTGTGCCGGCCTCCCTCCTCTTTGGAGAGCACATACACCTGCGCCTGGAACGTCTTATGCGGCTTGATCGACCCCGGTTTGGCCAGCACCTGGCCCCGCTCGATATCCGTGCGCTCCACGCCACGCAGCAGGCAGCCCACGTTGTCGCCGGCCAGCCCCTCGTCCAGCGTCTTCTGGAACATCTCCACGCCCGTCACCACCACCGTGCGGCTCTCCTCGCGGAAGCCGACGATCTCCACCTGGTCGCCCACCTTGACTCTCCCCCGCTCGATGCGTCCGGTGGCCACTGTCCCGCGTCCCTTGATGCCAAAGACGTCCTCTACCGGCATCAGGAACGGCTTGTCCACCGGGCGTGGCGGGGTGGGAATGTAGGAGTCCACCGCATCCATCAGTTCCCAGATGCAGGCGGCATCGGGATCGTTGCGCGAGAGGTCGCCCTTGCTCTCCAGCGCCTTGAGCGCCGAGCCGCGAATGACGGGTACCTCGTCGCCGGGGAAGTGGTTCTTGGTCAGCAGTTCGCGCACTTCCAGTTCCACCAGTTCCAGCAGTTCCTCGTCATCCATCATATCGACCTTGTTGAGGAAGACGACCATCGCTGGCACTTCCACCTGGTAGGCCAGCAGCACATGCTCGCGGGTCTGGGGCATCGGCCCGTCGGGGGCGCTGACCACCAGGATGGCCCCGTCCATCTGGGCGGCGCCGGTGATCATGTTCTTGATGTAGTCGGCGTGTCCAGGGCAGTCCACGTGGGCGTAGTGGCGCTTCTCCGTTTCGTATTCCAGATGCGCTATGGCAATCGTGATGCCGCGCTCGCGCTCCTCAGGCGCCTTGTCGATCTGGTCGAAGGCGGTATATTTGGCCAGTTTGGCTGCTGAGAGCACCTTGGTGATCGCGGCGGTCAGCGTCGTTTTGCCATGATCAATGTGGCCGATGGTTCCCACGTTCACATGCGGTTTGGTCCGCTCAAACTTCTGTTTCGCCATGTTCTAAACTGTGGCTCCTTCTGCAAATCTTTTCAATCCCTTCCGGGCTTCAGAAGACGGCGGAGAAAGTTTTGATATGTTCTGTGTGGGTTTTCATGAAGATGAAGGCATAAAGGGATTCAGGCACAAGCATCTTCGGAAACCTCGGAGCCCGTGATGGGAATCGAACCCATGACCACAGTCTTACCAAGACTGTGCGCTACCGCTGCGCCACACGGGCTAACCAGACCAGAACAGCACAACTTACCAGCCGTATTGTTCCAGCGGTGGGCAGTGGAGGATTCGAACCTCCGAAGCTTACGCAGCTGATTTACAGTCAGCCCCATTTGACCACTTTGGTAACTGCCCCGGTAATGGAACACTCGCTTCGTTCTGAGTGATCGACGCAACCAATTATATCCAACCTCCGGTGACATGTCAAGCACTTTTTCCGGCGGATCTCCCTCTTCAACTGCCGGGGAGGCGGTTGCCGGCTTCGTTGTTCTGTTGCTTGACAACACGATCAGATTGTACTACTTTACGCTTGTTAAAGAATTTTTAGGACAAATGTCTGGAGCTGGAAAAGGGTAGCATGGCACTTTCTTCGCCATTGTTCTGTGATCACTGTGGAGCGGCCAATCGTCCTCAGGCCTCGTTCTGCCGCGTCTGCGGACAGGGACTGCATATGACGATAGGCACTAGTGCGGCTGGTGCGGCTGGTGCGGCCCCTGCCATACCTGTAAGTAGTCTTGCTGCCGGCGGAACAGTGAGTGCGACACTGACAGGGCTGCTAGGCCAGCACACGACGCTCAAACAACGCTACGTCATCCTTCAACCCGCCGGGCGCGGTGGATTCGGCGCTGTCTACAAGGCCGCTGATACACAATTTGGCAACCGCCTGGTTGCTGTCAAGGAGATGAGCCAGAGCAGTCTGAATCCTCAGGAACGGCTGGAGGCGACGGCTTCCTTCAGGCAGGAGGCTCTGCTGCTGGCGAGCCTGACCCACCCCAATCTACCGCGCATCTACGAGCAGTTCACAGATACAGGCCGTTCCTACCTGGTGATGGATTTTATCGAAGGCGAAACGCTTGAGGAGCTATTGCGCAAGCGGCAGGGGGAAAAACTGCCAGTCGAGCAGGTTCTCTCCATCGCGTTGCAGCTCTGCGATGTGCTCCACTATCTACACACGCGCCAGCCGCCAATCATCTTCCGTGACATGAAGCCAGCGAATATTATGCTCACGCTTAGCGGGCATGTCTACCTGATTGATTTTGGTATTGCGCGCCACTTCAAGCCCGGCCAATCGAAAGATACGACGGCGCTCGGTTCATCGGGCTATGCAGCGCCTGAGCAGTATGGCCGGTCGCAGACGACTGCGAAGGCCGATATCTACGGTCTGGGCGCGACGCTCCACCACTTGCTTACCGGTGATGATCCTTCAGAGACGCCTTTTCACTTCGCCCCACTCCAGACTGAGAATCAGCCGGTTCTGGATGCGTTGAGTACGTTGATCATGAGTATGGTCAGCGTCGATATCAGCAAACGTCCTGCCAGTGTGCTGACTGTGCGGCAGGAGATCATGCGTATTACCGGTCTGCTCGGCGTATCGAGCAGTTCAAGCAGCGCGCTACCGGTCACGTCGCCGCGCTCGCTGCCTTCTCTACCGTCTCTGCCTGCGCAGCAGAAGGCAGGTCGCGGCTCATCAGCACAGCAATCTCGACCTGCCCGATCTGGACAGGCCAGGGTTATCCCGCAGCCCAATCTGCTCTATGCCTGCTATGGTCACAGTGGTCGTATTACTGCTGTGGCCTGGTCGCCTGATGGCAGGCAGATCGCCACCGCCAGCTATGATAAGACGGTGCGGGTCTGGGATGCAGCAAACGGCCAGCATCTTCTGACTTGCAAAGGCCACTCCCAGCGTGTCAATGCACTTTGCTGGTCCTCTGATGGCAAGCAACTGGCCTCGGTTGGTGATGATCACAGCGTGCAGATCTGGGAAGTCGCTGGTGGCAAATTGCTCTTCAGCCATAGCGGCCATAATGCGCAGGTGTACGCTGTAGCCTGGTCGCCCGATGGAAAGTATATTGCTTCGGCGGGCGAAGACAGGAACGTGCAGATCTGGCAGGCTACTGCACAACCTGCTGCGGGCTACGTGCTGTCCGGCGCTCCTCACCGCTATCACAGCGATAAAGTGCTGGCCGTGTGCTGGTCGCCCGACGGCAAACGTATCGCCTCTGCCGGCAAAGATCAGAAAATCCAGATCTGGACACCGTTTAAAGAGCAGCAGAAACGCACTCTGCTGACCTTGCTTTTTCCCCCTTATCAAGGTCCAATAGAAGCCATGCATGGTAGTCAGGTGAACGCACTCTCGTGGGCGCCTGACGGTAGGAAACTGGCGTCAGCGGGTGGTTATAATGTCAAATTGTGGAATATGCCATCAGGTCTTACAGCTTCTGCACGTACGATTTATCCAGCAACGATGATTCGCTGTTCTGCTACTGCTCAGACGGTGAGCTGGTCGCCTGATGGGAATTACCTGGCGCTTGGTGGAAGCGATAAGACGGTGCAGATCTGGAATCAGAGTGGCACGCGCCAGACGTTTATTTACCGGGGGCATACAGGTGGTGTCATGGCTGTAGCCTGGTCGCCCGACGGCAGTCGCCTGGCCTCGGCTGGTGTTGATCGAACGCTCCAGGTCTGGCAGGCGAAATAATGGCTTTTGCGTCGGCTCCTCCCTCTTTGCATACTATCACATGCTCTATCTATAATAGGATCAGAGCAAAACATCGTTCAGTAGACGACAGGAGAGAAGCTCTTACCTGGCAGGGAAGGCGAAGGAAGACACATGCAATTTGATCTCAACGAAGAGCAGGTGGCCATTCGTGATATGGCCCGTCGCTTCACGGAGCAGGAAATTACCCCTTATGCGTCGCAGTGGGATGAGACCGGCCATTTCCCGCGCGAAGTCTATACAAAGATGGCCGCTCTGGGTCTGATGGGGATGACGACTCCCGATGCCTACGGAGGCAGCATGCTCAGCCGGCTCAACGGTGCGCTGGTCTACGAAGAACTGGCGAAGGGGGACATGGCAACAGCCGTTGGTCTCTCGGTGCATAACATGGTGACTGGCTCTCTTGCGCGTTTTGGCTCGGAGGAGCAGCGGCGACGCTGGGTGCCACGCCTGGCTTCAGGGGAGTTGCTCGGCGCCTTCTCGCTCAGTGAAAGTGCCGCCGGCTCCGATGCTGCCAGCCTGCAATGCCGGGCTGAACGCGAGGGTGATACCTATGTGCTCAACGGCAATAAGCTGTGGGTCACGAACGGCGGCGAGGCCGAGATCTACCTGGTCATGGTCCGCAGTACGCCGGGACGACAGGCCGCTGGTATCTCCTGCTTTGTCGTTGAAAAAGGTACACCGGGCTTCACTTTCGGCAAGATCGAGCGCAAAATGGGGCTGCATTCTTCGCCTACGCGCGAGCTGATTTTTGATCACTGCGTGATTCCACAGGCGCAGCGCATTGGCGAAGAGGGCCAGGGGTTTAAAATCGCCCTCTCTGCGCTGGACGGCGGGCGTATTAACATTGGCGCGACGGCGGTCGGTGTGGCACAGGCAGCTTTTGATATAGCGCGCAATTATGCACTTGAACGTGTGCAATTTGACAAGCCCATTGCTGCATTTCAGGGTGTCCAGTTCATGCTGGCCGATATGATCACAAAGATCGAGGCTTCACGCCTGCTCGTCTACCAGGCAGCGTACCGCCTGGATGAAGGCCAGAGTGCAGGTATGTATGCCTCAATGGCGAAGTGTTTCGCCACCGATACAGCGATGGAAGTGACCACCAACGCCGTACAGATCCTGGGCGGAGCCGGCTATGTGCGTGACTACCCGCTGGAACGCTATATGCGTGATATCAAAGCGGCCCAGATTTTTGAAGGTACTAACCAGATCCAGCGCATCGTGATCGCCAGGGCGCTGCTCAACATCAGGTTGTAACAGCACTGCTTCACCCCGCTGATGTACTTTCGTGAAAACCTCTGGTTTAAAAAAGTGTTTCGATCAGTGGTACAATCTGCTCGCTGTTCTGCTGGTTCCACGCGCGGTACGCCTCGACGCCAGCGCGCATGGCATGCAGTTCGCCGCGCTGTGCGATCAGCTTCGCCAGCAGGCGGCGCTGGTGTTCGGCAGTGAGCGCCACCCAGCCAAGTCTGTGCCGGCGGATAAACTCCAGGTTCGCCTGCTCCTGGCCTGGGATATAGGCAGTGGCGATGAAAGGTTTGCCCAGCGTCACTGCTTCAAAAAGCATATTGGGACCGGCTTTTCCCATTACCACATCGGCAGCAGCCATAAAAGGTGCGATTTCTCTGGTGAATGGTAAAACGTGAAGATTGCGATGAGCACTGTGAAAACGGTTATAGAGCGTCTGATTTGTGCCGGCAGCCAGGATGACCTGGATCTGCGGTCCCTGCTCCAGCACACGCTCGACCGTGCGGCCAAACTGTGCTGCACCTTCACCTCCACCCTGTAGGAAAATGGTAAAGCGGTCAGTAGCATCACTCAATCCCAGACGGGTAAGCGTTGCGGCGCGCTGCTCAGCAGTGCAGACCGCGCGGTAGAACTGTGCGCGTACCGGCCAGCCGACCAGGCGCAGACGCTGTGCATCGAATCCGACACTCAGCGCCTGGGCATAGGTCTCGCGGCTAGGAGCCAGCGTAAGAGCTGCGCGCTTCTCGGTCAGCCATGTAGCATGTACGCCGTTGGGATCGGCAAAAAGCATCACTAGCGGCGTCCGTGAGCCGATTTTTTGCAGCGTCTGCATAACTTCATAACTGAGAAAAGGATAGGTGGTGATCAACACATCCGGCTGCGTGCGTTGCAAGAGATCTACCAGAGTGGGCATGACAAAAAGGGTGAAGAGGCGATGCGCGAGTAGTGCCGGCTGTGATGCGTCGAGCAAGCGGAATTCCGTCGCCCAGAGCCAGAGAGCAGAGCGGCTCACCAGACGGTAATGCAGGTGAACAATGGACGGTTGTGGATCAATCAGTTCGATGGTATGTTTATCCGCCAGGCGGTCGCGCAGAGCTTCGGCCAGGCTGACGTGGCCGCCACCGGTTTTTGAGGTCAGAATGACGATTTTTCCCATAGAAGTCCTTCAAGAGTGAGAGATGGGGGATCAGATGCCGTCTCGTTCACATGGCCAAGAAGCGAGCTGTCCCATCCAAAATCATATAATAGGTGAAGAGGATTTTACCATCCTGATCGCTCAATCTATAAAGGAGAAGGAGATTCAATGCGTACAACGATTACACATGGCACGACACTGGTGGATCATCTCCTGCCGGCACGCACACGTGAGACAAAAAGTGCCGGCCTGGTACGAGATGGACTGCTGATCATTGGATTCAGTTTATTTCTGGCATTATGCGCTCGTGTCTCTTTTCATCTGCCTTTTACACCTGTGCCTATCTCACTGCAAACGCTGGCAGTTCTGCTGAGCGGAGCGGCGCTTGGCAGCAGGCGCGGCGCACTGGCGATGCTGGTGTATCTGGCTGAAGGAATCGCGGGTCTGCCTGTTTTTGTGGGCGGAGCCGGTCTGGCCTACCTGGCAGGCCCTACCGGCGGCTATCTGGTAGCTTTCCCGTTTGCGGCCTTTGCTGTTGGCTGGCTCTGTGAGCAAGGACTGGATCGCCGCTACCTGACTTCCGCACTGGCGATGCTGCCTGGCTCGGTGATTATTTACGCGCTCGGCATGGCCTGGCTGGCTGTACTGCTGCATGGCAATCTTACCAGAGCTTTTGTGCTTGGTGTGCTGCCATTCATCCCCGGCGATTTGCTCAAGCTGATTGTGGCAGCGGCGCTGCTACCAACAGCGTGGATGATCGTGCGTGTGGTCAGATCTGGTCGGACCAGTCGCTAGAAGTCTATGAAGCGTAGAGAGCGAAATCGGATTATAGTCGTGATTGCAGGCGCACGAGTTTGCGACCACTCCGTGTAGAGGCGGTGGTCAGGCCAGCCAGCGAGCGAATGGCGTCGATAGTTTCGGGAGCGCCGCGCACAAATTCGCAGCGGGCTGGCTGAAGTCGTGCGTTGAACTCCTCGACCGTCACATCGTCCAGAAATCGCTTACCTTCGTTATCGAGCATTACGCGCGGTAGCAGCACCAGGTTGCCGGGAGCGTCGTGTTCCGCCAGAGCAGCCAGCACATCCTGTCCACAGAGCAGGCCAGCAACGGTCACCTGCGGGCCGAAGAACTGATTGACAACGGGTATTACCTGCACATCGAGTCCTTCAATAGTACGTAGATCATCGGCCAGACGGTCGATGAGAGGGTAGGCCATCGTACCGGTGACCAGTGTCACGAGGCGCGGTTGCGGCATACCTGTGGGCAGGCGGCGCCGCGCGCGTGACCACTGTTCGAGCAAGAAGCGCGTCATACCCACGCCGTTCTCGATTTGTGCGTATAGCCCGTAATGTTCGGCAGGCGGGAAATCGCGTCCGGTCAGGTAGTACCACTCGTCAGACAGGTAAACGAATGGATAGCCTGCGGGATCGGCAGCCGCAAACGCGCGCTGGTGGGCTTCTACCTGTGTGATGATGGCTTCGGCTTCCGCAGGAGTATAGGGGCGCAGTGGCGGCAAATCACCGGTCTTGATCATATTATTGTACTTCGTCAGGCCCACCGGCACCACCGAGATTGACTCGACAATGGGGCGTAATGCGGCCAGGTCGCGGATACTGCGCTCCAGCCAGGGACCGTCATTGATGGTCGGGCAGAGCACAAGTTGCGTATGGCAGGTGATGCCGATAGCGCCGAGACGCTGGATGTGTTGCAGGATCTCGCCAGCTCTGGGACCATCGACCATCTTGCGGCGTAGCTCAGCATCAGTCACGTGGACCGAGACGTAGAGCGGCGTCAACCGCTGCTCTGCCAGGCGCTGCCAGTCGTGCTCTTTCAGATTTGTTAGAGTGATGAAGTTGCCAAAAAGAAACGAATAGCGATAGTCGTCATCTTTGATATAGAGTGTGGAACGCATGCCATGCTCCAGGCCGGGCAGTGAAGCATACCGCTCTGGCAGACCTTTAATAAAACAGAAAATGCATTTGTTCGCGCACTGGCGGATAAAAGGTGTCGGCTCTTCGCCAAAAAGCACACCCAGATTCTCGTCAGCCGCTTTTGTGATGCATACTTCGCGCTGCTCCTGCTGGCGTTCAAAACCGATGAGTAGCTCTTCATCGGCTGAGTAGAATCTATAATCGACAAGATCACGGATCAGGTGGCCATTGATCGTGCGAATCAGATCGCCCGGTTGCAGCCCTGCCTGATCGGCAGGACTCCCAGGCACGACCTCACGTACCCATCCATAGAGTTTTGGCATGTTTTCTCTCTTTTTCTTCCTTCTTCAAAGCAGCATAGAGCACCTTCTCTGGTACGACTCTCTATCCATGCCATTGTAAGCGTCAAAACATCCCACGTCAACGATAGCAAAAATGCCTGACCTGGCCTGACAAAATACATATTTTTAAGAATATACGTATATCGTTCCATGTGATATCGTACAGACTGTAGCGAGGCTAAATAAAGAATCGAAACGACCGTACGAAATAGGTATCTCTCGCTTCCCTTTTTTCTTTCCAGAGATAAGGAACCTCTGGTAGATACCAGGAAAGGCGCGCGAACAGGCCGAAAGTAACCGGGCCGGGTAAATTCTGCGTTTCTTCGGCGTGTAACAGAAAGACGAAGAAATAGATAGCGCCGATACTACCCGACGTCACCTGTACATACGAGGGCTTAGTTTCAAGGGGCCTGTTATGGACACATTTTCTTTCTCAATCAAAAAACGCTTCGGTACCGGCTTTCAAGCTGGTCTGGCAGCCGGTCTTGTGGCTGGACTCATCATGCTGATTTTGAGCTGGACCATCAACGGTATTTCGCTACCGGAAGTTGTTAGCGCCGCTTTTACCGCGCTACTACCTGTTTCGGCGTTCGACTACCTGCATCAGATAATTGGTGAGAATGCCAAATATTATCTTTTTGCTGGTATTTTTCTTGGGCAGTGTCTCGTTTTCGCGCTCTGTGGTGGGCTGTATAATCTGCTGCCGGGGAGTCCGGGACAGGCCGGTGCGGCGCCGCTACGGCTGGGTACGGCGAGGGGCGTGCTGCTGGCGCTAGTGCTCTGGCTGCTGAGCGGGCTGGTACTGCTGCCCCTGCTTGGCGCAGGAGTTTTCGGCGTAAATCTGGGGAACGGAGTCGGCAGCACGATGATCAGCCTGGCGCTGGTCGGGCTGATCTTTGGCCTGCTCTTCGTGGTTGTGCGTAACTGGCTGGTTGATCGCAGCCTGCAAGTAGTGGGGAAAGATAATCTGCCAGGGGAGAGAGCGCGGCAGGAACGGCGAAGCATCTTGCAAAGGGGATTAGTGCTGCTCGGTGTGGCAGTGCTTGGCATAGCTGCCTGGCGGTTCATCACAGGTGGTGATAATGGCACTTCGGCAAACCTGGCGAACCAGCTTGTGCAGCAGTACAGGCGGAAAGTTGCGCCACCTGTCCCCAACTACGGCACAATCCAGCCAGCTCCCCACCTCTCGACAGAGATCACACCAAATGATCAGTTCTACGTTGTCTCAAAAAATCTGGCTTCTGATCCTACTGTGAATGTCGGCAACTGGCATCTCGATATCAGTGGAGAGGTTGCGCAGCCATTAACGCTGACCTACGCCGATCTGCTGGCAATGCCGATGAAGAAGCAGTATGAGTCGATGATGTGCATTAGCAACGAAGTTGGAGGCCGCTATATGAGTAATGCACTGTGGGAAGGCATCTCGCTGGCGACACTGCTGGAAAAAGCCGGCGGGCCGGCGAAAGCTGCCACAAAAGTCGTGCTGCACGCTGCCGATAGCTATAGCGATAGCATTCCTCTGGCAAAGGCGCTCGAACCAACAACACTGATCGCGCTACGCATGAACGGTGCAGTGCTGCCGCAGGGACACGGCTATCCCGCCCGCCTGCTAGTGCCAGGTATTTACGGTATGAAGCATGTCAAGTGGATCACACGCATTGAAGTCGTCAAAGACAACTACCAGGGCTACTGGCAGCAGCGCGGCTGGAGTGATGCCGCTCCCATACGCCTGACAAGCCGTATTGACACACCGCTCGCTTCGACGACCCTTGCACTTAACCGCCCCACCTACATTGCTGGTGTGGCCTTCTCCGGTGATAAAGGTATTGGGGAGGTGGATGTGAGCGTTGATGCTGGCAAAACCTGGCAGAAGGCTACGCTGAAACGTCCCCTCTCTCCCCTGACCTGGGTACTGTGGGAATGGCCCTGGATACCACAGGAGAAAGGAAACTACACGATAGTTGCACGTGCTATCGACATGGAAGGGAATGTGCAAACCCCGGCTATAGCATCACCTCTGCCCGACGGTGCGACAGGCTATCACACCATTACGGTGGTTGTAGTGTAGGATGGATAATGTACACATTATCCATTGTTCGTGCAAAGCATTCCCGCGTTCTGATTGTTTCTGCAAAGGGCGTGAGAATCTTAATAAACTGTAATCATTTTTATGCAACTTTTATGCCAGGTAATCGTTAATATTCTCAGAATGTGGGGAGAGATGTTGTGGTAAGCGGAGTAGAAATCTGGAATGCCCGGCTGAAATTGGGATTTTCTCCATTACAACGCTTCTCGCTGTGGCAGGGGAGCTGGCGAGAGTAAAGGATTTCCCAGACGCGCAGAGATAAAATGCGCGTATTATAATATATAAACATAACTGCCTGACGCCGGTTAAAAAGAGTCTGGCGCACGCAAAGAGGGCGTGTTTGAGAAAGGATGTGGTTTATGGTGCGTCAATGTGCGTGGTGTTTGTGCTTGATTGATGCTCAGGGGAAACGTATCTCTTCTTCGCCTCTCCCCAAACTGTATGAAGCCAGTCATGGGATTTGTAGTGTCTGTGGTGAATCCTGTATGGAACAGATAACGGCTCAGGATACCCGGCGTGTTAAAGAGAACAATGAGTCATATCAGGGGCAGCCATCACCGACTGATCTTATCTTTGAGCTGCAACAGGAACCGGGAAACACGACCAGAACTCCCCTGCCGAGGCGAAAAAGCTAGGCTCGTTCTTCATCTTTCTGGAACTTCTGGTTTACTGACTCCGTCATCATCATAGATAGATGAGCCTGTCAGAATATGGCAGGTAGGTGAAGAAAGGAGCCATGTCATGCGAAGAAATCAAGCTGTAATACAACGGATTCTCTTGCCTGTCGGTACGTTGATGCTGATACTCCTGCTCGCAGCTTGCGAGGCAGCAGCGCCGGGTCCAGGCGGCAGTGGGGGGGCCGGACCTACCAGGCCAGCGGCCACGCCGGCACCTACGCAGGGGATTGGCACTGCCAATGGCTGTCCTACCAACGCTGCCGCACCTTCTTCGCTGACCAGACCCGATGTTATCATCCGCGATTCGGATGCGAACAAGACTATCACAGCTCACGTCGGTAACACTATCGCCGTTATGTTGCCTTTTGGACAGAAATGGACGGGTCCGACAATCTCGCAGGGAACGCTGGAACTACAACCGCCGGCTGGCTTCGCCTCAAAGGATGATCATGCCTGCATCTGGCGCTTTGTTGCCAGGGGAACCGGTACCACACAACTCGTCTTTCATGGCCAGGCGCTCTGCAAACCCGGCCAGATGTGTCCTCAGTACATCATCACGATGATTTTTACTGTCGATGTCAGATAAGTGGCACAGAGTACGGCAAAATCTCTCCCCGGATCGTTTCATTTTTTTGAACATTTTTCGTCTCTCTTAATGGAGAGCAAACGTATATACGATGAACCTGCCGCGTAAGCGGCATTTCTGTATGTTTATTCTTTTCAAATAAAAACTGATGAATTGATAAACATACAAGGTGCATTGTTAGCACGTGAACAATCACTCTTTTTCGTCTCGTCTGTGAGCTATGAGCACCTATGAACACATCGGGAGAGAAGCTGCCATGAAATGTACTCCACGCGAGCCTGAAAGTCTGCTACCGCTCACGCCTGCCGTTTTCTCTATTCTGCTGGCGCTGGCCGACGGCGAACGGCACGGCTATGGCATTATGCAGGAAATTGTGCGTAGCACTACCGGCAAGGTACGTATGGGGCCTGGCACGCTCTATGGCTCGATCAAACGGATGATAGAGGACCGGTTGATCGAAGAGGCGGATGTCCCTCCCTCTCAATTGACAGAAAACGAGCGCCGCCGCTATTACCGCTTAACCGACTTTGGTCTGCGTGTCGCTCAGGCCGAGGCACTGCGTCTCCTCAGCCTGGTACAGATCGCCCGCGCAAAGCAGATACTACCAGGCTGATGCCTTTCCGCCACCCCCTCCAGTAAGGGGAACCAGATCCACTGTATGGGGACCCGCCTGGGCTTCGCATGCCCCCGCCAGGAGGGCTTCCTGATATTCCTTGCGCCCACGCTGCTTGCGCCCTCCTGGCTCTCCTCCATTCCGGCCCCTACCAGGGTAAAAGATGCAGTGGAATGGCTGGCAGTACGGGAATAAGCGTGATAGCAACCAGTGCTATGGTCAGCAGAAGCGCAAAATTGGCTTCGAGGCGCAGCGTCTGTCTCATGACCACATGTAGCGCTGCCATCACCTGTGCGCGCAAAAGGCCACTGACCGCAACGGCCAGGCCGGGGAGCGTCCAGAGCGGAAGCAGCAGCAAATGAGGCATGCCCTGTGGCATTCCCAGGCAGATGATCACAGCATAGGCGCCGGCGAGCAATAGCAAGTACAGCAGCTTGCTCCAGCGCAGCCCAAGCATAGTTGCCAGGGTATGCTTGTGAGCATGCTCGTCTGCTTCGATATCGCGCATGTTGTTGACATGGATAATCGCTGCTGCAAAGAAACCCCAGGGCAGGCTGTAGATCAACGCCTCAGGTGCATACTGGCCGGAGGATTGGACCAGGTAGGCACCTATCGTAATTAATGGCCCGAAGACGCCAAAACTTACCAGTTCTCCTAGCGCCAGTGAAGAGAGCGAGCGCGAGGTTGCACTGTAAAAGTAGGCGCAGAGCAAGCCTGACAGGCCAGAGAGGTAAACTATCAGGCCACCGGTTGCCGCTACCATCAGCCCGGAGATCGCGCCCAGGATCAGCAGAGCCAGACCACAGATCAGAACACGTATCGGCTTGATCAATCCCTGCTGAATCAGCCCGCCCGGTCCAAAGGGATTGCTCCTATCGACGCCGCGCAGATAGTCGTAATAATCGTTAACGAGGTTAGCTCCACTCTGAATCAGGATGAGCGCCGCAACAACGACAAAAAATTGCAGGAAATGAAACTGCCCCAGGGGCGTTTGTTGCGTGACGGTATGCCTCCAGGCCAGCACGCTGCCGACCAGGGCCGGCACCAGAGAGAGCGTAAAATAAGCTGGCCGTAGGCCATCACGCCAGATCTGCAACCACTCACCGATGCTGCGGCGATATTCGGCAGGCTGAACAACCAGCGGCGCAGGCATACTGATATCTTCTGTTGAGGTGACCGGGTGAATCGCTATTTCAGGACGTAATGAGTTGATTGTCTGCAAATCGCCTATTGAAAGAGTCGGAACCTCTTCTGCCTTAACTGTGTCCGCCATAACTACATGCGGCGTATTGGCTGCCTGCGGGCGAGAAGTTTCCGTATCTTTGTTCTTCGCTTCTTCATTCTCCATACAAATCCCTTCCCGTCACTGACTGGCACATTCCTCACAGTGCTTTACTATTTGCCATACGATGGCCTGCTGTAAGTAGTATACATCATGCTGCCATGCTCCTCTACTGTTCAGGTAATCAGACGAGATATCCGCTGCCCAGGAAGAAACCACAGGTATGTGATATACTTTCTGTTAAGAGCGAGAAGCGAATTTTTTCTGGAAGAAATATGGCAAACAATCTTATGTCGCGTTTGACAACACAGGCATTCACCTGCCCCTGTGGCGAAACATTTACTGAACAGATTTACGAATATGTGAATGCTGCACGGGAGCCGCGATTGCGCTATGCTGTGCTGGCCGGCCTGCTCAACGTCGCTATCTGCCCGGCATGTGGACGCAAGGCTGCACTCTCGCGTCCTTTTCTCTATTCTGACCCTGATCATCGTTTGCTGGCATATGTACATCCTCGCTCAGACGCGCCTGAAGAGGCGCGCCAGCTTATTGCGGAGAAACTACGTTCCGTCTACCTGCGGGTAGCCAACGTCCGCGAAATAGAAGACGACGATGCCAGCGGCAGCAGTGATGGTGGCCGTGTCACGGAAATCGCCGCCAGCGAGGTCAGGGAGATGCCGCCACTAAAGGTTGTTTTTGGATTGGATCAGTTGCATGTTGTACTTAATGCGGTTCTTGATCCTGAGGAGCGACTGGGCAAGCTGGCGTTGAGCACACAGAGCCGTGATCCTGCCGCGCGTGGCCAGTTTCTTACCATCGCGCGTAAGCTGGCACAGGAGATGGAATGCGTTTTCGAGGTCGAGGACCTGCCAGACGAGTATACTGTCTGGCTCTATGGCGCACGCCGTACCATCGGCTCGCTTATGCGTAGCCTGGCGATTTAGCTCGATTGAGGAGCGGAGTAAAACTATGGCGATAACTGTAGGCGTGCTTACCATCAGTGATGGCGCCGCGCGAGGTGAGCGGCAGGATATCAGCGGTGAGAATATCTGTACACTCGTGACGCAGTTGCCAGAGGCTGTGATCGCCGAGCGCGCGATTATTCCCGATGAGCAGGAACGCATTGCAGCCGTATTGCGTGCATGGAGCGATGAGAGACGACTCAATCTGGTGCTGACGACCGGTGGCACCGGTCTGGCACCACGCGATGTGACGCCCGAAGCCACGACATCCGTAATCGAACGCGCCGCCCCCGGCATCGCCGAGGCAATGCGCGCTATCAGCCTTCAGTACACTCGCACCGCCATGCTCTCACGTGGCGTGGCCGGCGTACGCGGACACACGCTTATCATCAATCTGCCGGGCAGTCCCAAAGCTGTCAAAGAGTGCCTCGAATACATCCTGCCCGTGTTACAACATGCCATCAATCTGCTGACCGGGGGGCCGAGGGAACACTGACCATGCTCGCTACCTACCAGGGCCACAGCGATAATGTTTTTGCTGTCGCCTGGTCGCCTGCTGGAGACGTGATCGCCTCTGGCGGACGTGATGCGACGGTGCAGCTCTGGCATCCATCTGCTGGTCGATGTTTGCTAACTTTTCGTGGGCATACACATTGCCTGCTCTCTCTTGCCTGGTCGCCTGATGCTCGCTATATCGCTTCCGGCTGCACTGCCGGCATTGTGCATGTCTGGGAGGCACAATCCGGTACCATTCTCACAACGTATCGTGGACACAGGCGCTTTGTGCGCTGCGTGGCCTGGTCGCCCGATGGACGCTCTATTGCGTCAGGAGGCGATTATGGCGATAGTACCGTGCAGGTCTGGGAAGCTTTGAGTGGCAGGCACATCTTCACACATAGTGGCCAGTATCGTATCTTTGCTGTCGCCTGGTCACCCAGTCATAGTCATACGTGCTCACGCCTGGCGGCAGCCAGCTTCGACGCCAGTGTCCAGATCTGGAATGCTATGGATGGTGGCGACCTCTTCATCTATAGAGGCCATACAGGACCGGTCTACGCGCTCTCCTGGTCGCCCGATGGCCTGGCGCTAGCATCGGCAGGACAGGCAGCGCAGGCGCATATCTGGTCTCCCCTGACAGGCAGCACATCTTGCATCTATCGCGGGCATAGCCGTCCCATCAAGGCTCTGGCTTGGTCGCCCGATGGTCATGTCATTGCAAGTGGCGGAGATGATGCGGTTGTGCACCTCTGGTCCCCCCTGACAGGCGAGCTGATAACCGCCAGCGAGCCACGCGCTGCATGGGTGCGCAGCCTTGCCTGGTCGCCTGATAGTACATATGTGGCTGTGGCAAGCGGAAAGACGGTGGATGTGATGCATATACCTTGACGAGCCAGGCTGGCCTGTGTACAATGATAGGTAGAGAGGTTAAGTCAAATCTGGCCTGGGTTCCAGCACTGGTGAAAAGATAGAGATGGCTGATCCCTTTTAGTAGCGGTGTGATTTTCAACAGCGACCTTGCGCGGGTTATTGCAGGATAGAGTGATCTGAGAGAGTTATGTTCTAGTCATCGACAAAAGAGCAGGTCCGGGCATCACAACAAAACGCCCGGACTTGCCTTACAGTCTGACAAACACGACGCCAGACCCTACCCTGAACTGCCAGTGGGTGACTGCGTGAGGAGTTACTCCCCAGTTCATTGAACTGGCAACGACACGTCCTTTATTCATCACCTGTTCCACCACCCCGACGTGGCCCAGTCCACTTGCGCCTTGCACATACGGTTGCAGGACAATAATGTCTCCCTTGCGTGGCGCAGCGGAGACGCGCCAGCCGAACTCGCGGGCGCGCGCCGTCCATTGCCAGGCATTGGCATTATACGTCCAGGGAACATACACGCCGTGTAGCTGGTGATAGCGTTGATTTGCCCACCAGGTACACTGTCCATATGGGAAGCTGTTACTCGCGCCGATAGCGGCACGCTGCGTGGAAGAAAGAACTGCTGGCCGGAACGCCGCTGTCGCAGCCGAAACGCTTTCACTCTGGATTTTCTCCACCTGTTGCGTTGTCTCCTGAACAGGAGGACAGAGCGTCTGGTCAGCATGAAGTGTTGTAGCAGAGGTGATATAGTTATGGCGGGCAAAAACTTGCTGATCCGTTGTGTAAAGGGTTGTTATGCCCGCAGGGGTATCACCGCTTTTAACTTTGTATACGCTCTCGCCGGCAGCACAGCGCATCTGTGCGTCGGCTTGCAGCAGTTTTGGGCTGGAGAGCACTACCAGGAGCAGCCCGAAAGCTGTAATTACCGAAGATCGCACGATAAAACTTACTACGCTGAACTGCCGGATCAGTTTCCGACTTCGTAGATGTGCTTTCAAGGTATCCTCTCTTGATCTACAACTCGCAGACCCTTCGCCATACCTTTGTGCATTCAACGCTGAATGCAAGGCCATATATGCGCTGCACCAGCCAGAACGAGCGGGAGAAGCGAGGTACAAATACTGACTTTCCTGCCTCTCCCGTATCGTCATGCACACCCGCTGGTCTGGAGCAGGCATATATTGGTACTATACGTAGTAAGTTGTTATGATATATGTCGTTCCTTCAAACCGGTAAGCAGTGCTGCATATTTTTGCCGATCCAGCGGCAATGTAACTTCGCTGTGTGTGTAATGTGAATAAATCAGGCTGTTTGCCAGTTCCAGCGATTTGCGCCCTTCTTCGCCGGTGGAGGGGAAGGGTGTTCCATGCAGCAGAGCATCGTAGAAGGCGCGGTACACTTCGGTATGGGTCCCCTGGCCTGCTTCATATTCAACCTGGACTTCGTGTGAAGCGGGAGCGGCGTATGGTGAAGGACTTGTGACCACAAAATCTTTGAGATCGGTTTTCAACTCTCTCAGCGAGAGAATGCCCTGCCGGATTTCGAGTCTGCCACCTGTGCCGACGATCTTGAGGCGTTCTGCTTCATCGGATTCGGCTGTGCTGATGTGCAGGAAGCCGAGCGCACCATTCGCATACTCCAGCAGTGCATGGGCAGTATCTTCCGTCTCGATGCGGTGCAACAGCCTGCGATTCCAGGCGTAGACGCGCTGCGGGACGCCGACCAGGGAGCAGAGGATATCCAGGTTATGCGCAGCCTGGTTGATTAAAATACCGCCGCCCTCGCCGGCCCAGGTACCGCGCCAGGGCGCCTGCTTGAAATAACTGGCGGGGCGTGTCCAGCTAGCGGTTAGCTCGACGCGCTGGATGTCGCCCAGCTTGCCCTGTTGAATTAAAGTGCGCGCTGTGCGAATTTCTGAACGAAAACGCTGCTGAAAGACGACGCCGAGCAGCCGTTCGTGTTGGGCCGCAGTTTCGATCATCATATCAGCTTCTGCCACCTGGACCGCCATCGGCTTTTCTACCAGCACATGACTGCCGGCGCGTAGGGAGTCGATAGCGATACGAGCGTGAAACGGATGAGGCGTCATGATCACCACAATGTCAGGATGCTCCTGTTCCAGCATCTCATGCGCATCAGCGTAGAAAGCGCAGCCTTGTTCTCTGGCTCGCTGCTGCCCGGCCTCGCTGTTGATATCGGTAACGGCCACCAGTTCAACTTCTGGCAGCTCCAACCCCGGACGATGGGAAGAGAACACTCCTGCTGCTGCTCCCACAACGGCGACTCGCAAATGTTCTTTTTTGGAAGGAACCATCGATGTAAAACTTCTCTTTCCGTTCTATTTTTCTTTCTCTAATTGATTGATATTCAGACTAATTTACATGGAATGGTCTGTAGCTTGCCGGTAAAGTGTTTGCAGGATAGCAAACGATTCTCTCGTTGCTCGTTCTGCTCCCCCTTCTTGCGCCGGGTACTGGTAGTGTGTTTCCAGCGAGATCAGACCACTGTAACCATCCTCAACCAGCGCGCGCAACTGGCCGGTATAGTCGATCACGCCGGTTCCCATCTTCACGAAATGCCCATCGCTATCAATATCCTTCACATGCAGATGCAGCACGCGCCCGCGCACATAACGATATCCTTGTGGGAAAGGCTCTGCTCCGAGAGCCGCTGCGTTGGCAGGGTCCCATGTCGCACCAAACACGGGGGAAGGGATCTGCTCAAAGAGCCAGCCAGCCTCTTCACCGGTCGCCAGATTGCAGGCGTGTTCGTTCTCCAGCACCAGCTTAAGTCCGGCAGCTTCGGTCCGGCGGACCGCTTCGGCGAAGATAGCGCGCAGATCCTCACGTATCACGGTCGGGTCAGAAAGGCGCCAGAAAGAAAAGGCGCGCACCATCGGTGCGCCTAAAAGATGCGCAATACTGCAAGAGCGATCCAGGATTGCCCACTGGTTTTCCTGTGTATCAAAGTCGCCATATGGCTCCGCCACTATCGTAGAAATACCGGCGGGAAGTTCTCCCCAGAAATGACTTTTCAGGAACGGCGAGGCGATATTACAGACGCGAATCCCCATGTGCTCCAGCAGAGATTTTATCGCCTGCAAGCTCTCATCATCATGAAAAACGATATTTTTCCCGCCGACCGTACGTAATTCAACGGTGTCAACACCGAGATCACGGCAGACATGTAGAGCATGTGCCAGATCTTGTGCTATCTCATCGGTGACGATGCTTAAACGCAACACTCCCCTCCTTTTTTATTTAGAAAACATTTACTATTTCAGTGTAACGAGATGACCCCTATTGTGTCAAGTCTTTAACGATAAATGGAGAATCAGAAACGTGTTCTCTTTGGGGGCTTGAAGGCGCTTACAAGCGACCAGGCGCGCTGAGATATGCAAGACCTTGCGCATCTGAGTGCGAGAGAGTATTATTTGCTATAGATGGTAATGATTTTCTGCTAAGAGAAAAGAGCATACAGAAACTATGATCAAGCGGTCATCATCCGCAGGGAAAGCGAGTCCCTCAATCGTCCATGTTGCCGAACTGGCGGGGGTTTCGGTTGCCACAGCCAGCCGGGTGATGAGTAACTCATCCTATCCGGTCAGCCCGGCAACGCGCCAGAAAGTGCTCAGAGCAGCAGCCGAACTTGGGTATACGCCGAATTCGCTGGCGCGCGGCCTGCGCTCACAACGCAGTAAGCTTCTTGCAGTCCTGGTGGGTGATAATGTCGATCATTACTTTGCTGAAATTACGCGCGGCGTCGAAGAGGTTGCCAATGAGCACGGTTATCTGACCATTGTCTGCAATACTGACCGCAATCCAGCGAAGGAACTGCATTATCTCCAGGCTCTGCGCGACTACCGTACCGATGGGATCATTTTTGCCGGTAGTGGTTTCAACGATCCAGAGCACGCGGAGCGCATTGAGGCGGTGATTAACGAGATGATGGGGCGCGGAGCTGCTGCTGTGGCTCTGGCTCAGCATACGCTGCATATTCCCTCGATCCAGGCCGACAATTTCGGAGGAGCGCGCGATATGACAGCCAGGCTGATCGCTCTGGGCCATCGCCGCATCGCTTTTGTGACCGGGCCTTCCAACCTCACAGTAGCGAATGTGCGCCTGCAAGGCTACATGGCTGCAATGGTAGAAAATAGCCTGGCGATTGATCCGCAGCTGATTCTGCCCGGCAATTTCGATCAAGCGAGTGGAGAGCGAGCGGCGCAGAGCATCATTCAGATGCCACCGTCGCAGCGACCGACCGCCGTTTTCGCTGCTAACGATGAGACAGCTTTTGGCGTGATACTTGGCCTGAGGAGAGGGGGGGTGCATGTGCCGGATAATCTCTCGGTCTGCGGTTTCGGTGATTTACCGATGGCGCAGATTGTCGCGCCTCCTCTGACCACTGTCCATATTCCACTGCGCCGCCTGGGCCGCAGCGGCGCGCTGGCATTGCTCGCCATGCTGGACCAGCGAGACTATCCCATGCTCGAAATCCTCCCTGTCACCATCGTTGAACGCTCCTCAACACAATCACCCCCCACCCATGTGTAGGAAATCCTCCCTGGACAAGACATGCAGGAAGCGCCACTAGTGGCACCTCCTGTATGTCTTACAACCGCTTTTTACGCCTCTTGAGAGCTTCCTGCGCGGTCTCGGCCTGATCGAAGCTCGTTGAACCCGTTAGATTCTCATCCGGCTGAGAACGGAAAGGACTCTCCTCAGCCGGCTTGCCGGTCTCCTGATTGTAGTTGATCTCCATTACCTGCTCACGGCGGATGGCATTCACCGGCTTCATGCCCGGCGGGGGCAGCGTGCTACGCGGACCCGGCTTCGAGGTGGGCCAGGCAGGATAGTGCGGGCGTATCCCCGTCTGTACGGCAGCCTGCTCTTTTACCAGTTGCGTCGCAGGCGCATCCTCCTGCGTCCCGGCGGTATTCTTCACGTTTTGTTGCTGAACCATAAATTATTGCTTCTCCCTGAGATATTTTCTCTGTTATGTGGGTGTCAGTAACCCGTCTGCAAAAGTATCCTCATCTCTACCATACCCCCTACAGACTTTCTTTGATTATTGTACATCGTTCTATCCACTTGATGCGAGTAGATCTATCCAGCGCCATCGACGCTTTTCTAACTGCTGAATTTCTGCTATGCTACTGTTGCAAGGCGAAGTGTTTTAGTTATTTCCGCTTTTGGCAAAAACATAAGAATAAGCTGGTAGGAGCCAGAAGAGCAGGCCACCAGCACAAACGTGGGGGATATATGCTCGACCTGAGAGATCCAACGCTCGATGCACGGCTGAAACGGCGTACACCCGAAGGAAGATACGAAATAAGCGAGATAGAACTGGTTATGAATATTCGCGCGTACAAAGCAAAAGGAGATATAGCAGGAGTACAAAGGCTTTCGGAGATTCTGCTGAACCGCTGCGCGCCGGCCTTCCAGTATCATTCACAGGGATTGCGCCATCGTCCGGTGCTCCGCGAAGAGGCCATCGCTAACATGGCTGAACATCTGTTGCGCGAGGCCCAGGACCCGAACGAAACCTTCATTACGCAAAACTTCATCCATTATTTACGCTGCCTCTGCATTGACGAGTTTAAACGTGTTCTGCGCCAGGAAGGCATGACCTACCGGCGCGACAACGAAGGGCGCCCGGTTGGCCGCCAGCAGCATGTGCCGAGCGCGCTGATCGAGCCTCTACAGTCAATGGGCAGCGATGAAAGCTCACCATCGGCTGATGTGGCCGATCCGCAGGATCAGTACGAAACGTTGCATGCGCTGGACGAGAGCCTGCGCATCCTGCAATATCTGGATGATCCTCTGGACCGCCAGATCATGGTGTTGCGTTCTTTGCAAGAATGGAAATGGGACGACATCGCTCTGTTTTGCAAACGCAACGAGCGGACTGTCCGCCTGCGCTATGAGCGGGCGCGCGAGGTTTTGCGCCAGCGCCTCTTGCAAGAAAAGAATCAAGAAAAGAATCAAGAACAAATACTTTACACGCAGCAGCAGTGATCAACCCGCGCGCTCACGGATTGAGGAATGCTTTTGAAAACACTGGAGAGGTTTGACATATGAACACCCGCGAGAACACCCCCGAATTACGGGCGCTGAAAATGGCCTGGCTGGCCGCCCGCGAGGCCGGTGACACGCAGGCACAATCAAAACTGCTGCGTGATCACCCAGAAGAAATTGATGAGCTTATCAACTTCATCGCCGCTTACCATGCTACTGGTAGCGATGCGCCTGTGAGAGAGGACGAGCCGCTGCTCCCATTGACTATGCGTGCCTGCCAGAGCGCCTTGCAGCGCGTCTTTACACAGGCACAGCCACAGGTGCAGTCGGTGATGGCGACGACAGCGACTAACCTTGCCGAGCTACGCAGGAGCCGGGGTCTGAACAAGCAAGCTGCCGCCACAGGTCTGCGCCTGGGCGTTGATGTGTGGAACAAATTTGAAGCTGGGGCAATCGAACTTGCCAGCCTGAGCCAGCGCCAGCTCCAGCGCCTGGCCCAGTTCTTCCAGGTCAGCGCAGACCAGTTCGCCACGCTCCTCGGTAACAGCCAGGCGGCTGTGAGCATGAATCGTCGCCAGACACTTCAGGCCGCTCAGCAACGGCAGGGGCCGCAAACTCAGAGCTTCGCCGACGCCATAGCCCGCAGTCAGATGACAGAGGAAGACAGGCGCTTCTGGCTAGAAGAATAGTGTTGAAAGGGGGAGTGCGGCTGCGCCGCGCTCCCCCGGCTAAGTGAGCGTCAGTGGGGTGCTTCGCTTCCTGGACCCTTTCGCAGCCTCACCTGACTGCCTGCTGAGCAATCTGCCGTAGGCGCTGGATCTCCTGGTCATAATTGAGTGGATAGATGGCGTGTACATCCACATCCATGAGATCCATGTACGGTTGCAGGAAAGCCGTCAGTTCCTGGGGATGATCTGCCTCAACCAGCAGAAAGCCTGCACCTCCTCCTGCCAGGTTGTACCAGCCCTTGATGCGCTCCGGGTGATTGGCGCCTGCATCATGCTGCTGGACCACGCGCCGGGCCATCTGCTCGCGGGTGGTATCCGCATGCCACTTGAATTTGCAATACCACAGCATCGAGTTTGCCTCCTTGTTCTTTTGTTACTTGCTGAACACTTACCATGCCTTCTTGCACCTCTGCATGCAAAAAGGGATATCCCTTTGTCTTACGGTTCGCAACCCTCGCCGGGTTCGACGTACCGTTCACACTCAGGATTGTGACAGTTTTTACCATCATACGGACGCTGAAAGCCCCTGAACTTCAGTCATGGGGATGAAAGCGGCATTCCTTGTTTGGGCCTGGGTCGGGTGCCTTTTTGCCCAGACAGCCATTTAAGCAACTCTTGACAGTTTGCTTAAACTCTGCGAGAATCGCCCCATGATGAAGAATGTTCAGTACCGGATATATCCAACAAAGAACCAGTTGAAGAAGCTTGAGGCAACCCTTGAAGAATGCCGTTGGCTCTACAACCATCTCCTTGCAAAGCGCAAAGAGCTCTATGAGCAAACAGGGAAGTCGCTTTCGCTCTTTCAGCAACAGGCAAGCTATCCGAGACTGAAAGAACAACGCCCTTCGCTCTCTGGGGTGCATTCGCAAGTCTTGCAGAACGTGGCGGTGCGTGTCGATCTGGCATTCAAAGCCTTTTTCCGGCGGTGCAAAGCGGGCGAGAAGCCAGGATACCCCAGGTTTAAGGGCAAGGGGCGCTATGACTCCATCACCTACCCCCAAAGCGGATTTTCCCTCACCCATGATCAGCGGCTTTGCCTCTCCAAGATTGGCAGTCTCAAAATGGTGTACCATCGAGAGATCAGGGGCACAATCAAGACGTGTACCATCCATCATTCTTCTACAGGGAAATGGTATGTGACATTCTCCTGTGAAGTGGAACCGCAACGCTTGCCAGAGAACATGGCTGCGGTGGGCATAGATGTCGGACTCAAAACCTTTGCCACCCTCTCCGATGGCACAGAGATTGCCAATCCGCGCTTCTTTCATCAAGAAGAGAAAGCTCTTGCCAAAGTGCAACGCAAGCACGCCAGACTGGCAAAGGGGTCTGCCGAGAGACGGAAACATCGCAAGGCGGTGGCCCGTGTGCATGAGCGTATCAAGTTCCGGCGTGAGAACTTCACCCATCAGCAGAGCCGAAAGATCGTCACTGCCTACGGTTTCATTGCCGTCGAAGACTTGCACGTGAACCGGATGGTTCATCATCATTGTCTTGCCAAAAGCATTGCGGATGCCTCCTGGTCGGCATTCTTTGCTCAACTGAGCGCCAAAGCGGAAGAGGCTGGACGCCAGTTCGTCAAAGTCAATCCGGCCTCTACGAGTCAGACATGCAGCCACTGTGGACATCGCCAAAAAATGCCTCTTGATGTGCGAATATTCGATTGTCCTTGCTGTCATGTGCATCTTGACCGAGACCTCAATGCGGCAAAAAACATTTTGGGATTGGGACTACAATCCCGTGTCGTTCCAGAAGCCCCCGGCTTGAGCCGTGGGGAGTAGTCACAGTGCTTGCACAGTTCCACGCCGCAGGAGACGCACATCGTCGTCTTGCCCCCTTCTTAGTTAAACAATGACCCTTTCAGGGACCATCACTCAGTATAGAATCTCGTCATAACAGGAGGGTCACAATAGCAAAGGAGAACGTCACACCCTGATCACGAAGCTAGAAGCTTATTCATTGACAGCAATAAATGGATAGAGCATAAGTTTAGCATTTCTGCTGGCTTGACTTTTATGCAAATTGCACCATACAATTTGCTATGTCGATAGAATAAAGGTACTGAGTTGACCATTCAGTGCTAAGGAGAAAAGCCGCCGATGAATGCTATTGCCCTTCAGAGCGAAGAAGCTCTGTTGCAGCGCCTGCGCAGGCAGCAGCTTGTCGAGTCCATCGAGCACATGAGTCCGGTCTACCTGGAAGGGATGAAGCGCATCCTCACCGTTTCAGCGGACACCGAACTGATCAGCTCACCCGCCTACTACCACGCCGCCACTCACGCTCCCTCGCTCAACGCCTTTGGTTCCGCTGTTTCTATCATCCAGGATGAACTGGGACACGCCCATATCGCCTATCGCCTGCTGCGCGACCTCAAGGTCGATACCGAGCAGTTGATCTTTGAACGAGAGCCGCGCCATTTCAAGTATCCTTATGCCTTCGATGTCCCGCTTGATAGCTGGGTGGAACTGGTGGTTGCCAACGCCTTCTATGACCGCGCCGGCTATGTGCTGCTCAGCGATGTCTACCAGAGCACGACCTTCGGCCCCTGGAAGCGCGCGCTGGTCAAAGTGGATAGAGAAGAGACGTTCCACCTGCGACATGGTGAGCAGTGGATGCGCAGACTGAATAAGGATCGCGGCTGCCACGAGGAGCTTCAGCGCGCAGTTGACTGGATGTTTTTGCTGACCGTCGAATGGTTCGGCCTGCCCGACGATCTCAAGAAGCATACCGAGCAACTGGCCTACGGCTTCAAAGGCCACAGCAACGACGAGCTGCGCCAGATCTGGATGGCGACCGCCGTGCCGCTGTGCAACGAGCTGCAATTGAACGTACCGGCTCACTACGATGAGGCGCAGCAGAAATATGTCCTGGATTGCCCCTTCCCGGCCCACTTCGATGCAAAAAACAAGCGCTGGCTGCTCGAAGAGGGTGCCTGCACCTGGGACGATGTGATGAAACGCTGGAAGGCGCGCGGCCCCAAAAACGAGGAGTTTGTGGCCCTGATACAGCGCGGCAAGAAAGAGATGCTGCGCCTGCTGGAGCAAGAGGCATAATTGCCATGACCACGACGTACCCGTCCCTGCGAACCACGCCGCCCGGTGATCAGTCCTGCCCCGCGCTGTGGGACGCGCTGCGCGAGGTGCTGGACCCGGAAATTCCTATCAGTGTGGTCGATATGGGCCTGATCGTCGCTATCAGCCAGCACAAAGGTGTCGTTGATCTCAAACTGACCTTCACTGCAATGGGCTGCCCGGCGACGGACTTCATCATGGACGATATTCGCCAGCGCCTGCTGCGCGAGCCGGGCGTGGAACAGGTCAACATCGAGGTGGTGTGGGAACCGGTGTGGACGAAAGCGCGTCTGAGCGAAGAGGGCATTGAACTGCTGCGTACCTGGGGGATCTCGGCATGAATACGACGAATACGACAAATATCGTACCCGCAACGCCTGCACAAATGAGCGAGCAAAAACCCCGGCGCGAGGCGCTCAACGAAAGTCGCGTCTGGCTCGTTTTTGCTCGCCGTAAATATGAGGAGCCACTGCACGAGGTCGGCAATGTGATGGCCGACGATGTGGAACTGGCGCGCGTCTACGCTCGCAGCATCTATGATGAGTTCCCCTGGATTGAAATGGTGCTGGTGCCGCGCGAGAGCATTGTCAAAGTAATAGATGCATAACACGATATTTTATATGTGGATGATACAATGAGTACAACGACCCGCATAGACAACTCGGCGTTGTTCGCCATGCTCTCCTCGCTGGCCGACAACAAGCAAGCGATTGGCCGACGCTACGCTTACTGGTGCAACGGTGCGCCAACATTGGAAGCGGCGGTAGCCGCTGCGGCCATGACACAGGACGAGCTGGGCCACGCGCGCACGCTCTATCCGCTGCTCGGCGATTTTGTGCAGGCCGAGGCCGATCCTGTCCAGATCGAGCCGGAGACGCGCACGCTGCACTATCATCTCGCCTTTCTGGACCACGAATTCGCGGGCTGGTCAGATTTTGTGGCGACCAACTTTCTGTTTGATAATGCGCTGACGACGTTCTTTGAGGCCGCGCAGAACTCCAGTTTTGAGCCGCTGCGCCAGCGTGCGCGCAAAATTATGCAGGAAGAGCGCGTTCACCAGGCACACGGCGAGGGCTGGTTGCGTCGCCTGGTGCAGGCCGGGGGCGCAGTGCGCAGGACGCTCGTGCAATCACTGGAACGGCTCTGGGATGAGACGCTCTGCTGGTTCGGCCCTGCCGGCGATCCGGTAATGCAGCGGCTCCACCAAGAGGGCATCATTAATGCCCTGCCCGACGAACTGCGCAGTCGCTACCTGCACAGGATCATGCCCGCGCTTGCCGCGCTCGATCTTGAGGTGACGGCTGTCTTCGACACCGGCACAAAACGCTGGCAGCCGGGCAGATCGCTGCCCTGGGATCGCTGGAACGCCACCGCACGAAGATTCACTTGATGGAGATGAAAGACGGAAAAAATGATAAGGGCAGGCGCATATGAGCATGGGATATAATGCAAACGATGGGCCAGCCCGCCGGGTGGCAGTCGCTTGCCCGTACTGCGGCTCAACCAGCACAGAATTCTTTTCGCTGTTCGGTCAGCAGTTGCTGACGGTGCAGTATTATTGCAACGCCTGTCACACACCTTTTGAGCGTGTGAAGGACGATGATGTCCTGTCCGATTATGCAGCACGAAAGGAAGATTCACTCATGACCACAACGACAGAAAAAACTCTGGTCAGATACAGCGTGACCGATGGCATCGCCGTCATCGAACTTACCAATCCGCCGGCCAACACTTACAGCTACGAAATGATGCGCCAGCTTGACGAGGCCATTTTGCAGGCCCGCTTCGATGAGCAGGTGTACGTGCTGGTGGTACGCGGCCTGGGTGACCGCTTCTTCTGCGCGGGCGCCGATATCAGCATGCTTAACTCGCTCACGCCGGCTTACAAATACTATTTTTGCCTGCATGCCAATGAGACGCTGAACCGTCTTGAGCAGACACCGAAGCTGGTGATCGCGGCGCTCAATGGGCATACGGTTGGCGGCGGCCTGGAGATCGCGCTGGCCTGCGACATTCGTATTGCGCGACGCGGCGCCGGCAAGATCGGTCTGCCGGAAGTAAGCCTGGGGGTCCTGCCGGGTACGGGCGGCACTCAGCGCATGGCCCGCGCGCTACCGAAAAACAAGGCCATCGAAATGATGACCGAAGGCAAACTGATCAGTTTTGAAGAGGCGCTGGATCTCGGCCTGATCAACTATATCTATGAGTCGGAAGGCTACTGGGAGAAGGTGATGGAATACGCGCGCTCGTTCTGCCCGCCTAACCGCGCCTCTCGTACTGTAGGCCGTATCAAGCGTGCGGTGCAGTCAGGCGCCGAGGTCGCCATCTCCGAGGGACTGGCGCTGGAACGCGAGTTGCAGCAGCTCTGCTTCCAGAGCGAGGACGCGAAAGAGGGCTTGACGGCATATATAGAGAGACGTGAGCAGAAAAACTTTACGGGAAGATAGGATAGCAAGCGTGTATGCCAGGGGTGCATGTCAGGCAGCATAAAGAGATTCTCTGGCTGCTTCTCGATAAACCGCCGCTCAATCCTTTAACGGTGGAGATGCTAGATCTGCTGACAAAGGCTCTGCACAATGCTCTCAAGCACCCGCCGCGCCTGGTGGTAATTAGTGGTATGGGCGAACAGGCATTCTGCGTGGGCGTTGAGATGCCAGGTGATACCGAGGCGGAGCGTGCCAGGTTGCTGCTCGCAGCCAGAGAAACCGCCACAGCCCTTGAAGCACTGCACGCGCAAAACATTCCTACCGTCGCATTGATCAAAGGCTATGCCTATGGTGCCGGCTGCGAACTGCTGTCATACTGTGACACGGTGATTGCGCGCGAGGATGCGACGTTTCGCTTGCCGGCAATCAATGCCAGAGTTTTTCCCGACGCCGTTTCTCTCAATCTGCCTGCCGCAATCGGCAAGGAAACGACGACGCGCCTGATGCAGAGCGGGGAGACGCTCTCCGCTCGCCAGGCGATGCATCTGGGCCTGGTACATCAGGTGCTTGCTGCACGCCGTTTTCTGGCCGATACTGAGGAACTGCTGGTCATGCTGGCTGCACAGGTGTCTTTCTAAGGAGGTGGACAGAACGAATGAAAAGTGGGGTCCAGGGGCGCCAGCCCCTGGCGGGGCATGGGGTGTCCCCATTTCCCCCTTTTTCTCAATTCTAAGGTCCACCTACTTAGTACAACAAAACTGCCCACGACCATGCCGTGTGGGAAGCAAGAGAAGGTGAAAGAACCCACATCATCGTGGGCTGAAATGTCTTCTCGTGTTTTGTGGCTGGCAGCGGCGCAAGGACTGGCGGGATCTACCGATTCTCCAGTTCGATCCTGGTCAGTCTCTTGCTCACACGCTTCCGGGGAGACGCTGCCGCTGATGCTGCTGGTGATGGCGGTGCCGGAGGCAAACTTTCGGAACTGGCCGGTGGAACGGGAGTTTTATGCAAGGGCTGCTGCCAGGGTTGAGAAGGGGTCGGCGTCGAAGAGAGATCACTGCTGCTCTCCTCAAACTGAAATGACACCGTACCGAGATGGATCTCCTGGGCCAGTGCGCTCAGCTTGCGAGCCAGCGTATTGATCTCGCTGGCGAATTCGCCGGTCAGGCGAATGGTCTCAAGCAGCATCTCTTTTTCTCTGGCCGGTTCCGGCTGTGGCGAGAGGCGCAGCGGTTCCGATTGTCCTTGCCGGCCAGTAACGGGGCCAGTATCGGGCAGCGTTGCAACGGCTTTTGAGAGCCTGTTGAGCGTTTGTTGAATGGCCTCTGACCGCTTGAATGCCTGGCGCGCGAGCACGTTCAGCCGTTCTGTATCGGTCTGAGTACGCATCACGAAGCGGCGGAAGCGCCCGACTGTGAAATTAAAGGCGTTCGCCAGCATGCCGATGGGATCGCTGCTGACAGGCGCGCTGACGCGCAAATCGCCCGCGCTGACAATGCGCATATTGGAGAAGAGATGTTCCGCCGCGTTAGTGAGGGCATCGCGCTGGCGGCTTGTCTCTTCAAATAAGCGCGCGATTGCTTCGAGCATTGCATTCACAGACTCGGAGACCTCGGCGATCTCATCGCGTCCGATGACAGTGACGCGGGCCGTGAGCTGGCCGTTCTCGACAGCCTGCGTCACGCGGCGAAGCTGTTGCAGCCTGCGAATGATCGTGCCGGAAAAGAACCAGCCAACCAGGCCGATAGCGAAAAAGGTCAGAACAGAACCGATAATCGTCATATAGAGCTGGCTCTGCTCTTCCACACGTGCCGCATCCTGAACGTAAGAGGCCAGGCGGCCATTGAACTGTATCAGAGAACGCAGCGCACTCAAAGCATCAGCTTGCGTCGGTTCGCCCTGAACCTGCTCCAGGTGTTGCGCGGCGGCAACCTCGCCTGACGAAATATAGTTGAGTACCTGCTCCTGGGCAGTTCGATAGACACGCCAGGTGCGCAGGGTACTGGCAGCAAGCGTTGTCTGGCGAGAAGCCTGGTTCGGGTGACCGGCCTGATCGAGCAGAGCGACCTGCTCATCATGCTTGCTGAGGAGATCGTGAGTGAGGTAGTCGTTGAGGATGTGATCATACAGGGTTGCCAGGTTCTGCAATGCCTGCTTATTCGTCTTCAGCGTCTCCTGCGAAGGGTGAGGTTGCGCGGCGGCATCAAGGGTGACATGGACTGTGGAATTCATCAGTTGCAGATAGTTTGCAGCGGTGTTGAGCTTCGTATTGGCCTGTAAAAGGTTCTGGTAGAAAGCAGCCTGTCTGTCGAGGGTTTGCGCGCGTTGCAGGCCGATGATTCCCGTTACCAGCGCGGCCAGCAAAGCCGCGATGAGAAAACCCAGGATCAGGCGTCCCCCAATAGGCAGATCAAGCAAGAGATTACTTCTGGCTCTCGTCCGCCTGCGAATGCGTGGCAATGTCGCCTGGGCAGCAGGCGCGCCGGGGGAACGGGCTTGCATACCTGATTGGACCTGCCCTACCTGTCTTTGTGTGGGTGAATAGCTATTACGCATGCGAAAACTCCTTCCCCACGCCGGAAAGCTTCATGTTGGCGATGGGGATATAGCCCATTTTCTGAGCTTGCTGTTGCACTTCAGGGGTAAGCATAAAGTCCAGGAACGAGTTTAGCAGCGCATTATCATCGCCGAGCGTATACATGTGTTCGTAGCTCCAGTATGTATAAGCGCCTGAGGCGATGTTCTGCTGCGTTGCCATCTTGCCGTCAATCGCAATGGCCCGCACGCTGGAATCGACATACGCCAGGCCCAGGTAGCCGATGGCGCCCGGCGTGTGCGCGACCTTATCGCGTACATCGGTAGACGAGTCGTTTTTGAGCAGCGTCCCGATCTCGTCCCGTCCATCGAGCACATATTTACGGAAAGTGGCGCGCGTGCCAGAACTGGCCGGGCGCACTATCGGCACAATCGGGAGATCAGGGCCCCCCACCTCTCGCCAGTTGCGAATTTTACCGGTAGAGTAAATGTCAATAATTTGTTGCCGAGTGAGAGAAGTAACCGTGACGCCGGGGCCTGTGACCATTGTGAAAGGCACAACGCAGACGATGTGATCGGTCATGCGCGGATCGGGGTAGAGGGCGGGGTCGGCGTAAATATCAGAACTGCCGATGTCGGCTTTCTGGCTCGCTACCGCCTGTAATCCTGTGATACTCCCCCCACCCCGCACTTCGATGCTAACAGCAGGGTACTTCTTCTGGTACATCTCGGCGGCGGCGGTGACCAGTGGCTGCAAAGCCGTTGAGCCGACGGCCAGGATATGCCCGCCAGGCTCCTCTTTCGCAGGAGTGATGCTGGGGCCTGTACATCCGGTGAACAGTATGACGACCAGCATTGAGATTAATGGTAAGATTGGCCATCGCTTCTGCTGTGTGCGCCGTGTGCAGGAAACGCGAGAAAATAATTGATACATAAGAACCGGGTCCTCTATATCACCTTGCCTTTATGAAGAACAGACTGTGCTATGGCGCTGGCTTCTGATAGAGATAGAGCAGATAGCCAGCCTACGCTCTGGAATCAAGTATGCTCTATCAAGTTTAAGTGACTGTTAAGATCCAGTTTTTCCACCCGAATGGTTGCTTCTGCAAAGGGTCCAGGTAACCATGCTGCAAGCGGTACAAAACTCGTGATCCATGTTATAATGTTTGACAGGCCAGCCAGGCTCCCCTGGACTTGCAAACTGATTGCTGTTTCGCATCGAGGATAGCTTATGATTATTGGGAAGATCGTCAAATCGGACTCGCATATCAACTATGTCTGTCAGATCTACGGTCCTCATGAGGTGGAAGTGCAGCCCGCGCCCACCGATTATGCTTTCGGGCGCTTCGTCCGCATCGCCGTTCGCTCCAGCCAGGCTGAAGATCCCGATGTGGCGCTCAATCGCGCGCTTGGCATTCATCTTGAGCCGATCACCTATGCGGTCGGCGTGATCTACGATACAATCCTGGTCAATCCGGCCTATGGTTCGCTTGGCCCGCGCCTCTCGAACGAGACGCAGGTGGAACTCTTCTCGCCCGACTATATTTCTGAAAAGGCTGTGATGATCTATGTGATGGTCCTGGGGATGATGGAGCAGCGTCCGGCAGCGCCTGGAACGGGGGACGGCAGACCTGAGACGCTAGCAACCATGCATGGTATTCCTCTGCTCTCATTAGAGCTGGGGAGCGAGATTGAGACGATGACCGATGAGGACGTGCGCGCATTCCACTTCTTTCGAGATGGTCCGGCGGGACCGGGCCGGCAGGAGCCTTACCTGCACATGGGCTATCTGCCGCACATCATCGCGCAGCGCAACAGCCTGCTGCCGATGGTCACATTGCAGATCATCGAGCAGCTTGAGCGACTCTTCCCACAGAATCGCGCCCTGCTCTCTATTGTGAAACGCAACTTCGCCTGGCGTCTGAAAGTCGAAACAACGGGCTAATGGGAGTCGAGACATCAATGATTGAGCATACACATCCTTCACCGACTGGCATGTACAGGGCGCGTCGGCCCGTTGGTATTACGAAAGGACCGGGCGAGAAAGCGCATGAATATACCTTTGTTTCACGCGATGATGAACAGGTGCTGAAAAACGGGGAGTATGTCTACTACGAGGTCCCTGATCCTGAACAGACCGGTGCCGACGGCAGTACCCCTCACATGAAGCGCGTTCTGGGCCGCATCCTCAAGCGGGTTCCGCTCAAGCTCTATCCCGATACGTTCCTGGCCGAGCCTGAGATCTCGCCGGCCCAGGTGGCCGCGATGGTAGGTTACAATGCCGTGACCAACGAGCTATTCGAGCTGCATGTAGCAATTATGGGCTACTATGAGCCTGAGACCGGCTCGTTCATCAATCCTTGGATTCCCCCGCAGTCCGGCAAACAGATCTTCCTCGCCGATGACCAGATGCTCTCAGAGGTGCTGAGCCGCAAACGCGACCGCGAACCGGGGTCCGCAACTATCGGCTCGCTGCTGACGCGCCAGCCCGGTGCTGTCCCGATAGTGCTCTCCGTCAAGGACGTCGTCAGCACACACCTGGCGATCATCGCCAGCACCGGCGCCGGCAAAAGCTATCTCGCCAGCGTGCTGATCGAAGAATTGATGCAGCCGCATAACAAAGCCTGTGTCCTGATCATCGACCCGCACGGCGAATACGGTACGCTCGACCAGATCGCCAATATCGAGGAGTTTGCTGAAGAGGGCGACGGGCGCGGCAAAGGTTACCGGCCCACCGTGCGCGTCTATAAACCGGAACAGGTCAAGGTGCGCATCTCTACATTGAATATCGGCGATATGCGCCAGTTGCTCCCAGAGATGACTGAGAAGCAGCAATACCTGCTTAGCCGCGCTTTGCGTAAAGTGCGCGAAATGAAACGCGATACACCCTGGGGAGTGGCGGATTTGAAGCAGGCCATCAAAGCTGTCTCAAAGCAGAAAAAGGATGATGAAGATGAAGGGGCCGATGATTCTAGCACCGTCCACGCGCTGACCTGGCGTGTCGAGCAGCGGTTCGAGCATAGTTTCACGTTCGATGATACGCAGCACCTGGACTTGCCGGAGATCTTCAAGCCGGGTCAGTGTACCGTGCTCCAGCTCAACGAGATTGACGAGCGCGACCAGCAGGTGATTGTGGCAACGCTGTTGCGCCGCCTCAATCAGGCTCGTATGGATACCGAGCGCGGCAAGGTGCATTCTGGCGAATCGTACCTGCCCTATCCCGTTTTTGTCTTGATCGAAGAGGCTCACCATTTTGCACCTGGCGGAACTGAGGTAGTCTCAACTGCCATTCTCAAGCAGGTACTGGCCGAGGGCCGTAAATTCGGCATTGGTGTTGGCCTGATCAGTCAGCGGCCCGGCAAACTTGATGCCGACGTACTCAGCCAGTGCCAGACCCAGTGTATTATGCGCATCGTCAACGAAATTGACCAGAAGAGCGTGGCTGCTGCAATCGAGGGTGTTGGACGTGATTTGCTGGATAACCTGCCTGCACTCTCCAAAGGACAGGTAATCGTCGCAGGAGCCGGCGTCAACACTCCCGTCATCTGCCGTGTGCGCACGCGCTATACCAGACATGGTGGCGAGAGCAAGGACGCGCCTGCTGTCTGGCAGCAGCATTTCAGCCACAATACACAGGAGAGTCGCAGGCACATCGAAGCGCCGTTGAACAGCAACCAGGGCTTCAGCTTTTTACGATAGCCGATAGCCATACCAGAGGCAGGAGAAAGCATTGACAGATCGTCTATCGCTTGTAATTATCCTGGTCATTGCGCTGCTGGCCTGGAGCGGACTGCTCCTGTTCACCTATTTTGTACCGCCGGAAGCGAACCTGGCGACGTTCGCAGCGTTTTTTCTGATTCTGGGCGTAGCTCTCACAGGCACCCTGGCACCCATCGCCTATATGGTTGGCAGTCGCGTGCTTACCAGGGGTCGTTACCGCGTGACAACGCGCCAGTCGATTCGCCAGGCGGCTCTGCTGGCGCTGGCCGTGATGTTAAACCTGGCGCTACTGGCACTGCATAGCTGGAATATTGCAATGGCGCTTGTGACGCTTGGAGCGGCCATTGTAGTGGAAGTATTATTCCTGGCAAGAAAATAGCTTCACTGGCAGATTCATGCATATTCTGATCATTCGTCCCGCCGCAATTGGTGATACACTGCTGGCATTTCCGGTGATTGAAGCATTGCGCGCTCAGGTAGTGCAGGCTGGACACGAGCCGCGAATCACGCTGGTGGGCAATGCGGCTGTCCTGCCGCTGGCGCGGGCCTGTGGTATTGCCGAACAGGTGATGGACTACGAGGACCCGTTCTGGTCTGTGTTGTTCTCTGTGGGGCCATTGGGCAAGGATTCGCTTCTACGCGACATGGCTGTAGATATGGCTATTTGCTGGCTGCGCGACTCTGAAGGACTGGTTGAACGCAACTTGCGCGCTGCCGGGGTCGAGTGCGTCATTGTCGCGCCGGGGCGTCCTGATCAGGCGAAGGCGAGCGGGGGAAACGAGCAGCCTGTGCATGTTACTGATTACCTGGCGCATACTATCGGCGTACAGCTTACAGGTACACCATGTTACAGGCATTGCTTCACAACAACGCTCCCGCCTCGCCAGCAAGCTTCTGTAGCGATTCACCCTGGCAGCGGCAGTGCGCGTAAATGCTGGCCTGTCGCTCGTTTTGCCGCCGTGATAGCTGCATTATGGCAGCGTGAGCAGGGCATTCCTGTCCTTCTGCTCGGCGGACCCGCTGACCACGAACGCCTGGCAGAGCTGCTCCATCATACCGGGACGCCGCCCCGGCCCGATCTTCTGCGCGTCCTGCTCGATAAGCCGCTGTTGGATGTTGCTGGCGAGTTGTGTGGCTGTCGCGGCTACCTGGGGAACGATTCAGGAATCACACACCTGGCCGCGCTCCTGGGCCTGCCCACCCTTGCTCTCTTCGGTCCTACTGATCCGCACGTCTGGCATCCTCAAGGCAGATTTGTACGCATCCTCTCTGCTCCCGACATGGGAAATTTGTCTGTGCCTGCCATAATGCAAACCGCCAGTTCGTTCTTTCTATAGTAAATTGATATATAGAGACCAGTTGGTTCGGCGTGACCTCCGCTTCTCCTTTCAAAGGATTTGTGTCATGTGAGGTCTGATAGGCCCGCTCACCTGAACCTGAGCGTCAGGGAGCATAACTTGTTAAGGAGAAAGCCCGATGCTTGACGAGCAGCAGCCAGGAGCGCGATTCCATGCTTTCAGGCAGGGAAAGCTCGTACTGCCGGCCTATAATGATACGACTAATGACGCTACGCAGTCTCCAGCTAACAATGGCAATGCCCCGACCATGCTGGTGCCTTCTGGCACACCTGATAGCAGGTCGCGTGCTACCCATCCTGCCGTATTTACCAGGACGGGGAACATGCCCCCGCGCAGGCATGTGCGTCCCGACCAGCTTGTACGCCGCAGCACGCCACAGTTTCAAGGCAGTTCGTTTGCAAGATTACGCTACCTGTTACGCCATGACCCGGCCTATCAGGTGCTTGCCATTGCCATCGCCGTTGTTATCATCGCCGGTCTTGTTGTCACTGTATTTGCAAGCAGCCTGTTCGTGCCGGCTACCCCTTCGCCCACTCATCGCAATACAGCAGGCCAGTCGTCACAGACTACGCCAATTCCTACAGAGACGCCCGAACCTACTGCGACGCCTGAACCCACTGCCGACACCCAGACTCCAACGCAGATCCCGGTTGTCGTCACTCCCCCATCCACCCAGCCTGCTCCATCACCCACGCAGGCGCCAACCACTGCTGCACTGACGGTGAAAATTACCAGCATTCCTTCAAGGGTTAATAACGGCTCTACTGTGCCAGTCACCGTACAGACAAACCAGGCCGGCATTACTGTCAGACTGGTTGTGACTTACAACAACGCTCTGCCAGGGAACTACACCAGCGGTTCCCAGACAACAGATAACGCCGGCATCGCCACTCTCAACTGGACTGTGCGCATTTTCTCGCTGAGCAATACTGCCACCACCGCTACCGTGTATGCAATCGCGCGTGATCAGAACGGTCAGCAGGTTACCTCTCAGCCTGTCACCGTCCAGGTTGTCTCAAAGAAGAATGGCGGCTAACAGGCGGCCTGCGCTGTGAGGTTTTGTCCGCAAGGGACGTATTCATTGCGAGGAGCATCAGAGCACTGACTGAGGAAAAACATGGCACAAGGCATAGAGGGCGAGGATATTCACGCGGTCAAGGAAGCCGGGCAGGTAGTACGCCAGAACATAGCGCGGGTAATCGTGGGCAAGGAAGAAGTCATTGATCTGCTCATGGTCGCCCTGCTCTGTGAAGGACACGTGCTTTTCGAGGATGTACCCGGCATCGGCAAGACAACACTGGCAAAATCGCTTGCTCGCTCGCTTGGGAGTACGTTCCAGCGTATTCAGTTCACGCCTGATCTGCTTCCCTCGGATATCACTGGCATCACGTTTTTTAATCAGAAGAGCGGCGAATTTGAATTTCGTCCTGGCCCGCTACTCGCGCAGGTTGTGCTGGCCGACGAGATCAATCGCGCCACGCCGCGCACACAGTCAGCCCTGCTGGAAGCAATGGAAGAGCGACAGGTCAGCATCGAGCGTGAAACGCTGGCGCTGCCCCGCCCTTTTATCGTTCTGGCAACGCAGAATCCGGTAGAGCTTGAAGGCACGTTCCCACTTCCTGAAGCTCAGCTTGATCGCTTTTTCATGCGCCTGCGCCTGGATTATCCGAGCAAAGCTGAAGAGCGCCTGATACTCCAGCGTTTCAAAGAAGAGCAGCCACTACTGGCGCTCAGGCCGGTGCTGGCGGCAGAGCACCTGGAGCAGTTGCAGAAAATAGTTCGCAAGGTACACATAGAGCCAGTAGTCGAGAGCTATATTGTTGATCTGGTGCGGGCGACCCGTGATCACAGCAGCGTGGAACTGGGCGTCAGCCCGCGTGGAACACTCGCGCTCTATCGCGCCAGTCAGGCCCTGGCAGCGCTGCATGGCAGAAATTATGTCATCCCCGACGATGTGAAGCGCCTGGCCCGTCCCGTGCTTTCTCATCGCATGATTGCCACCAGCCAGGCTCGCCTGCATGGTCGAGTGATGGAGCAGATCATCAACGAGATTTTGCACAGCATACCCGTGCCAGTAGAGTCATAAATGCGGTTTTTGCTTCAATATACCACCAGATCCGCCGTTATAGGCGGAGAGCATACATATCGGCGCTGGTATCTCCTGGGTTTTGTACTGGTCATTGCCAGCATTTTCTGGCATATTGTGCTGCTGTTCATCTGCGGTATGCTGTTGCTACTGATCCTGGGGACCATCGACCTGTGGGCGTATTACTGTTTGCATGCGCTGGGTTACCGGCGCCATCTCTCGGAGCAGCGCGTTTCATTTGGTGAAACGATAACGCTCTCGCTCTCGGTAGAGAATGCCAAACCGCTGCCGCTGCCCTGGCTGGAAGTGGTCGATACCGTACCGCGCAGCCTGCCGATTGAAGGGCGTGCGGTGCGCAGTCTGCTGCCCGGCGATCAGTCGATGCTCCAGGCCCTCTTCAGCCCACGCTGGTATGAGCGTGTCACCCGGCATTATGCCGTATACTGCAATATGCGTGGCGTGCATACTTTTGGGCCGGCGACCATTCGCAGCGGCGACCTGTTTGGTTTTGTCAGGCGCGAGACACAGGTCGCCAACGCGCAGTATGTGCTGGTCTACCCGTTAATCGTACCGCTGACGCACTTTGGACTGCCGGCGCACCATCCTTTCGGTGAGCGCCGCGCGCCTCGCCGCCTGCTTGAAGATCCCTCGCGGGTAGTGGGGATGCGCGATTACCTGCCTGGCGACAGCCTGCGCCGCGTCCACTGGAAAGCGACTGCGCGCGTCATGAAATTGCAGAGCAAGGTCTACGAGGCGACCACGACCTATACGCTGGTGCTCTTTCTTAACATCGCCTCCAGTCTCGATATGTACTACGGAATTCACCCGGAAATACATGAATTGTCGATTTCTGCCGCTGCTTCGGTCACAAATTGGGCGCTAGCACAGGGTTATGCAGTCGGGTTGTACGCAAATACGCTCATGTATATGCCCGATGAAAAAGTAGTTGAGCAGGTCACAGGAGAGGAAGATATTGCAATGACCCTGGCAGGACAGCTCAAGCGGCGGCGCATCCATATCCCTCCAGCGAGCGATCCCGGACAACTCACACGCATTCTCGAAGTGCTGGCGCGCATCCAGACTTATTTCGGCTCAACTATCGAGGATGTGTTGGCAGCAGAGCGCAGCCGTCTGCCCGCCGGGGCAACGGTCGTCGTGATCAGCAGCGGTATCAGCGAGCAACTGGTTGAAACGCTCATTCGTCTGCGCCAGAACGGCCACGCGGTAGCGATTCTCTTTGTGGGGGAGAATCCTCCACCGTTGAAACTGGGCGGCATTCCTGTCTATCATCTGGGCGGCGAAGCGACATGGCAGCAGTTGATGACTGGCTACTGCCGCGAACGGCCTGGTGAAGCGCACGAAAAGATGCCGACAGCAGGAGTCGCTGGCGGCTTCAACCTGTAGTTATCGCTGCCATATCGTTTAACCGGGAGCGAAACCGGTCAACCAGAGATCAGATGTCGGAAACCCAATCCTCAGCGTGTGGCAGCGGAACTCCCGCCTGCCTCTGGGAAGAGGGCATGGGTGCATTGCCAGGACGCAGTTGCAAGAGCATCTCAAGCTCGGTCTGCTTATAGAGTCGCTGTCGCTTGATTCCGCGTTTGTAGCTTTTCAAGATACCCCGGCTAACGTAGCTGTAGAGCGTCGAAAGCTTTACTCCAAGCAGGTGAGAAGCTTCCTGTCCGTCCAGGTAATTTTCCCCGTTTAGTTCGATCATTGATCCCTCCTTCCATGCAAGGTGCTTTTCGAGTCTCCTTCCCGCTGGGGAATACCGGCGAAGCAGAGACGATCTTCTGTAACCAGAACTCATGTATTCCAGCAGGAGCTATATTCCAGTAAGAGTCACCCCCGGCGAAGCCATCCCACGCGGTGCTTTTCCCTGAGAGATGGAGAGCCTGTTTTTTTCTCAATAATAGAAGGTAACGGTGGTTTTGTCAATTGCGAAAACACGAATCATCAGAAGTTTTTCGCAATTCAGGACGCACAGGTCTCGTGCTGTCACCCGAAGGACTCCTCTCTATTGTACGACACGAATATCAATGGGAGTCAAGCAAAATCAAAAATCATCAAGATTTATTGACATTCATCAATTCTGATGGTACAACTTAAGAGAAGGATAGTGACTCGCAGCTTGAAGAAAGTTGCAAAGCGAAGGAGCAGACAAACTATGTCGATGACGATGCCCAACGCGGGCAAAGCTCAAGCAAAAGATACCGCTACTGCAAGCGCCAGAGCCAGTAAAGGTGGGCTGGAAGGAATCGTCGCCGCCACGACAGCCCTGAGTAAAGTTGATGGCACCGCCGGGCGCCTCATCTATCGTGGCTATGATATTCACCAGCTCGCGCGCACGACCATCTTTGAGGAAGTAGCGCATCTCCTCTGGTTCGGTCATCTTCCCAACAGGCAAGAACTTGCCGATCTTCACTCCAGATTCGCAGCGGAGCGCACCATCCCCGAACCTGTTATGCAGGCTATCCGGGCGCTCCCTACCAGCGCCGAGCCGATGGACGCCCTGCGCACCGCTGTTTCGGCCTGGGGAGCCGTAGCCGTCTCCGGCAAGCCAACTGTCGAGCAGGCTATTGCTGTGACCGCACGCTTTCCTCTCTTCCTGGCGGCCTTCAACCGCTTGCGTCACCATCAGGAGCCACTGGAATCGAAGCCTGAACTGGGTCATGCCGCGAACTATCTCTACCTGCTGACTGGCGAGGTACCCAAAGAAGAGCATGTCAGGGCTTTGAATGCATACCTGGTGATGCTGGCCGATCATGGTATGAATGCTTCCACATTTACGGCGCGCATCGTTGCCAGCACAGAGTCCGATATCGCTTCGTCAGTAGTGGCTGCGATAGGCGCGCTCAAAGGGCCGCTACACGGCGGTGCACCTTCAAAAGTGCAGGAGATGCTGCACGCAATCGGTACGGTGGAGAATGCCGAGTCGTGGCTGCGCAATGCCGTTGCAAACCACCAGCGTATCATGGGCTTTGGTCATCGCGTTTACAAGACCGAAGATCCGCGTGCCGAGGAACTGCGTGATATGGCGCGCGTCGCCGATCCTGCCGGATTCGTCCTGGCACGCCATGTCGAAGAACTGGCACTGAAAATCCTGCACGAGCAGAAGCCAGAGCGTCCTCTCTATACCAACGTCGAATACTATTCCGCCGCTCTGATGAACTCTGTCGGTCTCTCCGGTGATCTCTTCACCCCCACTTTTGCGGTAAGCCGCGTCGCAGGCTGGACCGCGCATATTCTGGAGCAGGTCAGCAACAACCGCCTGATTCGGCCAGAAGCCGAGTATACCGGCCCGATGGATTTGCAATTCGTGCCGCTCAGCGAGCGCAAGTAATAGCAAATCCATTTAAAAAATGAAAATTGGGGGACACCCCAGACTCCCGCCAGGGGGGCGTAAGCCGCGTTGCCGAGCGGAAGATCAAGCGCCCCTCTGCTCCTCTTTTTTCGTTAAGCTCACGCGAATGAGGGAGGTTCAGGAGGGGGGCCAGCCTCCTGGACTTCTGCTTTCTGTTCGATATCCTTTTTCGCCTGCTCCCACAGCGTCTCCCACTGCTGGCTCGTGAGCGTACCAGCTTCGCTCCCCTCGCGGCGTATCCGCTCTTCCATCGCCTGGAAGCGCCGGCGAAACTTGCGGTTTGAGCGGCGCAGCGCCTCCTCGGCATCAATTTTGTGCCAGCGCGCCAGCTTAGCAATCATGAACAGGAGATCGCCGATCTCTTCGAGTTGCTCTTCTGGCGAAGTGGCTGCGCGTAGTTCCGCCAGTTCCTCAGCAATTTTAGTGTAGACCTCTTCCACATGATCAAACTCAAAACCGATTTTCGAGACGCGCTTCTGATACTTCTGAGCGACGGTGAGAGCCGGTGCTGCCAGCGGGACGCGCTCAAGGGCGCTCTCGTTTTGCACATCCTTGCCGGCTCTGGCCCGCTCCTGCCGCTTGATCTCTTCCCAGTTCTGTATCACCTGTCCGGCACTGCTAACCGATACATCGCCGAACACATGCGGATGGCGGCGAATCAGCTTGGCGTTAACATGCTCAAACACATCGCCAAGCGAGAATTCTCCTGCCTGGCGCGCAATCTCGGCATGTAGGTAGACCTGAAGCAACAGGTCGCCGAGTTCTTCGGCCAGCTTCTCCGGGTCGTTCTCTTCCAGCGCCTCTACTACTTCATACGTCTCTTCGATCACATATCTGGTCAGTGTCTGGTGTGTCTGCTGGCGATCCCAGGGACAGCCGTCAGGCTCACGGCGCAGGCGCATGGTGATATAGCGCAACGTCTCCGGCAGGCGCAAAGCGGTCAGTTCGTCAACCGGTGGCACATAGAGCGTACTGAGATGATTGGTGTAGCTATCGCGGTCAAGTTCAAACAGTGGCAGCTCGATGACCTGTTCCTCGCCAGCGACACCGGCAGCCCGTACCAGCCTGACAGGCCATTCGTCGGCGTAGCACTCGCTTAAGGCCAGCTTCACCTGGCTGGCGAGCCGGCGATTGTAGAGCTGTGCGATCAGCAGTGGCTTTGTTGGAATGATTCTGCCTGCAACCTCATCAGTGCGCAGGGTTGCCAGTTCGGTTGCGTCAATCAATTGCGTGCCATGCTCAAAAGGATCGAGTGCCAGGGCGGCACAGACCGGCTCCAGGAAGGAGAGGCCCGCCACTACTCCTGTGGTGAGGCGGCGCTCACGCGCCATGCGCAGGATAAGCTGAACAGAGGCTTCGCCGATCAGCGGATGGCCCGGTACCGCGTAGATCACGGGCTGCTGCTCTGCCTGCCGGCAGATCTCTTCAGCTATGCGCAGGTAGAGGGAGTTCCAGTCATTCGATTCATCATAGAATTTATCAAAAGAGACGATAGAGAGGTCAGGAAAGCGTTGTTGCAGTGGCCTGACGGTTGGATGAATCGTTGTGCGAAAGTAGACAATCTGCCTGCCGGCAGCCGCCTGCTTGAGCAGGTCAAGCGCCTGTACGGTGAGATCATCTATATTGCCGGGTCCCAGACCCAGCAACGTGATAGCCGGCGTGGTCATGTGTGGAAAAAACCTCTTTTCTTCTCTACTCATAATTGATCACAGTGTAGACAGGGAAACATCCGCCTGTCAAACTTCGGCCAGCCTCGCTTTGTCCTTTCCCCTGATGGTCCAGTGATATATCCCCCCTACCCCTTTTTTCTTCCGTGTGAGTGGATGTACCATTAGAATGGGAAAGGGCGCCCGTAACCCACAACTATACAAACCATACTTATCAGAAATGCAAAACGACAAGGGAGTATCCTCTTGAAGGAGTACGAATTGGATAAAACCGGCAGGTCATCTGAATCACAGCCAGTTCCAGGGGCTGGCGGTGCAGTTCCTATACAGGCCCTTGCGCAGCCCGCAGCTTTTCCATTTGCGCTGCCGCAAGGAACGTCAATACCCGTCATTCAGACGCATATCTCCGTAGTCATCCTGACACCGGAGCGCGTCTACAAGTTGAAGAAGCCGCTTAACCTCGGCTTCCTGGATTTCTCGACGCCGCAGTTGCGCCGCCATTTTTGCATCCAGGAAGTCGCTGTAAACAGGCGACTGGCGCCGGAGATCTACCTGGGAGTCGCGCCGGTCCTGGCGGACGCCGACGGACGCCTGCGCTTCGGGGAGACGTTTCCGCTGGCAGAGCCGCATGGCGATGAGTTGCCGCAGCCAGCAGCCTCATTTAAAGGGGGAACAGTGGTAGACTATGCAGTGGTGATGGTACGCCTGCCCGATACAGCTACGCTCGAATACCGCGTACGTTCTGATACTATCGCCCCCGCCCAGCTTGCGGCGTTGGCGCGCTACATCGCTGGCTTCCACATGCTGAGTGCCACAAACGAACATGTTGCACGATTTGGCGCGTTAGACGTTATTCGTGGCAACTGGGAAGAGAACTTTACACAGATGCAGCCCTATATTGGTCGCACGCTTGATGCTGCTACCTACGCCGGCATTACCGGCTATATCCGCCATTTTATGCAGGCGCGTGAAGCACTGTTCGCAACTCGCATCCAGGAAGGGCGCATCCGAGATTGTCACGGCGATCTGCGTTTACAGCATATCTACCTGCTGGAACAGCAGGGCGCACTCGATCCGCGCCTGGCCGTTCTGGACGGAATCGAGTTCAACGAGCGATTTCGCTATAGCGATGTCGCTGCCGAGATCGCTTTCCCCGTCATGGAACTGGACTTTGAAGGCCGGACCGACCTCGCACGAGCATTTGTCGAACAGTATGCCACTGAAACCGGTGATGAGACGTTGCGCGAGTTGCTCCCTTTCTACTGCTGCTATCGGGCCTGTGTACGCGGCAAGGTCCTCTCATTCCAGCTCGATGAAGCAGAAATCCCGCAGATGCAGCGCGAGAAGATAGGTCAGCAGGCGGCGGCATTGTTTGCGCTGGCGGCCCACTATGCGCAGGGATTCGCGGCTCCGGCGCTGATCATGATTGGCGGCCTGATGGGGACGGGAAAAAGTACGCTGGCGCAGGCACTCCGGCGTGAAGTCGGCTGGACGCTCTTCTCTTCGGATACAACTCGTAAGCAACTCGCGCATGTGGACGTGACACAACCGCTGCCAGAAGCTTTCGAGCAGGGCCTCTATAGCGCGGAATGGACGGACCGCACTTATGATGCACTACGTCGGCAAGCGGGAGAAACGCTGGCGCAGGGACGCTCGGTGCTGCTGGATGCTTCTTTTTCGCGCAGGCAGCAGCGCAGAGCGATGGCAGATGAAGCGGCAAAGTACGGCGCCAGCACAGTTTTTGTGGAATGCCTCTGCCCGCAGGAGGTCACGCTGGCGCGGCTGGCTGCGCGATGGCGGCAGCGTGCAGGAGCCAGCGGCACTTCCCAGTCGGCAGCTTCGCTTGCCTCAGATGGTCGCCCAGAACTGTATGCCGCTCAACACAGCAGGTGGGAGTCTTTTGCAGCAGATCAAGAGGCGGGCATAAAGCATGTGCGTGTATCAACAGCGGAGGCGCTTGCAGTCAGCGTTGAACAGGTAATGGCAGCGCTCACTCTTCCTCGCCTTGCCTGCTGGCTATAGGGGTCCAGGGGGTCTGGGAGTCTCCTCCGCCTTTCTTTTTCCATTCTCGATGAGAATCTCAAAAGAAAGAACTGCCTGAGAAATTGTTGTCGAATGTGCAACAACGTGCTATGCTATTTTTAGCAAGAGAACTGTGCCTGAATCGTGAAGGAGACAGGCCCATATAAGGAGGTCCCTACATGGCGTCTGCCAGAGATCAAAAACCTGCCTGCCCGATATGTGATCGGGCAGATCAAGTAAAAACAATGCAAAGTGCCTATGACTCCGGCGTGGAAGCGTGCGCTCCCCCTGATGTGCCAACGAAAAAGGTTTCTATGCTCCCTTATATAGCTGCCGGTGCGGTTGCTGTTGGTATCTGTCTTATTGTCCTGCTCGTATTATTTGGCGGCCTGGAAGGCAATATACCGGAAGCCCTGCAATTCGTACTGGTCAGTGTGACTCTGGTTTGCATCATCGGCTCGCTGGTTGCATCATATATCGCCTTCCAGCGTGTGGTAAAAGGAGATAACGAGGCGAATGAGCGCCTGCCGCAGTGGGAGCAAGCAATGACCATCTGGCGCGGTCTCTATTATTGTGCGCGTGATAAAGTGGTTTTTAATCCTCAATCGCAGAAAATCGTCTCCAACGAGCAACTGGCAGAGCTGCGCTCGATGAGCGCGGAATCTGTCGAGGTCAAGGCAGCCGCTATAGCCAGGCAGCAGTCATAGCTATTTTCTGTCCTGATTAAGACAGGCGCGAACTGAGAAAAAGTTACGTGGCCCGGCAAAAGAATGCTCTACAACCTGCCGGGCCGGGGGATGGCTTTCAAGCCTTTGCTCGCGCTTTTTTGCTATTTCAACGGGAAGTGGTTCTGGCCCGGCGAAAAAGCTGGCGGGGGCGCAGCGCGAAACGGCGAAACGAGACGTTGCGCGGCGATGGCAACAGTCGTATTTTGTGGCCTTCGGGCCGGCGCTGGCGCCGCTCGCGCTGGATTCTCCAGCGTTTGCCAGAACGGGAAGACGGCGCAACCAGCCTGCCTTCAATCAGGAAAGGCAAAACGGCTTCAGCCACGTGAGCAGCCGCCAGCAGTGGTGCGCTATGGTTAGCAGGGATAAACACGTCGTTGGGACGCGGGCGGCGAGGGCGCGCGGTCAGAAAGTCGCGGCTTCCCCATATGAAAAGCGTGGGGACCGCAGAGGCAGCAAAAGGAGCGCGCCCTTTGCCGGGCATTTCGCAAAGGGAGCGGATCAGTGTTTCGCGGGGCTGTAGTTCAATCTCTCTCTTCCACACTCCTGTATAGATGTTGCGCCGCCCGTTAAAGCCGAGGGCAGTTACCAGGCCATAGAGTCGCCAGTCCGATAAAATCCAGCGCTTCAGCGGGACGGACCACGAGGCACGCACTGTGTCAAGCAGGTAAACGGCGAACGAGTGAATGCCTCGCAGGCGGACAGGACAGAGCAGGACGGCACGTGTGACGTGCTGCGGGTAACGCTGCACGTATGCCTCGGCAGCGCGCGTCCCGGCAGAATAGGCGAGAACAGACCATTGCTCAAAACCCAGGAACTGGCGCACCTCTTCTATGGCCTCGGCACAGGCTGGATAATAGGGCATATGGGGATCAACGCCGGGCGAATGACCAATGCCCGGTAATTCGATCATGATGAGCTGAAAATGCGTTCTGAGCAGCGGGGCGAGGTTCTGCCAGATTGCGTAAGTCACACCCCAACCATGAATAAGGAGAAGCGGTGGCCCGCTCCCCTCAAGCCGGTAATGCAACATAAACCGTTGTTTTCTCTTCCTGAGTAATAAATTTTAGAAACAGAGCCATTGATCAGCAGAGATATCGCTGATGCCTTTCCTGATAGAAGTGACCATTGCCTGTGATATGAGTATTTTACCATATTGTTCAGCCCGGCGTAAAGCCAGGAAGGCAAAGCCCTCCTGGCTCTCCCTGATGCTGGCGTCAGGCATGCGCCTGCCAGGCGGCATGGCTCAGAGCCATCTCGTGCGCCTGCTTGAGCATGCGGCTGCGCAGACTGCGCTGGCTGGCGGCCTGGCGTTGCAGGCGCACCGGCAGATACGGCTCCATCGCGTGTAGCGCGTTGATGTATACCTGCTGCTGCTCACGAATCACGCCATTTGGACCGAGCGCCCACCATTCTTGAGGAGTGAAGTAGGCGGAAACCTCTGCCTCCGGTCCACTGCGTCCGAACCACTGGATCAGGTGCAGGTTATCGGATTGAGCCAGCCAGATAGCCAGATCGACCAGTTCGGGATTCTCAGTCAGGCGGGCGACGCCGTAGACGTGGCCCATGAGTTGCAAAATAGCCTGCTGCGCGCTGTTGCCCAGAAAAAACTCCATGCCGCCGCTGCCTGCCCAGGTTGTAGGAAACGCCGGAAGCGGCAGATGATAGGTATGGTGGCTGTGCCGTTCAATAATTTCACTGGCTGTAAACGTTGCAACGTTCCGCTTTGCGAGTTCGTTGGGCAGTGCGCGCATAAACTCAAAGATACCACTGTCCATGCGGTGATGCTCACCGAACGTCTCATAATCCCAACCCAGGAACACAAAATCGCCCCGGCTCTCGGCCAACCAGTGCGCGTAAGTGTCAGCGTAGAGCGGGTAGCCGGGCCAGGTGCGATTGGAGAAGCGATAGCCCACGTCGTCGCTCAGATCGAGATGGCGTGCCAGCAGGTATGGACTGTTCTCCTGCTCAGGAGCGGCGCGCTGCAAGAGGCGCCGGCTGCGCCCGGCGCTTCTCAGCGGTTGGGCGAAAGGGCCGTTGTCTCCTGAGCGATAAAGGTGAGCAGGCTCACGCCATCCCATCACCCAGCCACGTCCGTCCAGCAGAGCGCCGCGAAAGCCGGCAGTATCCAGGGCGCTGTAGAGTGAAGCTGACATACACATTTCGGTCGTATCAGTCACGACCGGACGCTTACCAAAGATGCGCTCCAGTTCGTCTACCATCTCCTGCATGCGCTGGACAAAGGCTGAGAGGTCCAGTAAGAAAAGAAAACTGTGGTACGGTTCAACGCCGATCAGTTCTACATTCTCCTCAGCTACCAGTTCGCGGAACAGGTCCAGCAGCGGCCTGTCCCAGGCCATCGCCTGGCGGATAAAAGAGAGCGAGAAACCGATGGAAAGCCGCAGGCCCTGCTGGCGTACCAGGTCGAGGAACATGTGGGTCGCCGGGTAGTAGCAGTATTTCGCCACTTTATGAAAGTAGCGTTCGTTCATCTGCTCATCGAAGAGGCAGCGTGTAATATCCTCAACAGAGGCGCCGCGTGGGATCGGCTGTGCCGGAAGTTTCAGGCGGCGCGGCTGATGAATCACCGTATAGATAGCCAGGTCCGCAACCATATGCGTTTCCTCTCACCCCTCACACAATACTACGGGATTCTACATGTACCGCTTTTTTTGTCGCGGAAGTATTGTCTACCGTCTCACTGCCGAAAGCTGCCTGCACAGTAGTGTGAGATGGCAGAACGATGTTCTGCTTCCTGGCAAGAAATGTCAGTTTACTCAACAGGTTTTCGATCACCTGGTCCCACAGGAACTGGCTGGCGGTATAGCGGCCTGCGTTGCGCATACGCTCCTGTTCTTCAGGATGGCGGCGCAGGTGGAGCAGGTAGCCAACAATCTCATCGGGATCATCGGTTTCGGTCACGATGGCGTTTTCGAGCGAAATGGCATAGTCCTCGCCGGTTGAACCAGTCACGGCCACGCCCCCTGCCGCCATCACTTCGAGTGCCACCAGGCCAAACGGTTCGTGTCCACTGTTCGCTAGCGTAGCATCGGCGGCGGCATAGGTGGTGCGTACAAACTCTTCGGGCAGGAAGAAGCGCAGGTTGTAGATATCAGCCGGCCCGGCCCGCTCGATAGCATCCATACACTGCTCCACATTGGGGCGCTGGGCGACAATATCTCGAATGGAGAGGCCCAGGTGGTAGGCGCGACCGAAGACTTCGGCACCGTGCGGCTCGATGCCGCCGCGCACGAACAGCGTGACGGGATAGCCGCTCTGTTTGAGACGCGCCACCGCCTCAATTGCCATCAACCAGCGTTTATCGGGATCGAAGCGACCAATTTTAAAAAGGAAAAAGCGGTCGGGATCGCCCTGGCGCGCGATAGCCCGCAGGCGTTCCACATCCTCTTGCCTGACTGGCGTCAGGTGGCGGGCTGGAATGCCGTTAGGAATGACCAGCGGGTTAACGCCGTAATTCCACATTTTATGCTTCATGTACTTGCTGACAGTGCAGAGCGTGCTGACGAAGTTGAGCCGGCCCCAGTTGATGCGATGCAGCGACATCAGGCTGTTGAGATTCCAGAGCAGCAGCACCTTCTGGCGCACGCCATGCCAGTGCAGCAGGTCCGATGTGCGGCAAATAGTCTCGGCGGTGTGCCAGTCCTCGCCCATGATCACAACGGTTTTCCCCTGCTCGACCGCCGGGCGTACGATCTCATGATAGATATGAGGAGGGACACTCTCATTATAATCGTAGAGTTTCTGCTCTTCGCCGTCATAGACGCCGTTCGGATAATATTTGCTCACCCACTGCGACCAGCGTTTGAGAATCAGGCGGCCTTCGAGGTGTGACTCGATGTCAGGCTTATAGGGATCACCAATGAAAATCAGGTGAGTGGTATAGCCCTGGGTAGCAAGCGCCTCGCTCAATTCGGTCACACGGGTGCCTAATCCGCCTGCTGTTGAATAGACATCAGGCCCTTCAAAGCAGAGCAAAACAAACAATGTGTTCTCCGGCGAGATGGCCCCGTCTGGTATCGTTATCATTACAAAATCCTCATATATCTGCTGTAGTATGGCGTCAAATCCGTTTGAAATGAAAATCTGGGAAGACTCACCCCGGTGTGTGGACCAGCCTGCCTGGACCCTTCGCCAGGAATACAGCCCCGGTCACCAGAATGAAACCTTTTTCATTGTTAGTATACCACACGCCTGATGCTCCACTGGTGAGAAAAGCTACTGCATCATATCTGGCTTTTTCAGGCCACGTTATTGCAGTGAAACAGCATGGTGGAGGTTATTGCAAAATAAAAGCACCATGCAAAAGCAGAAGGCATCTTCGCGTTCTGTCTGGCATCGGAGGCGGTGTTCTGGCCTGGCTATGCCTTCCCTTTTTATAGCCCTGGTAACGACGATGCTGCTGTCGGCGTTGCTTTCGGCGTCGCAGTCGGAGTCGGTTTCGGTGTTGCTGTTGGCGCCTGCGTCGGGGCCTGTGTCGGAGCCTGTGTCGGAGCCTGCGTGGGTGCCTGCGTTGGCACCGGCGTTGGCTGGTTTATATCGGTTCGGTTGGTCACATACAGTATCACCTGCTGACCATCCTGTAACTCCGTCCCGCTTGGTGGAGTGACAGTCGTCACCGTATTTGGCCCGTAACGGTAGTCCTGTGGTCTGTTGGGATCGGTCTGTACCACAAAGGCGATACCGTTGTCACTGAGAATCTTCTGCACAGAGGCCAGCGGTTTACCCACCAGGTTATCGGGTACTTTGAGTTTCGGCTTGACTGTTTCCAGGTTTACCTGGATGGTTGAGCCGGCGGGGGCCAGTTCAGAGGCTTTTGGTGACTGATCTTTCACAATGCCATTATTGGGGCCACTGATCACCTGGAGTTTGAAGCCGGCATTTTGCGCAATAGTCTTTGCGTCCTGGTACGACTTGCCAACCAGGTCAGGCACCTGCACCTGACCGGGAACGGTTGCGGTTGGCGTGATGGCAGGATTACCCTTGAGGAAGGGCAGGAAGCCGAGATCGCTTGCCAGGTACACGCTAAAGCCGAGTAGAACCAGCGTTGCGACCAGGATCAGGACAGTCACGACGCCGGCGAAGCGCGTGGTCTGCGGTTCGTGTACGAGCTGGCCTGCGCGGAAAGGTCGTGTTGTGCCGCTGCCTCCCATCCCCGACACGCCGGGGGCTTGCATGCCGAACGCTGGCTGCGGGTAAAGAGGCTGCTGGGGCTGTTGCTGAGGGTGATAGTTGGCAACGGTCCTATCCCCTGCCTGCGCTATCGTCGAGGAGCCGGGAGCCTGCCCGGCATGGGGATTGAAGCCATTGCCTATGCCCGACTGGCTGGGCCGATTGGGCTGGTCAGGACCAGGAGATGGCATGCCCTCTGCCGGCATCATATTGCCGGGAGAAGAAACTGGCCGGGCAGTGCTGCCGGGCGGTTGCGGGCGCGGAGGAATCGGGGGACGCGGGCCGTTATCTGCCATTAACTCTGTCGAGCCACCTGCTTGAAGCGTTTCTTCTCCGAGTGCCTCAAGCGCGCGCGCCAGCGTACTGCCGTCGCGGAAGCGCATCTCAGGCACTTTCTCCAGGCAACGCAGAATCACCTCTTCCAGGGCCGGTGGAATCTCTGGATTAAACTGGCGAGGTGGTGTCGGAGCATCTTGAATGTGTTGCATAGCTACGGCGACAGGCGTATCGCCGTCAAAAGGAGTGCGCCCGGTCAGCATCTCGTACATCACAATGCCCAGCGCGTAGACATCGGCAGCCGGAGTCACAACCTCGCCCTGAGCCTGTTCCGGCGCATAATACTGCACGGTTCCCAGGGTCATGCCGGTAGTGGTCAGGCGTTCATCATCCGGGCCTTTATAGACACTGGCGATACCAAAGTCGGTGAGTTTAATCGACCCGTCGCGCCCTACCAGGATATTCTGTGGTTTCACATCACGGTGGACGATACCGCGCCGGTGGGCAGCGCCGAGGCCGAGAGCAACGTCGCGCGCGATCAGCATAGCGCGATTCACTGCCAGCACGCCGCGCGGGCGCAAGTAGCGGCGCAGGTCGGTGCCATCTATTAATTCCATAACGATAAAGTAATTGCCGCCGCTCTGCCCATAATCGTAGACCTGCACAATGTTGGGGTGCTGCAAAGAAGAGGCGGCCTTCGCTTCTCGCTGGAAGCGCGTGACAAATTTCGGATCTGTGCTGTAGGCGTCACGCAGCACCTTGATGGCTACCGTCCGGTCCATACGCAGATCCCGGCCCCGATAAATCGTTGCCATACCGCCACGACCTATGGGTTCTTGTAACTGGTATCGCTCGGCTAAAACTTCGGCTTGCATATTACTCCGCACGAAATACGCCCGCAAACGGCAGGGCGTAGCTATAAGTCAATGGCTCGCATTGCTGCTACCCGCAATCTGGGCCTGAGATAATGCTGATCGCGCCTTTATTGTAACCTATTCTACAGCAGAATGGAACACTCTACAGAAAATTAGGAGTTTACTAATAGACGTTATCTTGATCTATAAGTTGCTGTTCGGAATTGTCAACGACCTCCGCTCTCTGAGCGGAGGCTTGTAATTACCTCTGGACTCCACCG
>JADBKA010000155.1 GCA_014896635.1 Ktedonobacteraceae bacterium
TTTAGGCTGATTATTCGTGACATCAAACATATCCAGACGACCATAGCCTGAGTAACTCGCGGCATCGAACTGGCAGGCAAAAGCTACCCCTGCCTGAATCATTGACTGGAGTGCCTGGGTTGAGAAACTGGTAATAAAATTTGCGTCCTCGCCATAGTCAGGAGGAGGGTTGCCGGGATCATAGTTCCATTCTGTGATCCCTACCGGCAGATCCTTGCCCAGTGTTGTCCGCACAAGTGTCTGCACCTCACGCGCTACCCTGCCGTAGCTGCTTGCTTTGGCAAGGCAGGACTCCCGCGTGTCGTTCCAGCAAGGATACCAGTGGAAGCTTATCGCATCAGGCAAAACACCCGATGTCTTGACACCTTCCAGAAAACCCTTCATAAAATTATGATTCCCCTGATCATTGTATGTCACTGGCCCGATGAACCTGGCCGCCGGATTGATCTTGCGTAAAAGGGGGATAGCGGTATTCCATTGCTTGAGATAGGTCTGGATGGAGATCCCATTGAGGTCCGATTCGTTGCCAAACTCGTAGAGCAGACAGCGCTGCCCCAGGTAACGCACAAGATGCTCGTTAAAAGCACTATCCGTAATATTGGTAATGACCCCAAGACAATGAGCACCACTGTTCTCAATTGTACGAATCCGTTTCTCGATATCTGTATCACTGGCCTTGTCAGGAAAGAAAGTGCGTATCAGAGTGAAACCGGCATCACGGATGGCCCGCTGGATCGCCGGCTGGGTCTGGATGTTATTAGGGGACCACTCATAGGTATCGTTGGTGCCAAATACGAAGGACGAGGCCCCCTGCTTCCAGATTTGCTGACCGGGCAGCACCGATGTGGCCGCAGGTGTCTTTTTTTGTGAAACAGGCTGTTGAGAAGAAGGGACTGGTGAACAGGCAATAATAGAGAGAAGCAATAGTATAAACAGGGCTATTCCTGGCGATTTTAGCCGGATACTTGATTGCAGTAGATGCATAAATACACACACTTTCTGACTATACAGACAACTCGTGAAGGCCGCTAGCAACTATACACTATAGAGCATATGGCTGACTATACCCCGGTACTATTTTATCATAACTACATGTATTGCCTGTGTAACAGTTCTGACAAGAGAGTATGTACAGAATAAAGGAGAAGTGCTGAGGTTAACTTCTATATACTCCTCATCCGAAAATGCTACTACTTCTCAACTACTTACACATCTATCCACAAAAGAATTGCATGCTATGCTCAGCAACGGGCAACAGAAATGTAGTAAAGGTATCCAATGCTTTTGTGATTGTGATATTTGGAGAATATTTTTATGAAGCGTACTGATACGACAGTGGTGATCGGGGCTGGCCCTTATGGCCTCTCGGTGGCCGCACATCTGCGGGCGCGCAATATCCCTGTACATGTGCTGGGAAAGCCTCTGGAGTTCTGGCAGAAGATGCCCTCTAGCATGTGCCTGAAATCACCCTGGAGTGCATCGAGTCTTTCTGCACCCGGTGAGAAATATAATCTTGACCATTATATCGCCACGATCAGTGGCACAGAACAGAAACCAATCCCTCTTCCTTTCTTTCTTGACTACTGCCGCTGGTTCCAGGAACAGGCAGTTCCTGAGGTTGATCCTACCTATGTACAATCATTAGCACAGGACGGGCAGGGATTCCGCCTTGAACTGGCTGATGGACGCAGTATCGAGGCTCGTAACGTGATCGTTGCCACCGGCATTGCTCCGTTTACGTATATCCCCCCGTTCGCCCGCGACCTTCCTTCGACACTTGCTTCCCACACTCAGGCGCACACAGATCTCTCCCCGTTTAAAGGGCGGACTGTGGCAGTTGTGGGGAGAGGACAGAGCGCGCTCGACTATGCCGCGTTCCTGCATGAAGCGGGGGCCACTGTTGAGGTGATTGCGCGTGGACCAATCATCTGGATCAATCGCAGGCTCTACGAACATGGAGGTGTGCTCAAGCATATCTTCTATCCTCCGAGTGATGTCGGACCTCCGGGCATCAACTGGCTGATCGCTTTCCCTCTCCTTTTCCGCCTTTTCCCTGAAGAGGCCAGGTCGTTGATAGACAGGCGCGCCATACGCCCCGCAGTCGCGCAATGGTTACGCCCGCGCGTGGAAGGAAAAGTGCGCCTGACGCCAGGCGTGGAAATCGTCAAAGCGGAGGTACAGGGGGAACATTTGCACTGCAAGTTGAGCGATGGCACAACGCGGGAAATAGATCATCTCTTTCTTGGCACAGGTTATCGGCCAGATGTCAGTAAACTTCCTTTTATTGACCCTGCTCTGCACAAGCAGATTCAGAGCCGCAATGGTTTTCCAGTCCAGAATGAGTGGTTTGAGTCTTCTGTTCCCCATCTCTACTTTGCTGGCGCTCTGGCAGGATATACATTTGGACCAATCTGCCGTTTTGTAACCGGCGCTGGCTCTGCCGCTCGCCAGATTACACGTCGTATCGCGCAAGAAAAGCGAGCAGCCTAGCACGGGTCGGCAAGACCCGGCAGATGCTCACACCAGACAGGAGGAGGGGATATGCACCAGCGCAAGCTGCCGGGAGCAGTGCTCCTGGGCAGCGATTTCAAAGCCCTGGGCGTCGCACGCAGTCTGGGACAGCGCGGAATACCGAGCGTGGTTGTCGATACCCTGCCGCGCTCGGCCTGGTTCTCCCGCTACGTGATCGAGCGTTTCAAGTGGGAAGGGCAGATGGATGATGAGCAGTTTGTCTCTTTCCTGCTGAAGATCGGGAAGCAATACCCTCAATGGATACTCTTCCCTATGCAGGATGAGGTCGTGCAACTCGTGGCTCGCCACAGACAGGAACTCGCCCAGATCTATCAACCTGTTCCCCAGGGATGGGAGGTTATCCAGTGGGCTGCTGACAAGCGTCTGACATATCGCATGGCTCAGGAGACGGGCGTGCCGTTTCCACGAACTGCATACCCGCGCAGGGAGGACGAGCTGGCAGCCATAGATGTTCCCTTTCCCCTGATCATCAAGCCTGCTATCTCCGTTCACTTACAATATACAGAGCGTCTCAAAGCGTTGCCGGCACATTGCCACGAAGAGTTACTCACACAGTACCGGCGCGCAGTGAAAAGTATTCCACCTGACGAGGTGATGGTACAGGAGATCGTTCCAGGGGACGGGCGCACACAATATTCAGTGGCCGCTTTTTGCACAGAAGGGCAGATCGTGGCAGGCATGACAGCACGGAGGACACGCCAGTATCCTATTGACTATGGACTGGGCAGCAGTTTTGTGGAAGCTATTGAGGTGCCTGTCCTTTTTGAACAGGCACAAAAACTTCTGCGCTTTATGCGTGTTTCAGGTATGGTTGAGGTTGAGTTTAAACAAGATCGGCGTGATCAGCAATACAAACTGTTAGACATCAACGTCCGTCCCTGGGGGTGGCACACGCTCTGTATTGCCTGTGGACTCGATTTCCCTTATCTCCAATACTGTGCCACATGCGGCCAGGAGCAAGCGATTGTCCCTACGTCACCACAGTATGATCATCACTGGGTGCGCCTGCTGACCGATATCCCAGCAGGACTGCAAGAAATACGCGCGGGAATCACAACGCCGGGCGCATATCTGCGCTCTCTGGGCGGAAAAACGGTGTTCTCCGTCCTCGACTGGCACGATCCTCTCCCTGCTCTCGGAGATTTCTTTGTCGTTCTCTCACGGCTGGCACGAGCCTCCGTGCAAAAAATACGCATCTAGATAGATAGAAAGGGACGCCAACGTGGTATCTACGCTTCTTCCCGACGCTTCCTGGCATACTCTCATCAAAGAACAGGTTAAAGAAACATTCCATTATGATCAGCGCTGGTTTGAACTGATCACGAAACTCTATGGATACCGCGTTATCCAGCTTACTACTACTGATGCCCAGGGACAGATCACAGGTTTTCTTCCTCTCTGCTCCATATCAAGTGTTGTAACAGGAAGGCGACTGGTGGCCCTCCCTTTCTCTGATCATTGTCCTCTGCTTGCAACAGATGAGAAAAGTTCTCAGGATCTTATCGACCAGGCAATTCGCCTCGCACAGCAGCAAAAAGTGAAATATCTGGAACTGCGCGCCGGGATTAATGATAGCCTTGCTGCACGCTCAGATCTTATAGCAAGCGATCTGTATACAAACTGGTCGCTTCCCCTCCAGCCTCGTTCTGAGGATATGTGGGCAGCCCTGCGCAAGCCGGTTCAGCAGCAAGTCAAAAAATCACGTAAGCTCGGTGTGCAGATCCGTGTGGCGCAGAAGCGCGAAGATATGTTGCTCTATCACCGGCTTCACTTGCAAACACGCACAAGAAAGCACGGTATGCCTGCTCAGGCGCAGGACTACTTCCTCAAGCTGTGGGATTATTTTGCAGCGGACGGCGCAATACGCCTCCTGCTGGCTGAACATCAGGGTACTCCTATAGCGGGAATTATTTTGCTCATTTCAGGCACTACTATCCACTACGCCTATGGCGCTTCTGATGAAGCGTATCTGCACCTGGCTCCAAATAACCTTCTTTTCTGGATAGCCATAGAGTGGGGATGCAATCAAGGTTACAGAACGTTTGATTTCGGACGCACTGCCCGCGATAATCAGGGACTGATGGAATTCAAACGACGGTGGGGGGCTATTCAGGAACCACTGCCATATTACTACTATCCTCATGCTGCTGGCCTGGCCGCCACATCTGAAACCAGTTGGAAATATCGCCTGCTCACGAACACCTGGAAGAAACTACCACTGGCGATAACCGGCCCTCTTGGCGGCTATCTCTACAGGCATCTGGGCTAAAGAGCTGCGAAAAATAGCAGGTCCGGTTGCACATCCCAGAATTGGACAAAACTCACACTGCCCATCGTTCGTAATAGTGACAGAATAATGCAGGAGGGCCTGATAAAACGATGCAGCAGTCAGTCAAACAATCCTTACAGTCCGCAGCAAAACAACTTGCACACCCTCGCAGGCTGGAAGTTCTTTTCCACCTGGTAAAGACGTTCAGATTGCTTGTGGCATTATTAAAAGACCGGAGCATTCACCCGCTGCGGAAAGCGGCTTTTCTCGGCCTGGCCGGTGCGCTCCTGCTCATCCTCCTTTTGCCGGATGTACCCGCCGTCTTAGGTACAGTGCTCCCATTCGTAGGAGCAATACTGGGAGTGCCGTTGGACGCCGGCATCGATTGGATAGCCTTCTCGCTGCTGCTCGTCAGCCTGTTGCGCATCTTTCCGGCAGAGCGGGTAGCAGAGCATTACCAGGGCATTTTTAGGAAAGAGGAGTCCAGGGGCAGGCGCCTCTGACAGAGAGTTGCACAACTGTATAAAGACTGGAGAAGCCTGTGGAAGCCCGGAGGGCCTCCACACAGCGATTCGGGCATCTCTTCGCTTCTTCCTTTGCCTGCTCTGACCAGGAAATTAGCTAGATTCCCAGTTTATCGTTGCTGCCGGTTGGTCTGAATTTGGTTCCTTCATTGATGAAGATAAATATTTGATCCTGGCCCGGCAGTTGGATATGGATGATCATATCCGGTTTTTTATCGCTGGTCACATCTCTAAATTCGAGCGTCACGGGAGCCAGTTCGCCGCCATTGCCGGCAATGTAGACAGGAGCGACATAACTGACAGATTTGGCTGGATCGCCTCCCATCAATTCAATCACCACAGCCTGGCGATTCAGATTCACCGCAATGAAATGACTGGGGTGCTTCACGCTATCATTATGCCCCACTACCGCATCTGTTTGATAAGTGCGTGGATTACCATAGCGATAATCGTTGTAGCGCTGAATACCCCAGGCCACAACAGAAGCCCCGACCATCCACAACACCAGCATGGCAATCATTCCCACACCGAGTGGTAGCAGCCAGTGAACCCTCTTGCGCACCTTGCCCGCCTCTTTCTGCGGAGGGCGCGCCTGCGGCATGGTTGTGCGAGTCTGTCGCTGTAGAGGAAGACCCCTGGTTCCACCCGTGCCGGTCCCACTTCCCGCCTGGCGACGCAGAGGAATGGAGCCTGTCGTGTTAGGAGAAGTTGAGCGCACGGGCAGCATTCCTTGTGTAGTATCCCTACGCACTACACTGGTGTGTGTTCGCGGAGTGTCCAGATAGTCCTCATCGCCAAAAGGCGCATCCGTTCGCGGCAACAGGTCAGCTCTACCAGCAGCTTTTGGATATCCCAACCCCAGGGGGCGCTGTCCATCGCCGGCCATCGCATTACTCCGCCGCCTTTGCTGAGGCGGTTCATTTTCGTGCGGCATGATACTCCCTTTCTCTCACTGCATAGCATTTCCTGCCCACCAGGCAGGATAGAAAGCTTTCACAATTAGCTGCGTCGAAAGCTATCATACAACCATCGGCTCCGCATTGTCAAATCCAGATATTTTTCATCATGTTTCATCACATCTCATTATGCATTATCAGCAATGCAACAAGGCAGGCTCGCGGCAGAGCATGAGAGATCACACTTTTACAAAACGCAATTTGTGACAAATTTGTGATACTTGCTTCTCTTTTTCCCTTTTCATCTGCACAGGGTGCTCTACGTCGCCTCATAGGGTAGCAGGCCCTGGCGTAACGCGAAAATAGCTACCTGCGTACGATCACGCACATGCAGTTTCTGAAAGATGACCGAGAGATAATTCTTCACCGTCTTCTCAGCATAAGAGAGATGGGCCGCAATCTCTTTATTACTCATTCCTGCCGCTACACAGCGTACAATCGCAATTTCTCTCTCGGAGAGCATACCGGTATTCTGATCATTGCACGAGGAGACCGAGAGACGACGCAGTTCGTCTACAATTGCGCCGGCCACAGCCTGCTCGATGTACGTTCCACCACCACTCACTACATGAATCGCCTCTACTACTTCACGCACCGAAGCCGTTTTGAAGAGATAGCCCCTGGCGCCATTTTTCATCGCCTGCACAACCTGGTATGGCTGGTGAGACTTCGCCAGTAGCACCACAGCCACTGAAGGGTATTCGGTGCAGATCTGGCGCGTTACCGCTGTACCATCAATCAGCGGCAGGTGCATATCCATCAGCACCACATCTGGTAGCAGCCGGCGAGCTTCGCGCAATGCCTCAAAGCCATTGCCGGCCTCACCCACCACGCGGATATCTTCTTCAAGTTCAAACAATCGGCGCAGTCCTTCACGTACCAGCACATGATCATCTACCAGTAGCACACTGATGGTCCGCCCGCTTCTCTCGTTATTTATTTCATCACCGGTACTACCAGTAGTAGAAGCTATGGCACCTTCCAGGACAGCCTCGCCATTTCCCGTAATCTCGACAGCAGCGGCGGGCAAAGGAGGGATGACTGTGATATACTGCCGCTTATCAGAGCTTGCACGGCGCATAATGACTCCTTGATACGACTTTACGCTCAGTGAACAGAACAGGGTAACATGAGCGTACTATCAAGACTGTGGCTCCCCTGAAGAGAGCATTATCTGAGCAAAAGAGTGCGTTCTCTTTTCAGTATAGCAAGCGAGCTAAAAAACAGCGCTTGCACACGCCAGTTTTGATATGATCAGTATAGACAGGCAAAGAAAGGATTAGTTTTCAATTTATGAGCGATAAAGCGCATATTCTCGCGCGGACGCGGCAGGAAGTACAGCGGCGTTTTGCTGATATCGACGACCTGGCGCACGGCTGGGAACATATTGAGCGGGTATACAGGCTGGCAGAGTATATCGCCCGGCAAGAGGGGGCAGATATTTTCATAGTGGGGATGGCGGCCCTGCTGCACGACCTGGGGCGGGCCATGCCACAGCATGAAAAGCAGCATGGGAGAGGCGAGCACCATGCAGATCTTTCGGTAAAGTTGGCTGGCCAGTTCCTGCGCCACTACCGGTTAGCGGCAGAGACATGTGAAGCTATCGAGCATGCTATCCTGGCGCACAGTTTTAGTCGCGGCGTTGATCCACGTACTTTAGAGGCGAAAGTAGTACGTGATGCTGACCGCCTCGATGGCCTGGGAGCTATCGGCATTCTCCGCTGGGCGCAGACAGGCACAGTCAGGCGTACCCCGCATACGCACTCCTACCATCCCAGCGATCCTTTCGGTCAGCAGCGCGAACTCGACGACACCACTTATATGCTCGACCATTTCTACACCAAGCTCCTCAAACTGGGAGAAACCATGCAGACAGCGAGTGGACGCGAACTGGCCCGGCGCCGCACGGATTTTTTGCGCGCCTACCTCGCAGAGTTCCGGCGTGAACTTTTGCTGGAGTAGCTGCTCACTCTGCTCACTGACTTACGCTCACTCCTGCGGCTTTACCAGTTGATGATAGAGCCGCTCCAGTTCCTCCTGGCTATTGAAATGCAGCACCAGTGTGCCTTTCCCTTTCGCATTGCACTTCAAATCGACCTTCACCGTCAGAGCATTGCGAAACTGAGTTTCCAGATCCTCCAGTTCGGGAGAACGGCGCGGGGGAGCCGAGATTTTCTGGGCGGCGGCCTCCACGTGCTCGGCAGCTTTGATGCGCGCCGCCAGTTCCTCCGCCTGGCGCACAGTCAGGCGCAGGGCGATAATTTGTTCCATCGCCTTGACCTGGTCATCCTCGCGTGCAATGGCAAGCAAGGCGCGCGCATGTCCCTCGGTAAAATTTTCGGCCTGATTGATCAGCGCCTCGCGTACTTCAGGCGCCAGTTGCAACAGGCGCAACGCATTGGTGATCGTTGAGCGATCTTTGCCCACCTGTCTGGCCACCATCTCCTGTGTCAGACCAAATTCTTGTGTCAGCGCCTGGTAGGCCAGCGCCTCTTCAATGGGATTCAGGTCGGCGCGCTGAATATTTTCGATCAACGCCAGGGCCAGCATCTGTTGCGCTGTGACATCTTTGACTACTGCCGGGATGCGGGTCAGGCCAGCCAGGCGGGCCGCTCGCCAGCGCCGTTCGCCGGCGATAATCTGATAGCGCACGGCGTTATCTGCGCCCTGTACAGGCCCGGCAGGCTGATCAGGCGGATCATCGTCCGAGAACCAGCTCCCGCCAGAACTGATCTGCTGCGACTTTCCCTTATCCAGGCGAGTCACCACAATCGGCTGAAGCAGGCCATGCTCCTTGATAGAATTGCTCAGCTCCAGCAGGGCCGGGTCATCGTCGCGGAATCCACGACGCGGCTGGCGTGGATTGGGGATAATGCTATCAATCGGCAATCGAGGCAGTGACTCCTCGTCCAGGTGTTCAGACGATTGCTGCGCATGGGGAGCGAGCACATCAGAAGCGCCGGAGATCAGGGCGTCCAGGCCACGCCCCAGGCCGAATTTCTGCTTAGCCACGAGCCATTACCTCCTCGGCGAGCGCCCGATAAGCCAGACCTCCAGGAGAGGTAGGGTCATAGTCGAGAATAGATTGCCCAAAGCTAGGCGCTTCGCTCAGGCGAATGTTGCGATTGATCACCGTTTGAAACGCTTCTTTGGGGAAATGATCGCGCACCTCGCGCACAATCTCGCTCGCCAGGCGCGTGCGCGGGTCGAACATCGTGAGCACCACACCGGCAATCGAGAGATCGGCGTTTAGCTTGCTTTTCACCAGGTTGATGGTATTGAGCAACTGACTCAATCCTTCCAGGGCAAGATATTCACATTGAATGGGAATGAGCACACCATCGGCGGCTACCAGCGCGTTGACGGTCAGCAGGCCAAGCGAAGGTGGGCAATCAATAATAATATAATCACAACGCTGGCGGATAGGCTCCAGCGCCTGGCGCAGGCGATATTCCCGCGCCAGCACACCCACCAGCTCTATTTCAGCGGCGGCAAGGTCAACTGTACAGGGAGCGACAACCAGCTCACGGCGCTGCGTCGGCACGATCACATCAAAAATCGAGATATCGCCGTCCTCCTGCACCAGGAGATCATAAATAGTATACTGCCGGATCTTCTTGAGCACCCCGATACCGCTGGAAGTATTGGCCTGAGGGTCCACATCAACCAGCAATACTTTGCGGCCCGCGGCTGCCAGATACGTAGCAAGATTGATGGCAGTGGTAGTCTTCCCTACCCCTCCCTTTTGATTGGCAATGGCATACACTTTTGACACCGGTCGCTACCGTACCTTTCCTCTGTCCATGCCAGATGAGACATGACCCGGCTGTGCTTCGTACCGACATTCTAACAAAAGTTCAGGTGAGAAGCAACTGTACAGTTACAATGTCACGCGATTCCCGCCGGCGGGCATGGTGAAACGCAGAAAGCCTCCCCGCGCCAGGCGTACACAGACAACAGTCAGGGTAAACAGCGCAAATAGTGCCAGGATCGTTGTAAATTCGTGGAACGCGAACTCCCCCACCGTCAGATGATCTGGCCCGCTCGCCAGCAGGCGCAGAAGCACCGGACCGCGCTGCATGCCGAAACTGCCAGCAGGCAGGCCCAGGGCAAGCGAGATGATCAGATCAATGCCAGTTGCAATGGCAGCAAGTAACGGACCAAGCAGCCAGAAGCGCCGGCTCAATCGTTCACGCTTCGGCGACTCGATACGGCGCGTCGCCCAGAACGGAGCAACGATATATTGCAGCGCCAGAAAGAGGAGAGGGGCAGCCACATACGTCCAGTCAGGAAAAACGGCAGGGCTGATCAACGCACAGAGCCGGCCCAGCGTATAGATCAACACACCTTCTATCACGCCGCGCCGGTAACTGGTCTTATTGAACATTGCAACAACTCAATAGCATTTTGTTAGTGGCAGCCACAGC
>JADBKA010000156.1 GCA_014896635.1 Ktedonobacteraceae bacterium
CGGCGTCCCGCCGCTCGATCGCCGGGAGGAAATCTACAAAAAGTACGAAGAAGATAGTGAAAGGAGCCTTTGTCATCAAAGAAGTCGTTTCGGGAACACCCTTGCTGGAAGTGACGCCGCGCCAACTGCGGCGTCTGGCTCGTGCTACCGGTGGGTGGGTCATCACACGAAAGGAGGGGCGCGCTTCCTCCCCCGACTAAAGTCGGAGGTTCCCGCGCGCTTTTCTTGTCATGGAAGAGGGAGAGAAGCGGCAGATCGGCCCGTACGGCATCAGCGGGCTGATACTGGACGGTGCCGGTGGCACTTTTTACCGCGCCAGGTTGCGTAAGAAGGATCTGGTGATTCAACGGCTAAGCAATCCTTTTACCACGCATGAAGCCAGAGAAGCGTTTCTGGCCCGGGTCAGGCAGCTTAAAAAGCTCAAACACCGCGCTATCGTCAATACTATTGATGGTGGATTTGACGACGATTACGGCTACCTCGTCATGGAATATTTCCCCGGCGAGCGTTTCAGCCAGCGCATCGCTCCCGGAACGTGCCTGGCGCCCGACGAGGTGAAGCGCCTGCTCTCACCCATCGCCGGAGCACTGCATTATGCGCATGTCAATCACGCGCTGCACGGCAACCTGCATCCCGGCGCGCTTCTTGCTGGCGAGCGCAGCGAGCTTCTGCTCACCGCCTTCTCGCTCCCTGGCCTGCTAGAAGACGAGCGCGCACTGTCATACATGGCGCCTGAATATTTGCGCGGCCAGCCTGTCGAGGCCAGCGATCAGTATGCCCTGGCGGTGATGGCCTATGAATGGCTCTGCGGGCGCCGTCCTTACGAGGCGACGGAACGCGAGGCGCTGCTGTCGCAGCAGCAAGAGCCACCACCCTCTCTCACCAGTCTGAACGGCGCTGTTTCACCTGCCGTCGAGCACGTCGTTTTGCGCGCCCTCGCCTATGATCCGCAGGAGCGTTTCCCTCACACCCAGGCGTTTGCCGACCACTATCTAAGCGCGCTCATTGGCTTCCCCGTTCGTTCTACCGCACCCGTGACTGGACGGGTGTCCCGTCCAGTCGCATCTTCTCCTGCTTCGTCTGTTCAGCAACCGGCAGCCCGCGCCAGAACGCCAGATCCTGCCGCCGTAGCCCCTGCCCTTCTCCAGCGGCAGAAAGCTCCTGAATCGGAGCGGAACAGTGAAACAGGAGAAGAAGCAGGGAATGGAGAGACAATAGTTGAGGAGAGCATCTCCGCAGAGCGAGAAGATGGCCGGCCCACAGATGCCTCTCATGAGCAAAGCCATGATCAGCGGTCTGGAACGGATTCTCTCGATACTGTGCGTTTGCAGTCCATCATCGAGGCCGACCTGCGCCAGGGCGGTATTCTCTCGCGGAATCTGCCCGGCTATGAAGAGCGTCCGGTACAGATCGAAATGGCGAACGTTGTCGCGCGCTCGTTGACGCGGGGCTGCCCGGCCATCATTGAGGCCGGCACAGGGACAGGCAAGAGTCTGGCCTATCTCGTCCCCATCGTACGCTCGGATAAGGTTGCGCTGGTCAGCACCGCCAACAAGGCCTTGCAGGAGCAACTCTTCTACAAAGACATTCCGTTCATTCAGAAGCATATCAAGTATTTTGAAGCGGCTCTTGTTAAAGGCGTCAGCAACTATCTTTGCCTGGATCGCCTGCACGAGGAGCGAACCGGCCTGTTGCACCTGTCGCAGAACCGCGAGTTCGCCCGCCTGCTCACGGCGCTCAACGATCCGCCTGCCGGTTTCACCGGCGATTTTGAGACGCTCGACTTTGCTCTCTCCGCTGATGTGCGCAGTCGCGTGGCAGCCGACGGCGACCAGTGCGCCTGGAGTAAATGCAGCTTTTTCTTTGACTGCTATGTACGCCAGATGCGCGAGCGAGCGGAGCGCGCCCGCATTATCGTCGTCAATCACACGCTGCTCCTGCTGGATGCTGCAATGGATGGATTCCTGTTGCCCGAACGTGACGTGATAGTGCTCGATGAAGCGCATCATCTGGAAGAAGAGGCCACGCGCGCTTTTACTACAACCGTTAGTCCTGCTCGTATTACCACACTGCTGGCGCAGCGTATGCTCAAAGATCATAGTTCTGTCAAGTTGCAGGACGAGGCGCTCAAAGCTGCGCATACCGCATGGGCGCGGCTGGAATATCTCGTCGATCTCGGTAAGAAAGGACGCGCCAACCTGAGCGAGCCATTTCAGGAAGGGCTACGCCTCGCCACTACTATCGCCGACCTGGCTGATTCGCTGCGCCGTCTGCGTCCCAGAGAGCTGCCCGATAAAGAGTCACAGCTCTATGACAAGCTGCTCAAACGCACGCAAAATCTCGCGGACGATATCCGCAAGGTCTTTGCAGCCGATGAGCCTGATAAGTACGTCTACTATATAGAGCGGGTTGAGAATGGCGGCGCGCGTAAAGACATGCATCTCCAGGCTTCCGCCGCCCCGCTGGATGTGACCGGCTGGCTCAGAGAACAACTGTTTGACAAATGCAACGTCATCTGCACCTCGGCGACGCTGGCAACCGTCGGCGCCGGATCGGCCAGAGCAGGGGAGAAAGGTCCAGGCTTCTCCTACTTCCGCCGGCGCGTGGGCCTGGACCCCGCCTCACGCAGCGATGTGCTGGAATGCATCCTGCCACTGGCTTTCGACTACGAAAATCATGCCCTGCTCTATCTGCCGCGCGACCTGCCCGCGCCCACGTTTGGTGAAGGCGCCGACGATTATATGAAAGCCATCGCCCGCGAGATGTACAGGCTGGTCAAAATCTCGCGCGGGCGCGCCTTTCTCCTTTTCTCCAGCAAGCGCATGCTCGACCGCGCTTATGAACTGATGGCTCCGCATCTCACTTTTCCTCTCCTCAAACAGGGCGATATGACGCGCCTCGAACTCACGCGCCGCTTCCGCCGCGAAGAGGGCGCTATCCTCTTCGGCCTGAAAAGTTTCTGGGAGGGCGTCGATATCGCCGGAGACGCGCTCTCGCTGGTGGTGATCGACAAATTGCCTTTTGATCCGCCCGACGATCCAGTGCATGAGGCGCGCATCGCCCGCATGAAAGCGGCGGGCGAGAACTGGTTCAGTACCTATGTGCTCCCCCAGGCCGTCCTGCGCCTCAAACAGGGACTTGGTCGCCTGCTGCGAACGCGCGAGGACCGGGGCGTGATGGCGATTCTGGATACACGCCTGCACACGAAGGGCTATGGCCGCCTGGTGCTCGACGCGCTTCCGCCAGCGCGTCGAACGGCGAGTTTGCGAGACGTCGAACGGTTTTTCGTGCAGGGTTGCGAGTAACGGCTATAGCATGCTCGACGCTGCCCCGGAATCCAGGCTAGACAGAAACGCTCATCAGGGTTACAATGAAAAAGCATTCCGACGCATAACAGCCCATCAATTTGTACTGAAGTACAGGGGAGTTCGCGCATGAGTAAGGTAAAGATGCGCTGCATCACCTGCGGCAAGTGGTTTCAGTCGGCAAATGCTAAAGAAGTAACTTGCCCCGATTGCACGCAAAAATCCAGAAGAGAGAAGATGGCGCAGAAGAACGCGCCACCCATAGTGAACAGACCTGCCGGGTCAGCTGGACAACACAATGCGGCACGCCCGTTGCCGCCCAGGCTGAAGGCGAAACCAGCCCAGGGCGGAACGAGCCACTGGCTGGATACACTCAATGATGTAAAAGTCAGTCAACCAGAGCAGCCGCCGCTGCGTCCCAGATCGCCGTCTCCCCCTTCTCCACAGCGTGACTATCGTGATAGGGAGCGCGGTAGAGCGGGAGCATACCGGGAAGGTGGGCGTGGCCCCGCCGGCTATCGCAGCCCGGCAGCGTATCGTCCCGGTGAAAGCTCTGGCTATCCTCGCACACTCGATCAGCGGCCACTTCACCCGTTTGAAGGAGGACCCGGCTATGGGCGTTCTGATCGCGCAGAGAAGCAGCGCCCGGCTGGCGGACCGGCAACGCAGAAACCGCAGAAACAGAAAGCCAGAGCCGCCAGACCACCAGCGCCACCCAGGCCGAAAAAGGAGAAAACTCCACCCCCGCAGCCCTTTGTGCCAACGCCTGAGCAGGTCAGGCTGGTTGAGGAACGCTATCTTCAACTGGCAACGCCGACTGAATACGATGGGATTCGCACGCAGATCGCTGCCGAGTTGAGCATTCCTAAAAAAGCTGTGAAGAAAATCGTGAAAGAACTGCGGGATCGCCAGAATATTCCAAGCTGGTGGGAACTTCAGACCTACAAAGGCAGCGAGGAGGAGCTGGCAAGGATCAGGGCGCTCTACGAACCACTGTTGCCGCTTCCCCCTGTCGGCATCCATAAGCAGCTTGCCGAGCAACTCTCGCTCAAGCCGAGCACGGTATACCAGGCCATCAAAGCAATACGCCAGGAGATGAATCTGCCACAGTATAACGATCCTTCCCTGCGTGGGCCTGATTTTCTCGCACATACGCAATCGAACGAGCGAGTGAAGGGTACATCAGAAGAGCAAACTGCTCAGGAAGCAGGTTCAGCAGGTGTAGACTGAACGGAAAGAGGAGGTCCAGGGGGCCTGCGCCCCCTGACGGGGCCTGCGAAGCCCAGGCGGGTCCCCCACAAAGTGGGGGCAGGGTGTCCCCCCGAAAAAAACTCTTTTTTCCCCTTTTTCTTCATAGTGAAAAAGCACCAGGAATAGAGAGGTAGTTTGGATGGAGAATTGTTTATTTTGTAAAATTGCAGCAGGCGAAATCCCAGGCAATATCGTCTACCGAGACGAGGATGTTGTTGTTTTCCGGGATATCAACCCGCAGGCGCCACAGCATGTATTGCTCATTCCACGTCGTCACATCACTTCGGTGGCTGATCTGATGCCAGAGGATGGCCCGGTGCTGGCGCATCTTTTCATCACTGCGAACAGAGTCGCTCGTGAACTCGGCCTGGCCAACGGCTATCGTATCGTCACCAACGTGGGACCTGACGCCGGACAATCCGTTTTTCACCTGCACTTCCACCTGCTAGGTGGGCGTCCGATGGGCTGGCCCCCATTTCCTAGAAGCTAAGAAGCTAATGTAGAAGTAGTTTCATGCGTATCGCTATTGACTATACAGCGGCGGTACGCCAGGGCGCGGGCATCGGGACGTATGTACGCAACCTGGTAGCCGCGCTGCTGGCGCAGGATTCTCACAGTCGTTATATGCTGTTGACCAGCGGACGCCCCACTACGGAGCGTCCTTTTCCCGTTGCAGAGCATGTACGTGGGCGCAGCCTTTTTATCCCCGACCGCTATCTAAACATTCTCTGGTATCGCTGGCGCCTTCCCATTCCCCCGGTCGCTTTTTTCACGGGGCCTGTAGACATCTATCACGGACCCGATTTTGTGCTCCCGCCGTTGAGCAACAGGGTACGCAAAGTGGTGACAATCCACGATCTCGCGTTCCTGGAGCATCCCGAATACGCCGTCCCCGCCCTCGCCGCCTACCTCAGAAAAGTTGTCCCTGAGGCAGTTGCCGCAGCCGATGCTGTTGCCACCGTCTCGCACGAGGTTAGTCGCACGCTGATGCGGCACTTCCAGACGCCGCGTGAGAAGCTCGTCGTCATCCCCAACGGCGTCAGCCCGCACTTTCGCCGCATCAGCGATCCACTTCTGCTAAACGCGACACGCTACAAATTCGGGCTGAAACATCCCCTTGTCCTGGGAGTAGGGACACAGGAGCCGCGCAAGAACCATGCCGGATTGATCAAAGCCTTCTACCAGGCCCATCAGCAGAAGAATGGTCCGGCAATGCTGGCAATCGCCGGAGGCCAGGGCTGGCTCTATGAGGAGACACGTGAGCTGGTAGCGCAACTCAAGCTGGAGCGCAAAGTGCGCTTCCTGGGCCGTGTCAGCGACTTTGAACTCATCACGCTCTACAGCCTGGCAGATGTGTTTGCCTTCCCCTCGTTCTTCGAGGGCTTTGGCATTCCGCCCCTCGAAGCGATGGCCTGCGGCGCGCCGGTGATTACTTCTAACACGTCTTCCTTGCCCGAAGTCGCAGGTGATGCCGCGCTGCTCGTTGATCCTCATGATCATGAGGCACTGGCCCGGGCCATGCTGCGCCTGCTGAAGGATGAGCAACTGCGTGAAGACCTGCGGCAGAAGGGATACCAGCGTGTCCAACAATTTACCTGGGAAAATTCCGCAAAAAAAATGCTCGACGTATATCAGCGTGTATATAACGGCGAGACAGGCTTCAGTAGCGAAGGATCATCAGTCATATGAAGATTGGCATAGACGCGCACTTCTTGCAGCATCCCGCCACCGGCAGCGGGCAATATCTGCTGCACCTGCTGGCTTTTCTGGCGCAGCTTGATCGGCAGAACACCTATCTTCTCCTGGGTTCACGGCAGCCGGAACAGAGCCTGTCTTCCCTGCTTGCCCCGATATCTCAGGCTCCTCTAGCTTCCGCTTTTTCCTACCAGATTGCCGCTGTACCGCGTCTACTGGCGGGCAATAAGCATCTGCATAAGCTGGCCTGGGAGCAGTGGATGGCCCCGGCGGCGGCGCAGCGGGCTGGCGTCGATCTCTACCACATTCCCTATTTTGCGCCGCCTTTGCTGATGCGCACACCGACGGTCGTCACGATTCACGATGTGATACCCTTGCGCCTGGCTGCTTACCGATCGAGCGCGAGGGTCAAAACCTATACTGCTCTTATTGCTCGCGCTGCTGCTAGAGCCGATATGATCATCACGGTCTCCGAGCATGCCCGCCGCGATATCATGGACGCCCTCACTCTCCCGCCGGAGCGCGTCCGCGTCACCTATGAAGCCGCCGGCGAGCAGTACCGGCCTGTCAGCGACCCGGCGGAACTGGCGCGGGTGCGCGCGCGCTATGGACTCAGCGAGCGCTACGTTTTCTATCTCGGCGGCCTGGACCAGCGCAAAAATGTGCCGCAACTGGTACGCGCCTTTGCGCGCGTCTACCGCCTGCTCGGCGATCCCAACCTGCAACTGTTCATCTCTGGCGATCCCGACCGGCAGCGGGGACCGCTCTTCCCCGACCCGCGTCCTGTTGCGGCAGAACTGGGTATAACGCGGCAGGTGCTTTGCCGTTTTGTGGAAGAAGAGGATAAGCCGGCGGTCTACAGCGCCGCCAGCCTGTTTGTCTTTCCCTCACTCTATGAGGGCTTTGGCCTGCCTCCGTTAGAAGCTCTGGCCTGTGGCGCGCCGGTGGTCTGTTCCAATCGCACCTCACTGCCCGAAGTTGTAGGAGATGCCGCCATCACCGTTGATCCGCAGGAATGCGAAGCTCTGGCCGAAGCAATGCACCGTGTTCTTGCTCACAGTGCATTGCAAGCAGATCTGCGGGTGCGCGCGCTGGAACAGGCGGCGAAATTTAGCTGGCGCAGAACCGCTGAAGAGACGCTCAAGATTTATGAAGAGATACTGGTGCAAAGAAAAATAAAAATTTCGAGAAAGATGTGAAAAAGGACAGCTATGCGAGTCTTGATGATCTCAAAGGCCCTGGTTGCGGGAACTTCACAGCGGAAGCTGGAAGAGCTGGCGAAATGCGCGGATGTTGAACTGACCCTGGTCACACCCCCTTACTGGAATCATGATGATGGCAGTCGGCAGGTGCTCGAACGTCTCTACACCAGCGGCTACCGCATGATTGTCACGCCTTTGCGTCTGAACGGCCACTATCACCTGCATTATTATCCCGAACTGAACAGGATCATGCGCGAAGTCCGACCGGAGGTGGTGCATATTGACGAGGAGCCATACAACTTTGCCACATTCCATGCCATGCTGCTCGCGCAGCGCCACAAAGCCAGGGCGCTCTTTTTTGCCTACCAGAATCTCTACCGTGTCTACCCCCCGCCTTTTCGTCAGTTCGAGCTGTACAATTTCAGTCGCGCCGCCGCTGCTATTGCTGGCAACCGCGAAGCTGGCGAAGTGATCAGACGCAAGGGATACAGGGGTCCTCTGCATGTCATTGCGCAGTTTGGCTTTGACACCGACATCTATCGACGCAGTGCTCCGCGCCTGCCGCGTCAGCCTGGTGATCTTTTTACTCTCGGCTATCTCGGACGTCTAAAAGAAGAGAAGGGATTGCAAACCATCGTTGAGGCGCTCTCCATGCTGCCGCCAAACTGCCGTGCCGTCTTTATCGGTCAGGGACCCATGAAAAGTGCGCTTGAGGAGCAGGCACAACGCCTGGGTGTCCTGGATCGTATCATTTTTAAGCAAGGCGTCCCCACTGCGCAGGTGCCGCGTGAGCTGGAGCAACTGGATGCCCTGGTACTGCCATCGCTGACGCGGCCCAACTGGAAAGAGCAATTTGGCCGTGTGCTGGCAGAGGCCATGTCGTGCGAGACGCCCGTCATCGGCTCCGACAGCGGTGAGATCCCCCACGTCATCGGCGATGCCGGCCTGGTTTTTCACGAAGGCGATGCACGCGCTTTAAGCGCCTGTGTCAGACGCCTGCTCGATGATCCCGTTCTCTATGCTGACCTGGCGCAGCGTGGCCGCCGGCGTGTACTGGAACATTACACGCAGGAAAAAATTGCACAGCAGACGTTTGCCGTCTACAAAGAGATGCTTGGAGTACAATAATTACAGCCAGTAGCGTAAGTTTAGAGAATTGAGAAACGGAGTAGATGAGTGGAAACGACAGCATTGATACCGCGACGAGTGTTATTCGGCAACCCTGTCAAAACCAGCCCGCAGATCTCACCAGATGGCAGGCGCCTGGCCTACCTGGCGCCCGTCAATGATGTACTCAACGTCTGGGTCGGGACAGTAGGCAAAGATGACTTCCAGCCGGTCACGCAGGATACCGACCGGGGCATTCGCTTCTATTTCTGGGCCGCCGACAACAAGCATATCATGTATATTCAGGATGTCGGCGGTAACGAGAACTGGCGGCTTTACGCCACCGATCTTGAAACAAAAGAGACGCGCGACCTCACGCCGTTTGAGAACGTGCAGGTACAGATTATCGACCGCGATAAACACTTTCCCGACGAACTGCTGATCGCTATGAACAAAGAGAATCCGCAGGTGCATGATGTCTACCATCTCGACCTGCGCAGTGACAGCCTGGAGCTGGTGGCGAAGAATCCGGGCAATATTGCCGGCTGGACCACCGATACCCAGTTCAAAATACGTGGCGCTGTGGCTGCTCTGCCGGATGGCGGCAACGATCTGCTGATACGTGACGATGAGCAGAGCGAGTGGCGCAAACTCCTCACCTGGGATGCCGATGATGCGTTAAATAGTGGTCCCCTGAGTTTCAGCAAGGATGGACAATCGCTCTACCTGCAAGATTCGCGTAACGCCAACGCCGGGCGCCTCGTTCGCCTGCACATTCCTACTGGCGATCTTGCCATCATTGCTGAAGACCCGCAGTATGACGTGGGCAACGTCATGATTCATCCCGACACCTACGAGGTTCAGGCGGTTGCCTTTAATCGTGACCGTGTTGAGTGGCAGGTGCTTGATCAGTCGATTGCCGAAGATTTCGAGCGTATCCGCGCCATCCGTGATGGGGACTTCTTTGTGACCAGCCGCGACGATGCCGACCAGACCTGGGTGATCGTCTTCACCGTTGATAACGGGCCGGTGCAGTTCTATGTGTATGATCGCGCGAGCAAGAGCGCAACCTTCCTTTTCGATAACCAGCCAGAACTGAACAACTACACGCTGGCGCGGATGCAGCCTGTCACCTTTACCGCCCGCGACGGCCTGACCATTCACGGCTACCTCACGCTGCCAGCGGGCGAGCAGCAGACGAACCTGCCGATGGTGCTCAACGTGCACGGTGGTCCCTGGGCGCGCAACACCTGGGGCTACAACCCAGAGGCCCAGTGGTTCGCCAATCGCGGCTATGCCTGTCTCCAGATCAACTTTCGCGGCTCAACCGGCTATGGCAAAGACTTTCTCAACGCCGGCAACAAAGAATGGGGCCGCAACATGCATAATGATCTGGTGGATGGCGTCAACTGGGCCATTCAGCAGGGCATCGCCGACCCCAGGCGAGTAGCGATCTATGGTGGCTCCTATGGTGGCTATGCCGCGCTCGTTGGCGCAACGTTCACACCCGACCTCTTCTGCTGCGCCGTTGATATTGTCGGACCAAGCAACCTGATCACCCTGATCAAAACCATCCCGCCCTACTGGTCCACCTTCCTTGCCACATTCCATAAGCGCGTTGGCAATCCCGACACTGAAGAGGAATTCCTCAAATCGCGCTCGCCGCTGTTCAAGGTGGATCAGATCAAGATCCCCATGCTCATCGCGCAGGGCGCCAACGATCCGCGCGTCAAGCAGGCCGAATCTGAGCAGATCGTTGAGGCCATGAAGAGCAAGGGCATTAACTACGAATACATGCTTTTCCCTGATGAAGGGCACGGTTTTGCCAAACCGGAGAATCGTCTCAAGTTCTACGCCGCTGCCGAGAAATTCCTGGCACAGTACCTCGGCGGTCGCTACGAAGCGTAGCCAGAAAGAAGAGGAGTTGCGATGAATCACATCAGTGATGATCCGATGATGGTGTTTGCCGGCAGCGGCAGTCCACGCCTGACCGCCCGCATCTGCGAATATCTTCAGATTCCGCAGGGGAAAAACGAGACGTTGCGCTTCTCGGATGGGAACATCTTTGTGCGTGTTCTGGAAAACGTGCGCGGGCGCCGCGTGTATGTCGTGA
>JADBKA010000157.1 GCA_014896635.1 Ktedonobacteraceae bacterium
TCCTCTCTCAGGGGCGCCCTGCCTACCGGTTCATACTACCTTGCGTTCGAGAAACGTCCCGCCACCGGCGGGACGTTTCTCGAACGAGTATCAAGATTTCATCCCATGTTGCTTTCAGAGAAGCAACATGGGATGACTCCTGATCATCTACACTACAAAGGTGTCATCAACTCGCTCGATAGGGTGTATTGCAGAAACGCGGAATGAAATCTGCCTGGATTCCCAGAGAACCGCGTGACGACAATCAGAGGAGGTTCCATTGCTTAGTAAGACGACATACTCGACAGACTATACGCCTGCTTCGTCCCCCAGCTTGATGCGCGATATGCTGCGTCATGCCGAGCGTCTCTTCCCTGCTAAAACGGCAGTGGTAGATGGTACAGAACGCTGGACCTATCATGAACTTGGAACACGGGTTCGGAGATTGTCTCAAGCCCTGCTAACGCTTGGTATCAAGAAAGGGGACCGTCTGGCCGTTCTCATGCTCAACTCCCATCGCTACCTTGAACTGTATGGCGCCTGCCTTGAACTGGGCGTGTTGATCGTCCCTCTCAATGTGCGCCTTGCTCCCGATGAATTCAGTTATATTATAAACGATGCTGAAGCATCAGCCCTGGTTACAGACAGCACACTCCTACCAGTGGTTCAAAGCATACAAGATGATCTGAAATCGGTTCGTGCCTACATCTATGCTGATCGTGGACAGGAACAGATCGGTATGTATAGTTATGAGCAGTTGATTGCCGAGTCCGATGAACTAGACGCGCCTCCTCCTGTTTTTGAGGAAGATGTTGCTGGCCTCTTCTATACCAGTGGCACGACCTCCCATCCCAAGGGTGTTATGCTCACCAATCGCAATCTCTATATAAATGCTCTTCAAATGTTTGTAGGACATATGCCTACAGAAAAGACAGTCTTTTTGCACTCAGCACCGATGTTCCATATAGCGGGGGGAATAACCTCATGGCAGAATTTCTGGGTAGGTGCAACGCATGTAGTTCAACGACGCTTTGACCCACAAAGTACGTTTGCCTTGATCGAGCAGGAGCGGGTGACACGTGTTGTCTGGGTTCCCACCATGATCTCCATGCTGCTAGCCCAGCCGAACGCGAAGCAGGTAGATTTCTCCAGTTTGCAGACCGTTATCTACGCAGGTTCCCCTATTGCACCAGCCACCTTGCAAGAAGCGCTGGAGGTGTTTGGTTGTGAGTTCATTCAGGCCTATGGGATGACGGAAGCAAGCCCGGTGCTAACCAATCTGATCCCAGAGGATCATCAGGTCAATCACCTGTTGCTTTCCTGTGGTCGTGAGGTGCCTGGCGTTCTGGTCCGTGTCGTGAATAGCAAAGGGGAAGAAGTAGCACCCGGAGAGGTGGGAGAGATTATTGCCTGTGGAGCGAATATTATGGCCGGTTACTGGCGCAAACCACAAGAGACATCCGAGGTGTTACGAGATGGATGGTACTTTACGGGAGATATGGGAACATTTGACGAGCACAACTACCTCTACATCGTAGACCGTAAAAAAGATATGATCATTTCTGGAGGAGAAAACATTACCTCCATTGAAGTAGAAAAAAGCCTTACCAACCATGCTGCGGTTGCCGAGAGTGCTGTCATAGGCGTACCAGATGAGCGCTGGGGTGAGGTGGTGAAAGCGTTTGTAGTGCTTCATCCGGGCGCTCAGGTGTCAGAGAATGAGTTGATCGCTCATTGCCGCAAACACCTTGCAGCCTTTAAATGTCCCCACTCGGTTGAATTCGTGGAGACCTTACCGAAAAATGCAACAGGCAAAGTGCTGAAACGTGATCTGCGCGAACCCTACTGGCAAGGTCAGAGTCGGCGTGTTCATTAGTGCAGAAACGCGAGGCCTTGCAATTGCAGCGCTGAGCCGCTCCATGACGAGCAGCCGCCTCGTAGGCATACCAGACGTCAAAAGCCTCATCGGCGGTCAGATATGTGGGAAAGCAGTTGAGTGCCATAGCGGTCCGCTGATAGAGAGGACGGAAATAGGTGATATCGCCTTCATTCTCCTTGCCTTTTGAGCAGCTTGAGGCGCGTAATCTGGCCCTCGGTCTGGCCATTGCTCCAGGGCAGGATCAAGCCCGCCGGTTTGCTTGTCGGGCGTGAGTGGGCGCGCGAGCAGATCATCGAGAAAGAGCGTGCGCAACGCTTCGACTGGTTCTTCAGTCAGGGCTGCTAAAAAGCGCGAAAGCGTCGAGTGAGCGGGGAGCTGACCCCGCTCAAACAACGCCATGAACGGGACAGCGAACGACTGAAGGCGCTGGTAGAACTCCTCCAGCGTACGTTCGGAACTTCTGGCATAGCCGAAGAGCACGGTGAGAAAATCAATGACATCATACTGCCCGAAACGCCGGCGCGCAAAGCGCACGCGCTCTTCAATCGTCGCCAGCACGCCTCTGTGCTGAAGATACTGTGCGATTACGGTCACTTCCCCAACCAGCATGGTGTTGAGGGCATCGATTGTGCAAAGGTCTGAATGGAAACGTTCGATCTGGCGAAGAGAGGTATGGCCTCTTCTGATTTTCCCTGAACCGTGGCCTCATCCATCGTGTTCGAGCCTTCGGGAGAGGTTGTCCTGGATTCGTTTCATGGTCCGTACCATATTCGCCAACTCTTCCTTGCTCACCCCTTCCAGGAGCCCCGCCTCGAAGGTATCTGCGTGGGTACCTATCTCTTCCAGCGTGAGCTTTCCGGCAGACGCTAAAGAGACCAGGGTAAAGCGATTGTCGTGTGGATCAACCCGACGGGTGATCAAGCCAGCCGCTTCCATTTGTTTGGCAAAACGGGTCAGCAATGGCCCTTCCATGCTCAAGCGGCTTGCCAGTTCCGTCTGGCTGATTTCCCCTGTATGCCAGAGTTCATGCAGGACGAGCAGGCGGGAAAAGCTCATTCCCATCTGCTGGGAAAACGCTCGCGACATATCTCGATGCAGATGGGTCAGGACCACAAAGGGATTCTCGGTTTCTTGTTCCTGCGGCAGGTGCTCTTCTTCTGATCTCATAGCAGCCTCATGGGAGGAAAACCAGACGACGGCCAGGAGTGTCTTGACGCTGCCAGGCGTTTTCTACCTCGGCAAGGGGGACTGGGTCAATATCCATGCGCAGCAAACCTCTTCCCCTGTGCGGCGAGCGCAAACATCTGGGGAAAGGTCTCAAAGATCGCCTGTCGCGCAATGCTGCCCCCACCACTCCCAGAGATTTCCAACCCTGAACTGCGTAGGACCGCAGCAGGAACGGAGACAGTCGATCCGGCCATCTCTCCGATGGAGACAAAACGGATACGCAATGCCCACACGATGCGCAACGAGAATGATAGCTGAACAATAAGAGAAGAAACGGTCTCATGAAGATGGGGAATGACATTGCTTCTCTACCCATCCCCAGTGTGTGGAAATCTCTCTTTCCTGGAAATTGCTCTTCTCTGGTGGCCACAAAAGGAGTCATCTTCTTACAAAGCAACTGTCACTCCTCACAGCTACGCACGTTTCCAGGAGTCAAAAAGGCCAGGAGCTATGTTATTGTTGTTATCATCTATTGACAATATCAAAAGTTGATGATATAAATGGAAAGGGACACCGCCTTCTCCCGAAGCGCGGAAATCGACAGCGGACTCGGAGGCAAAGCGACGAATGGATGTTCTTGAGGATACCTTTTTTCAACACCTGGCGTCTGTCTGTGCTGAATCTAGACAAGCCTTTGATCGACATGTTGGCATGAGTCAGCTCCGACGGCACCTGTTGATCCTATTGTCCGAGCTCGGCGAGATCAGCCATGCTGCTTTACAGCAGCACTTAGCCGTCGATGGAGCCACGATTACTCGTCTGGTCAAGCAGTTTGAGTCCGAAGGAGTTCTCAGTCGTCGCCTCGATCCCCAGGATAATCGCTACACGCTCGTCTCTTTGACGGTTTCCGGTCAGCAAATTGTTGCTGGACTGAGCGCGGCACACCGCCTCTTTCAGGCACGGCTGCTCGCTGATATCCCCAAAGAAGAGCAAGAGACGGCGCTGCGCGTTCTCGAACGCTTACGCGCCAACATACGCGCTCTTCAGGACGAAAGCCAGTAGCAACCATGAGGGCATGCTCAACACACAGGCAGTCGATCGAAAAGACAAGAATCATTCACAGGAGATTTTGCATGACAGCAACAGACAACAAGGCTTTAGCTTCTCGTGTCTACGAAGCCATTAACACACAGGACCTCGCGGCCCTGGATGAACTCTTTGATCCACACATTATCCGGCATGCTATGGGAGAAGTTGGCATCGAGCGCGCGAGAGCGGCTGTGACGAACGCCTTTCACTCAGCGTCTTCCGTTGCCGCCATTGCCCATCATTGCCCATCTCACCACCATCCGTGAGAACAGGTCCAGGATGACGGCCAGATGCAGCATGCAGCCAGCCCTCAGCCGTTTCGACCGCCCTGGTATCTGTGACCCATTTGGTAGTGAGGTACTCGCAACTCCACTGCCGGTCGAGGTGAGTGGGCGCGAAGCGAGCCTACGCATCACTCTTCGTCGTTGGCTTGCGCAAACGCTTGACGGCTGCACTGATCCCCAATTGTTGCATGAGCCGCACGATCCGTTTCCGTGAGCAGTGCATGCCACGAGCCTGCAAGGCCGCATGAATACGCGGACTGCCGGAGAGCTGGCGATGCTCCAGGAAACTCTGTTGGATTTCAGCAGTGAGCCTGGCATCTTCTCGTGCGTGCTGGAGACCTCGCGGTGTTTCCAGGCAGAATAGCCCCTCTCTGAGACTTCCAGCGCCTGGCACAGCAGCGGGATCGGATACTACTGGCTGTGCTCTGCAATGAACTGGAACTTCACCGTTGGCCGCGCGAAAAGATGCCGATAGCTTTTTTAGTATGTCACGCTCCTGTCGCAGGAGTTCATTTTCTCGTTTTAAGTGACGGATTGCTTCTTCCTGGGGTGTCTGATGACTACTCCCAGGAAATGCCTGCTCTCCTTGCTTCGAAAACAGCTTGCACCAATGATGCAAAGTGCTATCGGCAATACCTAAATCTCTCGCAATCTGCGCTAATGTCTTCTCACTGGATTTTGCAAGTTGTACTGCTTCTGAATTCTCTCATAAAGGTTCTTTGCTCCTTTGGCATGGTCCTTTCCCTTTCTGTGGAAGTCCACTCTTCCCGGTTTCCCTTCCACATTTTCCTGGGTCAAGACCACTCCGGGATTTTCGCCATGGCCTGTTCATGGGTTTCTCCAAGGGAACAGAAGGCCGATGCGATGCGATGGATGCTTTCGTAATCGCGTCCGACGGCTTCGCAGTGCTGCTTGAGGATGGCAAGTTTGTGCTGAATCGTCGCTACATCGCCTCCGATATGGCAGGCATCGGCATATTGCGCGACCAGTTTGAGCGTGACTTGCTCTCCGCTCCCAGCGATCAGCAGAGGAATATGGGGTGTTTGCACGCCTTTAGGCTGATTGATCGCGCCACGTACCTGGTAATATTCGCCGAGAAATTCGGCCTCTTCCTCACTCCACATGCTGAGCATGACCTGGACAGCTTCGCGTAGACGACGCAGACGAGCAGGAGCAGAGGCCCCGTCATAGCCATAGGCGCGATCCTGGCGCTCGTTCCACCCACCGGCACCAATGCCCAAAATGAGCCGCCCATGCGAGAGCACATCAACCGTGCTCGCCATCTTCGCCAGTAGCGCCGGTTTCCGATACGTCGGGCATGTGATCAGCGTACCAGGGCGCACGCGCTTCGTATCTCGTGCCAGTGCCGTGCCGAGATGGTCGCCCAGCACTCGAACGTCATCTCCTGCACTGGCTGCGGAAAGGTATGGAACTGATCGCTCAGCCAGACAGTGGCAAAACCGAGATCATCGGCGACAATGGTAGTATCCGGCAAGGAATGCAGCCAAGCAACATGAGCAGGGGTGAGTTGGGTACAGGTGTAGTTTTGGGAGAGCGAGCGTTTTTCCTGCGGCAGAAACAACTCGCGGTCGTCGTTGCCGCACACGTTCGCCATCGTGCGGGCGATGAGCAGGTCGGCGGTGCCTGCGGGATCGAGCGGGCCTGTCAGGTGATCTCCCAGATTCACGATCTGTTGGATGCCTCGGCGATCGATATCCTGCAAGACCGCTTCCAGGACCCAACGATTTCCATGGATATCGGCAATGACTGCCAGAGAAGTGTGAAAGGTCTTCGTTTCGTTCATGGTTTTCTCTTTTCTCAAAACAAGGCGTTTTCAAAAAAGTCTACCATATCGCCACTTCCTTGCAAATATACTCAACATTGAGGAATGGTCGGTCAGCAAGCGATCACTCTCTTGCTACTACCTCGTTGCGCAAGTCGTGGGGTATTCCGCCCTTCTCCAAAGAAGTGCGTCCGACAACCGGCTCATGGGGAGAATACGCCTGGCTCTGGCTGCTCATTTTTGTTGCTAGCATGCTCTTTGCCTGGGGCGTGATCGGTCTGTGAGGCTGGGCGTTTCCTTTTGTCACTTTTGGCACCTGGCAATTCATGGCTCCCTTTTATGAAGGAATAGGTAACGTTGCGAAAGGGAATTGAACTATGCAAGAGCAATCTAGTGAAGAAGAGGATCTCACACCATCTCGTGAAGAAGAGCCCCGTCATTTCCAGGTGGTCACACGACAGCTTGCACACAAATCTCTTCAGTATCCGCCGGCGCGCGTTTTCCTCCGGGTTATAGGGAGTATCCTTTTCGCATCCATTGTCCAGAGTGGCTTGCCGGGCTCCCTCTTGTTTGTTGCCATACTGGGAGTGGGACTGCTCATGTATCGTCGCTCTCTCATGAATGTTGCTCGTCGATGGATGGCTACGCCTTCAGGCTCGCTGTTGCGTAAGATGGTGTGAGGGGATTTTGTTGGGCAACAAGAACTTCCCGCACAGGAGCAAGTCGGCGGATGGAGATTTGCCGACGTCAAAACGCGGGCTGATTTGCACCTGCTCAGCCCCACTGAATTTGAAACCCTTGTGGGAGATCTCATGCAGCGAATGGGTTATAGACAGGTAGAGGTCGTTGGCCGCAGCCGAGATCTGTGTGTGGATATCAAAGCGAGTGGGCCAAACAGGGAACAGGTCGCCGTTCAGTGCAAACGATATACCAGCAGGAGCGTGAATTCAGATGAGATGCAGAAATTTATTGGGATGATCTACCTCCATCATCATGCCGACAAAGGGATATATTTCACGACCTCTTCGTATACGAAGGAGGCGCGTAAACTGGGCGAGGGCAACCGTATCGAGTTGGTTGATGGAGAGGGTTTGCTCAAGATCATTCACAGTTGTGGCTGACCCGATGGGCATAGACCGGCGAGCATTTTCGGGGAAAAGGATGCCGAGAAAAGCAGAGATCAGCAGGAAAGGGGTTGGCGAACAACGTGGAGGATGGGCGGGCTGAAACAGAGCTGGTCCAGACAGATGTATGATCCTTCCCGACCAACGCCAAAGAAAGCGAAGGCATGATCGATTGGAAAGAGAAAGACAGGCTGAGGAGACCAAGATGAGTCTGTGTACAGCAACAATACGGGCAGCAGCGCCACTATCGCAGCGGCCATCAACTCTCCTCAGGTGTTTCCGTTCTCTTGTAAGAAAACCCGCAGCCCTACCTGAATGGTCGTGCTCTCTAAATCGCGTGCAACCAGCAACGGCCAGAAATACTCGTTCCAGGTCTGGGTGAAGATCATTGCTCTCTCTAACCAATTTCTAGACAGAGAGGTGATGTCATCTCAGGGTCGGAATGGCTTTCCTCCAGCAATTGTTGTAGTTTGGCGCGTGTCTCCCGCAGCGGTGTGTAGATCATCACTTTGACATCGGGATCGTTGGGTACTTGCAGGGTCGTCAACTCGAATAACAGGCGACCCACCCTCGGATGCTGCATCGATTTGTAAACTTCCGGCTCGCCAGGAGCATCATGCCGATGCCTGGGCCACAAACGGCGAAACTCAGGGCTGGCCTCTTGCAAGTCTTCAATCAGCTCCTCAAACCATCTATCACCTGGATAGCGAGCATAGGCGGCACGGAACTCTGCTATGGTGCCTGGCGCCATCTGTTCAAAGCGAGGATGTTTGCGCAACTCGGGAGTGCAGAAGAGACGCCAGAGCATGTTGCGCCCATAGGGGGAGGATGACGCAGCCTTTGAAATGGAGTAGATCAGATCGGCAGTTTTGTTCCATGCCAGATAATCCCAGCGCCGCCCCATGATATAGGCAGGAGTCGGGTCGAGAGCATCGAGCATCCGCTTGAGAGAGAGACTCACCGCCTCTTCCAAAGGAGGAGTATAGGCCGGCAGCGGTTGCCCGGCGAGCAGAAAAAGGTGTCGTCGTTCGTTTGGAGACAGGCGCAAGGCTTGAGCAATACTCTCCAGCACCTGTGGCGACGGATGAACGTCGCGCCCCTGCTCCAGCCAGATATACCACGAAGTACCGATGTTCGCAAGTTGCGCCACCTCTTCGCGGCGCAATCCAGGCGTGCGACGGCGCAGACCGGGCGGCAGGCCGACATCTATGGGAGAAAGGCGAGCACGACACTTGCGTAAAAAATCACCAAGCGCCTGACGGTTCCCCACCTCATACATTTTCAGATACTCCTTATCGTGGTGTTCACAAACCTATGATCAATAAACACTGGCCCTGCTATTTAGCCTATAACATACTTAAGAAGAGCCAGTTGCGTCAAGACAACGTCACCAATGTCAAGCAAGTAAGCTCTCTTCAGAAAAAAAGGTTTATTCTTTGCAGAATCGAGGTAATTGCTGATGTCTCTCAAATTTGGTCTATCGCTGCCTCAAGGCTGGACAATGGATCTGGCTAGCTTTGGGAAAGATCACGTTGCCGCCTACGAAGGCATGACACGTGTAGCACAGACGGCAGATGAATGCGGCTATGAATCGCTGTGGCTGGTCGATCACTTCCATACCGTTCCGCAGCCATCACAGGAGGTTACCTTCGAGGCGTGGACCACTACGGCGGCGCTAGCACGTGATACCAAACATATACGCGTCGGTCAAACGGTCACCTGCACAGGCTATCGTAACCCTGCCTTGCTGGCAAAGATGGCGAGCACGGTCGACGTGCTCTCGCATGGGCGACTCAACTTTGGCATCGGCGCGGGCTGGCACGAGCATGAATATCGCGCTTATGGCTATGAGTATCCCGATACTACCGAACGGCTGCGGCGGCTCGAAGAAGCGGTGCAGGTAGTTCTGGCGATGTGGACCCAGGAAGAGGCCGAATTTCTCGGCAAATATTATCAGGTGCGCGGCGCTATCAACCAGCCCAAGGGCGTCCAGAAACCGCATGTCCCTGTACTCATCGGCGGTGGCGGCGAGCGCGTCACACTCAAACTCGTTGCCAAATACGCCGATGCCTGCAATGTTGGGGGAAGTCTGGAGACGCTTCGCAAAAAGTTTGCCATTCTCAAACAGCACTGCGAAGAGGTTGGACGCGATTATGAAGATATTCGCCGGACTGCAACGGGCTTCTGTTCCATCGCAGAAACCGACGAGCAGGCATGGGCGAAATTTCCGCCGGGGATGGTACAGAGGTACAGAGATCTCATCAACAGTACGCTCATCGGCAGTCCTGCAACCATCCGTAAGGGGATCGCCGAGCTAGAGGAGGCCGGAGTTCAGGAAATGATTCTGACCTTCCCCGATGTGCTGGAACTGGACTCGCTGCGCTGGTTCGCCAGGGAGTTTATTGGCTGATATTCTCCCTCAGTGTGACCGCAAGAGAAATCGCTTTTTGTACAAGGGATGGCACTGACAACGCTGGGCTGGCGTGGACCAATACACTCCAGGAGTTTGTGCCAGAGAAGCTGCTGGGGTGGGTTTCGAGTATTGATGAGAGAGGCCCGGGATACCTGGAAAACTCGATCAGAGCGCACGAATGTTCAAGAAGGTTGTCCTGGAAACGCTGAAGAACTGTCGTCAAAGCGGCTTTCCCGTCTCTTCCAGGCATTGCTTCTCTCAAACGTTTGGTGTGAATTGAAAAAGACTTGAAAGAGAACGTGTCCAACGTCTACAGTGAGTTCCACACAACGAATTCACAGGAAGGAACTCAGCATGATAGACGTGGACACGTTCATAACCATACTGTATGTCATGATCGATGATTTTTGCCAACAACATCTGCCACCCGAGCAGAAACGCCCTGGTCCGCAGGCAAGCCTGTCGCGCAGTGAAGTCGTCACACTGGCCCTTTTTGGACAATGGGCCGAATTCAAAAGCGAGCGAGGGTTCTATCGTTTTGCGCAGCATCACCTGCGAGAAGCATTCCCAACGTTGCCTGATCGAGGCCAATTGAATCGCCTGATGCGGGCCCATCATGAGGCCATTGTCGCCTTTGGAAATTTCTTGCTGATGCAGGCTCCACAGGTGCATGGACTCTATGAACTGGTCGATAGCACCGCCGCCCCAACCCGCGACGCGAGACGGCGTGGAGGGGGGTGGCTGGCTGGGCAAGCTGACATTGGCTGGAGCAATCGATTGGGCTGGTATGAAGGGTTTCATACCAATCTGCGATCTAAAGCACAATTTGAAGATGAGGGAAATTCGTCATGGAT
>JADBKA010000158.1 GCA_014896635.1 Ktedonobacteraceae bacterium
TCTTTTCCTCGTCTTCTTCTTCTTCTTCTTGTTTACCCTTTAGCGATGGTTCGGGAGAAGCAGGATCGGTCGGCATTGTCACAGTCGAAGCGCCGCTATATGTGTCTGGAACAGCGCCGGCTGTCCTGGATTGGCGCCGCATCGTCTCTGCGTCACCCGGTGATAGCTGTACCGTTGGAAGGTCATTTCCCTGTAGAAAAGTAGGAGCATGGGAAGGATCTGAGAGCGGGACGATGGGAGGAGCTTCTGGTGGGAAGTCGCCGGCACCGCTAGCAGACGTCGTGCGCCCACATATGCTGCAGACGCCGGTTCCTGCGGCCAGCCTGGCGTGGCAAAAGCTGCAAGTGTTCATGATATTTCTCCATAGAGCTATGCTTTAAAATGGCCGAGATCCAGCGTCCTCTGGAAGGATTGAAGTTCTCTTGACGGAAAACTTGTGTTAAACTCTGTTAGATGGCATAACGATTGAAAAGAATATTTTCATAGAAAATCAACATATTGTGCTTATGACAGGGACAGTGGGTAATATCCTGCCCATAGTAGTTCCGTTATTAATATAACGACTAGCGCATCAGTATTAACGTATGGAAGTGCCGCTGAATAACACAGCCTCAGGAGGAAAAAGAACAGGTTTAAGACAGTTGCAAGGTGGGTCTGCCGAAGTACAGCTTACCTTGCATCGTATCCTGATTGCCGATGAGCAGCATTATTTGCCCGTTTGGATCAATATAAGCCGCTTTGTTGGTCGAAGTAAAGCGATCCTGGTTGAGCGTAATAGTATCCCAGGTGCGTGTCTGCCAGTTATAGAGCATAGCCCGGATGTGGCTGGCGCCAGCGGTGCCGCTCTTGTCGGGGCCGAATGGATGCGTCCAGAGATCGGGAATGGTAATGGTAAAGGTATTGATACGCTCGCGCATAGCGGGCGGTAGGTTGAGTTCAAATGTGATGGTGCCATCGGTCAGCGTATAAACGCCGGCAAGACCGAGCTGGGCATCGTAGCTCTGCACGTTTACCGGTTGGCCGGTGATAAAGTTAGGCGGAGTGCGCAAAGAACCGATGATATCGAGGTTGAGTGGCATCTGAATGAAGCTCTCGCGCCGTCCGAGGGGATTCCATCCGTTGACGGTCACGTCACTGGTCAGCGGCTGTGTTGTCCAGCCAATCAGAGTGGCCGGGGCATCGGTCAGCAGTAGTGGTTCGTAAGTGGTGACGTTCGGATTGGGGACGCGCCCACCGGTAATATAGATGGCTCCCCGGTTGATGATGCCGCGTATCTTGCAGGGACCCTGGCAGGGCGGGAATGTGGCTCCGTTGCCTTCCAGGGCTTGCAACATGGCGATGTGGCGCTCGAAATCGCTCTGCGGCTGGTCATTGTGGGTGTAGGGGAAATAATCGCTGGGCAAGCCACTGTGGTCGGCGATGGCGTTGGCAATATTCTGGCCGGAGTAGGGCGAGAAAGTGTAGATGGGGATGCTGATTTCCCGTGTCTCGCCGGCTGCAAGATGACCTATGGCAGCAAAGCTCTGCGGGAGCAGGATGTAGGCGTCGTTGAGTGCTACATTAAGCGTGTTGCGAATCGTTCCTACCACGCGATTATCGCTCAGAGCGAGATGCGTCTGCAAACTGCCCTGGAACTGGATATCTTGTTCAGAAGTGGTGTACTGCAAGCTCCAGGCTTTCATGCCTTTCAGGTTCAGATCAATCTCATCAGTATCATTATTGATGGCTGCGGGAGTCTCTATCTTGCGCATCGCGGCCCGGTCATGCAGCAGGTACTGGGACGCGATAGGCTGAGCCAGACCGTGACCGGGGATCTGGAGCGTAAAGTCACCATCCTGCGGCACGAAGATGCCGGAATACGTTGTCATGTGCGCCGAAGAACTGCCTTGATTGATCTGGACAAGCGAGATACTGTTGTCGGTGATCGAGGCAGAACGCTGGTAGAAGGCGAGTTCGTACGAGAGAAGGGAGAAAACAGCAGCCATACTCAGGATGATGGGCCAGCTCCAGCGATGGGGATTTTTAAGTTTGCGTACAAGCAGCAGGCGGATGGGACCGAGCAGTAAAGCATAGCCGAGAATAAAAACAATGATGATAGATGGGCCGGGCAGCGAGTCTGGATTCACCATGTGCAGAATGCCCGCATGCGTGAGCAGACCACCGGGACCACTGCCATACGTTTCAAAGGCTCCTGTCAGCAGAGCCTCGTCGCCGAGTGCGTGTTGCAGGACAACCTGCCAGAAATCGTGAACGCCGGACCAGGCGTTAAGAGCCGGATCGGCGGCATCGACGGCAACATAGCAGATCACGCCCTCTCCCTGGCGAGCCTGGACCATGAGCGGAATCCCATTGACCTGCAATACCGTTGTGTTGCTGGAGAAAGCGTTATCGGTGCGCACTGTCGCGATACTGGCGCTTACCGGCTCCGGTAGCGGACTACTGAGAGAGGTAGGATCGTAGCTCTGGGCTAGCGGGTGATCCATTGCCATCAACTGCGTTCCGGCAGGGAGCGTTGCTGTACCACTAACGTTCACCGGGAGCAGTGCAGACGGCAGTTTGCCCAGCGTACTCTTCCACTGTGGTCCTCCTATTTCGATCAACGTACCCCCATTATTCACCCAGGTCTGTAATGCCAGGAGTTGCTGCCGCGACAGGGCCGCGCTATTAAAATCGTCGAGTACGATGATATCGAAGTTGTCCAGCACCGTTGAAGTGGTGGGCAGAGATGTGGCGTCCAGTGGGGTCGCCATCAGAGCGCCGGAACTGGGGAGCGTAAGCACCGTCAGAGAGTCCATATTCCGGTCAGGAGCGGTGAGCGTGCCGATCATAATGCTGCCGTGCTTGATCTCGTAGCCGCTGTTCCCAGTCTGAGTTGTAATAACTTTGCCATGCTCATCGCGCAACTGGGCAACAACTCCTTGAGTAACAGTAGTTCCGCTCAGAAACGGAATGTTGAGTGTGAACTGTGTATGGGCGTGTTCTGGTAGAGTAACGGGCTGCTCAAATCTCCACGACGAGACGCGATTCGTGTTACTGGAGCTGGTCGGGCCGGTGAAAGCACTGACTGATAATGTCCCTTTAAAAGCAGAACCGTCGGTGCTGACGGTTACATAGACTGGCGTCCAGTCACCTGTGCGGTAGAGATAGAGCGAGCCGAACCCCACTTGAATATCCAGTTCCGGCTGCTTGCTCGCTGCCGCTTCAGTGGAATGTACTGAAGCCTGAACCGGCAGGAGCCATACAAACAGCGCCAGGCAACTTCCAATGCAGGCGGCTACAACAAATCGAATGCAGCGCCGGGCATGGCAACGATCGAGCATATTCCTGCGCCTCTTCTGCTTCTGCTAGTGAAACGCATTGCTCCTGCGGAAAATACATGTCAGAAAGCGAATTTTTCCGATAGCGTAAACGGATAGCTCCTGCCTCATTCCCCGCAAGAATTTCGCTGGATGACTGAGAAAAAAGTACGCTCTGATATATGATACGACATAATGAGAGGTGTCTGTGACTTTTTCACTGGTGAGTTGCGGGAATTTGCCCCTTTCCTAATTATACGGATGAGGATACGTTGTCGATGTGCCTGTCCATGCGATACTTGATGTCGTAGTGCATGATGAAGTCCAGTTCGTTTTCGCTGAGGCCATAGTGCCGGGCCAGGACACAGTCGATCTCGTCGATAATCGCTTTAGATTTGCGTGCGTAGATGGTGTAGCTGCCGGTACCCCCACGTGTGAGATGGCGAGCGTGCTGGCGGAAATCGGCCATCAGTCGTTGGCAGTGCATCTGTAGAGCAGCAACAATGGCCGGGTCTTCTGGATAAGAGAAGCGAAAACCCGCGAGCACGTAATCCTTGAGGTTGAAGGTATCGAATGTGACCGTGTAATACCACCAGAAAAGTGAGCTGTTGAACAGGGCCACGAACACGTCGCGGTCATAGGGTTGCTGGAAACTGCACTGTTTGTTCGATGTAACCTGGTAGGGCCAGGGAAAATTGACAAAGATTTTCCAGTAGAGTCCGCCGGCTGAGCGATAGTACATGTTGTTCTGGTTGGGGATGGCAGCCAGATAGCGCCTGATAGGGGGATGGAGCAGGAGTTTTTCCATGATGGCGTTCTCCAGTGGCTGCCCGAATTTAGGGTAGTAGTGGCGATTCTGACTATCGCGCGGCGTGGTGATGCGGCAGTAAGTCAGGCGAGAGAAGAGATGCGCGCGCTGCGCGGTGGCCCATTTAAGCAGGTGGGTACTGAACCGCTGCTCGCTTTCCCCGCTACTTGCCAGTAAGATGACGGTAGGAATGCTGGCGACCTTGCCACCGCTAAACAGCATCGAAGGACGAAAGTGGTAGAACGAGAGCCAGCTCTGCGGGAACCAGGTGCGAAAGCCTTCAATGAGCGGGATCATGTTCCTGGTGGCGAAGGCGGCCAGGGGAAGGATCATCCCCAGGCGTCCCTGTGGCGCGAGGAGTTGCCGGCTGCGCTCGACGACGCAGGGATAGAGATTTGCGCAGGCCAGCGTCTCAAAGCCACGCAGCTCGTAGGGAAACGTCTTCGCGCTGTACTCAACATACGGCGGATTACCGATGATGACGTCAAAACCGCCTCTGTCGATGATGTCTCTAAATGCCGCGCACCAGTGCAGGGGACGGTGGTCCGTCCACCAGCGCTGAAATACAGCAGTATCATCGCCGGCAACATCGTACTGCCGGGCAAGTGCGCGGTCCAACGCGGGTACATCCGCCACGCTGAGCGTGCCTGGGGAATGCACAAATCCTACCAGCGCATTGCCCACGCGAATAGTGTGCTCCAGGTGAGGAAGTGGCTCGATATTTTCGATACGCTCAACACAGGCAAGCAATCTGAGCAAGAGACGCAGTTTGCAGATCTCGGCTGCCTGGGGCATAAGATCGACGCCATACAGGTTATGCGTGATGATGGTTTTGATGATACTGTAAGAACCGGTTGCCCGTACCTGTGCCAGTTCAGCTTGCAGATCGCCGGGGAGTTCCGTTTCCTGGCTGATTGTTTGCAGGTGATCCAGTATGGCAGTGTAGAGTGGTTCGAGTACGTCGAGGGCTGCCAGCAAAAAAGCGCCGGAACCGCAGGTGGGATCGAGAATCGAGAGGCGTTTGAGACTTGCGTAGAGCGCGAGTAGTAGCTCTGGCTCCGCAATAGTGCGAATAATATCGCTAGCGAAACGGCTAATATCGAGATTATACGTCACAAAATCGTTTATGCTGTGAATATCGCCAATGAGGAGCTTTGCATGTAATTGCTTGTAGTACGCGCGGCGCTCCTGGTACTCGCGCTCCGTCTCGCTTGCCTGCCTGTCGGGGTTGCTGATCACATCATAGATGTAGCGGTCGGGCGCACTACGCAGGCGTTGCCAGAGCGGACTATGCGCGGCGAATGCTGTGGGATCAAGGCGGGCCAGCGCATCGAACAGAGCGGGAATGATGGTATTCCTGGCAATGTATCCAGTAACATCTTCTTTCGTGTAATAGGCGCCCATCTGGTATTGATTGATGTGCTGCTCGAAGATGTATCCCAGAATAGCGGGTGTGATTTCACGCATATGCCGAGGAGGATGTCTGTCCAGGCACCAGCAGTAACTGTCGAAAAAAGCAAAGAGGCGTGTAAATGCTTCGTCAGTTATCTGAAGCGCCGGGCTGGTTCGTTCGAGAGGAGATGGCGTGAACAGGCCGTTGGTCAGTCGGAGAGTGTTGCTGGACAAATTGCACTGTTCTGCTGTACAGGCTGCTGAACTTGCAACTTCATAGAAGAGATGTAACAGGAACTGGCGATAGAAGGCGTTCTCTCCCTGGCAGAGTCGCACCTGGCGCAGGCGATTGCTTAAGTAGTGACAATCGCCGTCGAGCAAACCTCTCTGCTGGAGAAAATAGAGAAACATCAGCCGGTTGAGCAGCAGCGCGCCGTATTGCTCGCGCTCTGCTGTTGAATCAATGCCCTCTATAGATGAAAGAAAAATGACTCGTTCGGCTTTGAAATGATGATGGAATTGTCGCATGACTTGCTCTACTTCGATCGTAGTATGTGTGTGTTCTTTCATATCTTGAAATACTCTTTACACGTTATTTATTTGATTTCATATGAATATGCCTGTTATCTCGCAATGATTTCAGTTCTTCAATGATAGATTGTAACGCCCGGCTTGTAAAGTGGTCATGGTACGCTTTTTCCGCTTTTTGGGATAAGTGACGGAATAGAACGATAGAGAGCAGCGAAGCGGATTCTTAGTCTTGCAAAGAGTGTAGATCACCTATGCTCTTTGCCCATACGATATTTGACATCATAGTTGATGATGAAGTCCAGTTCTTCAGCAGTGAACCGGTAATGCCTGGCGAGCACACGCTCAATCTCATCAATAATGGATCTGGACTTCTGCATCTTGAAAGCCTGTGTCTCGGTGCATCCTGTCTGTTTTTGTATGCGTACCAGCATACTGCTCTTTTTCTGGATATCATCCAGTAACTTTTTCCCCCATTCAGCAAGGTCCCCGTCGCTCAATGCCGCTGCGCAGACAGGAAATTGCTGGAGATCAGAAGGATTAAGATCTCTGCAATTGGTAGTGATCGTGTACCACCACCAGAAAACATTGCTGCTCAATAGAGCAATAGTAGGATACACAAATTTCTCATTTTTGAGAGTAAACCATGTTTCCCGTGATGAGTGTCCTTTCTGACCATCCACTCTAAATTCAGGCGGAAAGTTTGTAAAAATTTTCCAGTACAATCCGCCGGTTGTGCGATAATACACCCGATTATTACTTTCGCCCATAAAATCGCGGAGCACATTACCTGTTGCAAGCATTTTGCACAGAATCGTGCGTTCGATAGCATGACCGAGCTTGGGTACCCAGAACATCGTTCTCTGGCGCGGCACCTCGGTGTAGCTGATCGTATACATCAGCAGATCGCGGTTATCAGATGCCCACTTTTGATACGTTGTTGAAAATGTCTTTCTCTGCCGTGAAGGAGTAACAATAAAAATGGTGAGGGCGCGATTGACCGTATCGAAAAGCCTGCCGGGTCTCCATGAGTAGTGAGAATACCAGGTATTGCCGTGTGATTCCAGCATGTTTTGAACGATTTTCATTCTTTGCGTTGAGACCAGCGCCAGGGGAACGACCATGCTGATACAGCCATGCCTGGAGAGGATACTTTTCCCTCTTTCAATACACATAGCATGAATAGCTCCGCTATTGCCACACTGGTAGCCGTGAAGCAGATAATTTACCTGCCGGCATTCAAGATACGGTGGATTCCCGATAATCACGTCAAATCCACCATTTTTCATAATATCATAAAATTCTATATACCAGTGAAAAGGGCGGTGACTCTGGTACCATGCTGTGTAGTGTGTTCGATGATCATTTGTACAAGAAGGTAAACTACCTTCTTGTACAATATTTTTCTTTCCGTTTAGTTTATTGTTGGAATCTGGCATACTGTTTTCGTATGTGATGCCATAGCGGGCGGCGAGGTAGGAATCGAGTTCGGTGCGTAGCGCAGCCAGCTTCGTGCGTAACTGCTGCCTGTGCATAATGATGGTCCTGTGATCAGCGAGCTGGACGAAGTCTGCCTGGAGCGCGCGGCAATGCGCCGCCGCTTCCTCAATCTCCTGTGCCTTCTGCTCGATGCGTGCCAGCATATCATTGACGAGGAGTGGCTGAGTCATACTCTCGCTGACCATTTTGCGCAACTCGTCCATACTGGCAAAGCCAACCAGTGCATTGCCGGCCAGCACATTGAAGTCGATATCAGCCAACATCTCAACCTGGCTCTGCCGCTCGATGCAGGCTACGAGCTTGAGGAAAAGACGCAGTTTGCAGATTTCGATAGCCTCTTCCATAATATCAACGCCGTAGAGGTTGCGCGTGATGATGGATGTGAGGATGAAGTATTCCTGGCTGTGGTGCCGTGCCATCTGGCTGAGAATGATGCGGAAGCGTTCGATATGGCTGGCGAAACGGCGCGGCATGCCAGCAGTGCCGGACCTGTCGTATTCTTCGACCATTGAGCGCATACGATCAAGACAGGCCCGGTAGAGCGGCTTGAGAATGTTGAGGGCAGCGCAGAGAAACGCGCCGGAGCCGCAGGTCGGATCGAGCACGGTGAGGCGCTCGATACTCTCATAGAAAGCCAGCAACAGATCCGATCTCTCGCAGGTTGTGATCACATCCTGGGCGAATTTGAGCATATCGAGATTGTAGGTGATCAGGTCGTTGATGGTGGTGATACTACCTGATGTTATTGCCGTCCGTGTTTCTTCATATCGCTGACGACGCGCTATCACCTCACGCCATGTTTCTGCCGGCAGCGCATATTCTGTGGAAGCTGGACGGTTCCACTCCTTACGCCTGGAAATGTCGTGGATGCCTGCTGCGATCTGCGGCGGCAGTGGCAGGGCTGTTCCTCGCGCCATCGCGTCGTAGATGTAGCGGTCGGGCCTGTTGCGCAGTAGTGACCAGACCGGGCCATCGCTGGTGAAAGCGGTTGTGCAGCGCCTTTCCGTCGCCTGAAAGAGCGCCGGGATAATGGTATTTTTACTGATATAATCGGTGATATCCACTTTTGTATAGTAAGCTCCCATCTGTTTCTGATTAATGCATTTCTCGAAAATATAACCTGATATATCGGGGGTGATCTCGTTTGCTTTGCCCGGTAGGTGATCATCCAGGCGCCACTCAAACTCGTCGAAGAAGTCGAAAAGATGCTCAAACGCTGCATCAGGAATATGAAGGGCGGGATATTTCCGTTCAAGAGGATGAACGTCGAAAAGACCACTGTTGAGATACGGTATCCGTCCAATGAGGTGTTCAAGTCCTGGCGTGCGTTCGCGTTTGCTCAGCCCTTCCTGAAAAAGTTTGCATAGAAAAGAGTGGTAGAACGTGTGGAACCTGTCGAAGCTGTCATGCTCGCTAATTTGCCGTGAGAATTGCAGGCGGTGGCGCAGATAGTCGCGGTCGCCGTCGAGTCGATCACGGCTCTTTGTGTCCAGGCAGCCTTTTTTTTGGATAAAATAAAGGAACATCAGGCGATAGAGCATTAAGGAAGCATACCATTCGCGGTCGCTCTGATCGCTAATACCTTCAATACTATTGAGGAAAGCGGTATGCGCTTTTTTGAAGCGATCATAGAGCCGTCTCGTGATTTTCTCGATGTTGCTGGTCTGTCTGGCATGTTCGCTCATTTAGGGAAACCTGTTCTCCTTACATTATGGCAGGCCCTTCTATAATAGGGCCTGTAGCTCTGCCTGTAAAGGGGGAAGGGGGATCTTTTTCAGATGAGGGGAGAGAATAAAGCTGCGGCGCAAATCTTGCGGGTGAAGTATTAAACACAAAAACCTGTCAAACTTCTCACGCAACGGGAGAAGAAAGCGCATCTCCTCATTCCGCTAAAACAGGAGGCGACTCTTGATGCTCTTTGCCCATGCGATATTTGATGTCGTAGTTGATGATGAAGTCCAGTTCGGCCTCGTTCAGGCCGTAGTGCCGGGCGAGGATGGTGTCGATTTCGTCAAGCAGAGGTTTGGAGAGATGCATGTGGTACTCTTCCAGTTCGATATGATGGATTACCCGGCGCATGTTGCTACTATTGCCGGGTTGCGTGTTGCGTGTGCTCAAAGTCGCGTGTTGCATAATATCTTCTTCCAGCGCCAGTGCGAGAGAGAGCAGGGCCGGATCTGCATAGAGCGTTGGACTGACTGGAAATGTTTTGACGAGTGCATGTGAGAGGTGGAAGCCATCCGCATAAGTGGCGAACCAGACGTAGAAAAGCGAACTGTTCATCAGCGCCATGATGATGCGCGCCGTCTGCTCGCTGTGGGTGTAGAGGAAGCGTCCATGCGCCGGTGCCAGCACCACGCCGTTTTTCTTATAGTACGGAACGCGACAGGATGCCTTGATCCAGTAGTTGGTCGCTTCCTGGTAGTAGACGAAGTGAGGGGTACTGGATCTGCTGAGGGCGCTGGCGATGCACATTCCCTGTGTCCGCTCAATAAGTTTGCAGAGGAGGGCTTCGTGCAGCGGTGAGGCCAGTTTAGGGAACATCTCTGCTGTGGGGGTGCGATGCAGTGGAGTGTAGGTGATAAGGTTGAGCATATGGGGACGTTCGATGGTGTACCAGCGCCTGGTCTGTGTTGTGTGAATGGCGGGGGGGGAACCGGCCTGGTGCTGGTGTGCCGGGCGATGGCGAGCCAGTAGAATTGAGAGGCGCTGGTAGGCGCCTTTGAAAAGGCGCGAGGGGAAGATATCGAAGTTTGCCAGCCAGAGGTGTGAAGTATGCTCTTTGATGACCTGGCGCAGGTGTTTGAAGCGTACTCCTCCGCAGAAACTCAGCGGCACGATCAATCCCAGGTAGCCCTGTTCTGGTTGGCAAAGTGCGAGTGAACGCTCGACGACTGCCGCGTAGAGGTTGCCGCAGTGCTCCGTCTCGTTGCCATGAACGCGGTACTTCTGCCTGATCTTGCTGTACTCAATGTAGGGTGGATTGCCAATAATGACATCGAAGCC
>JADBKA010000159.1 GCA_014896635.1 Ktedonobacteraceae bacterium
TGGGAGTGGTGAAAGTGGGGGCGGTGAGTTTCTCTGGCTGCGGATGTGGTGGTGTAAGGGATGGTGCCGGGTAAGGTAAACTGGAGTCAGATGGTAGTGTTCGCGGTGTGGGAGTGGCGGAATATTCTGGCCTTTCTGTGTGGGGAGAGGAAGGTGAAGACGAATATGTCTCCGGTGAGGTTGGGGCTGAGTGAAATGAGTGGCCAGCAGAGGATTGTTGTTGTGCTGTGAAGAGGAGAGTGGGTGCTGGAGTCGCGGCAGTGCTGGAAGTAGTGGATGTGTGAGGTGTGGGGGGTGGGTTGGGGGAAGTGGTGAGCGCGGCCTGTTGCAGGGCATTGGCGAAGGCAGAGATCGAGGCGAAGCGGTTTCCTGGCTGCTTGGCGAGCGCAGTCAGCAGGATGTGATCAACGTCAGGCGGGAGAGAGGGATTATACTGGCGCGGTGGAGGTGGGGTCCGATAGTGGTGGGAGTACATAAGCTGGCCCATACCGCCGTGAAAGGGCAGCGTACCTGTGAGCAATTCATAGGCCATCACTGCGAGAGCGTACTGGTCGCTGGCCGGTACAGGATTACCCTCCCACTGTTCCGGGGCCATATAGGCCGGGGTGCCGTGCGGGCCATGTGAGAGCTGCGTCGTCGCATTGACGAAGCGCGCAATGCCGAAGTCCGCCAGCAGGATATCGGGTCGGGAAGGATGGTCAGAGTTGCTGCGAATGAGGAAATTGGATGGTTTGACATCCTGGTGGATGATATTATTATTGTGCGCATATTGCAAGGCGCTGGCGGCCTGGGAGATCAGAGCTGCGACATCCTGTAGAGAAAGAGGAGTGGCAGAAACTGGTGTGGAACTGGCAGTAGAAGTGGAAGATCTGCGCAAAAGCCAGTCTTTTAGCGTCCCTTCTGAACGGTAAGGCATCACCAGATACGTTACCTGCGTCCCGTTAATCTGTTCCTCGCCGTAGTCGAAGAGTGGCAAAATAGCGGGATGATCGAGCATGGCAATAGCCTGTGCCTCGCGCTGAAAGAGACGCGCCGCTTCCTGCTGTGAAGCAGTATTGTAGGCTGACCAGGGTTCGGTCCGCAGTACCTTGATTGCCACCTGGCGATTGATCCTGCTATCCTGCGCGAGGTACACCTCTCCCATCCCGCCCTGACCGATCAGGCGGAGCAGGTGATAGTGACCAAGCTGTGTTCCTGCAAATGACATACAGGCTCCTCTTTAGCCTTTTAAGCCGGAAGTTGAGATCCCTTCCACAAGCAGACGCTGAAACGCGATGAAAAAGCCTAAAATCGGCAGCAGAGAGAGGACCGACATCGCAAACAACTGCCCATAAGACGAAACGCTGGTGCTGTCCTGGAAGGTTCGCAGTGCCACCGGGACGGTATATGCTGTCTGATCGTTCAAAAAGATCAACTGGCTGAAGAAGTCGTTCCAGGTCCAGATGAACGTGAAAATCGCCGTCGTCACCAGCGCCGGCACGGTGAGCGGCATGATGATGCGCCAGTAACGCTGGAAAAGGTTGCAGCCGTCAATTTTGGCCGCCTCGTCCAGGTCGCGCGGAATAGCGCGGATGAACTGCACCATCAGGAAAATGAAAAAGGCATCCGTCGCCAGAAATTTTGGCACGATCAGCGGCAGGAACGTATTGATCCAGTCGAGGCCCTTGAAGAGTACATACTGTGGCACGATAACCACGTTGGCCGGCAGCATGATCGTACCGAGCATCAGAGCGAACCAGAATCCCTTAAATTTGAAATTCACACGCGCGAAAGCGAATGCTGCCATTGAGCAGGAGATCAGGTTACCGAGCACCGCGCCTGCACAGACGATGATCGAATTGATGAAGAACGTCGTAAAAGGCGAACTGAGCGCGTTCCAGCCGTCGCTGTAGTTGGTGAATATCCACCGCTGTGGCAGGAGTGCTGTGCTGGTGAAAATCTCATCTGCCTCCTTAAACGATGCGAAAAACATCCACGCCAGGGGGTAGATCATCACCACTGCGCCGATAATCACGATAGCATGTGTCAGCGGTTTAGGACGCTCCTGGCCACGAAGCTTGAAGAACTGTATCATACTGATCACCCCTTCTCATCCTGGTAAAACACCCAGTAGCGCGACGTGCGGAAAGCCAGCGCCGTGAAGATGGCAATGCCGATCAAGAGTATCCAGGCCATTGCTGAAGCATAGCCCATATGCATGTTGCCGAACCCCTGATCATAGAGATAGAGCGTATAGAACAGCGTCGAGTCGATAGGTCCGCCGGTGCCGCCGCTGACTACGAAAGCCGGTGTGAACGCCTGGAAAGCGCCGATCATTTGCAGTACCATGTTGAAGAACACTATCGGCGTCAGCAAGGGAAGTGTATTGTGCCAGAATGTCGTCCATTTGCCCGCTCCATCGGTAGCTGCCGCTTCATAGTATTCGGCAGGAATCTGTTTCAAACCGGCCAGGAAAATCAACATCGGTGAGCCAAACTGCCAGACGGCCAGCACGACCAGTGTCAGCAGTGCATAGGAAGGATTGGAGATCCAGCTCTCGTGCGTGCGAATGCCGAGGAAGCCGAGCAACTGGTTCATGATACCATCGTCTGCAAAGATCTGGCGCCAGAGAATAGCAATTGCTACGCTGCTTCCAAGCAGCGAAGGAACGTAGTAAACCGCGCGATAAAAGCCCAGACCTCTGATCTTACGGTTGAGTAGCAGCGCCAGGGCGAGAGCGAAGACCATCTTGAGTGGCACAGAAAGAAAAACGTAGACGAAAGTCACCCTGACCGAGTTGAGCCAGCGCGGATCGTGGAACATGCTGATGAAATTCTGTATGCCGATCCACCGTGGCGCTGAGATCAGATCAAACTGTGTAAAGGAGAGATAGAGGGAACCGAACATCGGTCCCGCCGTCATGGCAACCAGACCGACAAACCAGGGTAGCAGGAAGAGGTAGCCGCCGAGGTTCTCTCTGGCCGCGCTGGAGAGCCGGAAGCGATATACCTGTGTCCGTCTGCCGGCCTGCTTTTGCTGTTGCGCTTCTTGCAACGTGGCTGGAATGCGCGCCATTGCCTGTACTCCGCTGCTTGCAGCCCGTGAGCCATGCCGGTCGATCAAAGCCTGATCCGACCGGCATGGATCAGCGGGGTAGTGTGCATGTTAAGCGCCGATGGCTTTCTGTGCGTCAGCATAGAAAGCTTTAGCGCCATCAGCAATTGATACCTTGCCGAAGCCGACGTTCTGAGCGTTACGCAAGAGCGCCTTTTCGACTTCGCCTGCACCAGCGGGGTCAAGCACCAGTTTGGGACGGGTGAAGTTGCTCTTGCCGACGCGCTCGAAGTAGTCCATCATGACCTGCTGTGTCGCTGTGAGCGTCGGGACGAGCAACTGGCGTGCTTTCGCTGAGCCAGGTGTGCCCCGTTCGACCGAGAGCGCTTTGACGGCGCCGGGATCGTTGTTGATGAAGCCGATAAAGTTGGCTGACTCTTTCGGATGTTTTGTTTTCGCCGAGATGCTCATGAGCATCGAAGGCTTGAGATACATGCCAGGCGTAGAGCCGGTGGGAACCGAGACTATCGCCAGTTTGTGCTTCACCGATTTCTGAAAGGCGTCGATCAGGTTTGAATAGGTCAGGTGGAAGGCAGCTTTGCCGTGTACCAGACCGGTGGCATCGGGGTTGCCGGATGTGCCAAAACCCGCCTGCACATCAGTGGGGATAGCGCCGCCCGCCTTGCGCAGCTTATCCCAGTAAGTGAACCAGTCGATCACATCCTGCTCGGTGAAGCCGAGTTTCCCATCGGTTGTGTAGAGTTCTTTATTGTGCTGCCGTGTCCAGACCTCGAAAGAAGTGATATCGCCGCTGAGGTCAGTAACTCCATACATGCCGCTACCGAGTGCCTTTGCAACTTTTGTTGTGTAGTCGGCGAACTGATCCCAGGTCATGCCATCCTGTGGTTCGCCGACGTTGGCCTGCTTGATCATCTCAGTATCGTAAAACAGGCCCTGGTAGTTGCCACCCATCGGTATACCATAGGGAGTGTTGTTGACCTCGCTGCTCTTCAACAATCCCTGATCGAAGTCGGCGAGGTCAATCGTTTTGTCTGAAATATACGGAGTCAGGTCGAGCAGCAGCTTTTTCTGGACGAACTGCGCGATATAGCGCATATCCATCTGAATCAGATCTGGTGCTGCGTTACCCGCGATCTGGGTATTCAACTTATTCCAATATTGTGTAAAGTCCGTAAACTGCGAAGAGATCTTCACATTTGCGTACTTTTGCTGGTATAGGTCGATAGCCTGCCTGGTAAGTTTATCGCGTGAAGCAGCTCCCCAGAAGAACAGTTGGAGCGTGATATTGCCTGTACTTGATGTTGTTCCCCCACCACTACCGCCACAAGCCGCCAGTCCTAGAATCGAAAGACCTGCGAAGCTGCCCAGGCCCATTTCGATGACTCGCCTGCGACTATAGAGGTTACTCATGAAAACACAATTCTCCTCTCTTATGATTGGATACATGCCAGTGCTTTTGCCGCTAAAGGAGATGGAACATGGGATATAAAAATCCTACAATGGAAAGCGAAAGCGGCAGTTATCCTGGTACATGCAGAAGCGCCGGCTCTAGAGAAAGCCGGAGAAATTATTCGCTTGTCGGCGATAGTAACATGCCCGCCTGAGCTTGTCAATACGGCTGTGACTGGTGTCCGTCGGGATATCCTGGCGAACCTCAGAGGCATGACTCCCGCTCTTCAAAAGTGTAGGTGATAGCCTCACCTCTTTTCATGAGGCGAAAGGCCGGGCTTTCTCTCTTGCAAACAACGGCCCTCTCTGCTATACTAAGAGGCAAGCAGATATGTATGAATATATGTCGAAATAACAAATAGTGGAAGTTGGCAAGGAGATAGAGCAATGGGAGCATTACCGGACAAACTTATGGTCAGTGTCGAAGAGTATCTGCAACTTGATCGCAGTAGCGCTGAGGTGCGCTACGAGTATATTGATGGACATATCAGAATGCTGGCAGGGGGAACTCTCGATCATGCCACGATTGCTGCAAATGTTATAAGCATCATGCGCAACTCTCTTCGTGGTAGTTCCTGCCGCGTGTTTACTTCAGATGCTAGAGTGTGCGTCTCAGAGACGCGCTATTTCTATCCAGATGTTTCTGTCAGTTGCGATCAGCGAGATCGTGGGCAGATTGATACAATTCGCTATCCCCGCCTGGTAGTCGAAGTGCTCTCCCCCTCGACAGAAGGCTATGATCGCGGGCGCAAGTTTGCTTATTACCGCGAGTGTCCCACCATTCAGGAGTATATGATCGTTGACTCACAGCGCCAGGCGGTTGAGGTCTATTGGCGTGCGAAAAATGATCTATGGACATTGCATGCTTTTTCTTCTCAGAGCGAAGTGTATCTGCATAGCCTCGATGTGCATTTTCCCATTGCCGAGGTCTACGAAGACGTGGAGCTGCCACCAGAAGACGACAAACTCGCCCCGGCAGAGCAACCAGATCACTAAAGTAGCAGCGTCACCATTGCTATCAGCAGCACAACGCCCATCACCAGGTAATCTTCCCTGCCCAGTGATGTCTCATAGAGCTTTGTCTGGCGGCCCTCGACTTCATAGCCGCGAGCCTCCAGAGCGGTCGCCAGTTCAGAGGCGCGCCGTAGTGCACCATGTATCAAAGGTATAAATAGCATCGGGATATTCTGTATGCGCTCCCGCAGCGTGCCACTGGTAAAATCGGCTCCCCGCGCCATTTGCGCTTTGAGCAGTAACTCAAGCTCTTCAAGCAGCGTGGGGATGAAGCGCAGGGCCAGCAGCGCCATCAGCGCGAAGTCATCGACGGGCAGTCTCAGCCGGCGCAGTGGCGCAAGCAGCATTGTCAGCCCTTCGATCAGCGCAACAGGTGAGGTGGTCATAGTGAGCAGCAGCGAGAGGCTGTAGAAGACGAGCAGAATGACAAAAAAGCTGACTACCGTCCAGACACCTACATTGGTGATGATGTAGGGGCCGAGTGGTAATGATTTGCTGGCCGGGGCATCACCGATCAGCCACAGCGAGAAGAGCGCGATCAGTAGCAGAATCCCCACCAGGACGCGGATGCGCCTGAGCCAGCGTTTGCGCATGAGAGGTCGGAGTGGGGGAAGCAGCGATATCAGGAACAATGCGCCCAGTATCAGGCCAGTAGTGATCAGAATCTGCCTGGCGCTGCCGTAAGTGATGAGAAGTGGTCCCAGAGTAGAGAGGATCTTTGTGCCTTCTGGATCTTTTGCCGAGAGGGTGAAGAGAGCGCCAATGCCAAGCAGCAGAGCCAGCAGCCAGATGCGCCGCCAGATCTCGCGCAGCGAGATGCCGCCCAACGCCATTCCCAGGCAAGCAAGCAGGGCAATCGCGGCATAGGGGAGAAAATGCCAGGTGTTTCGCTGTGCGATCAGCGTCCAGATGACGAAGCCGGCAAGCAGCAACAGCTTGGTTCTGGCCTGCAAGCGGTGGAAGAGGCTCTTGCCTGGCATATAGACGCCGGGCGAAATATTTTTGAGCATCATGAGCGCATATTTCCTTTTCTCTCGCGCAGGAGTGTGAATATCTCATCGAGCGTGAAAGCATCTGCGGGCAGTGACGGGTCGCGCTGACGCAGGAGCGTGAGCAGTTCGCTGAGCGGCGGCGGTGCCAGTCGCCATGCTCGCAGTTGTTCGCCTAGAGCGAAGATCTGGCGCGGTGTCCCTTCTGCCACCAGCCTGCCTTCGTACATCACGAAGATATAAGCCGCCAGTGTAGCTACTTCGGTCATGTCATGCGATACAAGCACGATGGTCATGCCACGCTCCTGCTGTGCATGACGCAGGTAGGCATAGAATTCGGCTCTTCCATCGGCGTCCAGTCCTACTGTTGGCTCATCCAGCACCAGCACTTCTGGCTTCATAGCGAGCACACCGGCCAGCGCCACGCGCCGCCGCTGGCCGCCGCTCAACTCAAAAGGTGAGCGAGCGGCATAGTCATGGGGGGACAGTCCAACGGTTGCCAGAGCCGCCAGCACGCGGCTGCGTATCTCACGCCTGCCAAGTTTCATGCGGCGCGGACCAAACGCCACATCGTCGTAGACGGTACGCTCGAACAACTGCGTTTCAGGAAACTGGAAGAGCATGCCCACACGCTGGCGCAGCAGGCGCAGATTCGCGCTACTGTCGCCCACATCAATGCCATCCACCAGAATCTGGCCTTCAGTTGGACGTAGCAGACCGTTGAAGTGCTGGACCAGCGTCGTCTTGCCCGAACCGTTGAAGCCGATGATTGCCACGCAACAGCCGCGCGCAATCTCCAGGCTCACATCGGACAGCGCCCGTTTTTCCCCCTGTGCTGACTGATAGATGTGCGTAAGGTGACGAGTGAGAATAATTGGATCGCTCACGGCGCCAGCTCCTGCGCAATCGCTTCGATGGTAACGGCAGAGGGTGAGAGTGGCACACCGGCGGCACGCAGGCGTCCTGCCAGTTCAAGCGGTTTGGGAATGCTGAGCCTCAGCGTGCGCATGCGCTCCAGATCGGCAAAAATCTGTGCTGGCGTGCCTTCCTGTACAATCTCTCCTTGCTCCAGCACAACCACACGCTCTGCCTGCACAATCTCTTCAAGCAGGTGAGTAACGTGAATGATGGTCAGGCCATGCTCGCGGTTAAGCCGGTGCAGCAGCGTTACAATCTCTTGACGTGAGAGCGGATCGAGCATCGAGGTCGCTTCATCGGCGATGATACACTGCGGGCGTAGTGCCAGTACGCCGGCAATTGCCAGTCGCTGGCGCTGCCCGCCTGAAAGCTTATGCGGCGGCTGGCGGCGTAGATGGGTGATGTCAACTGCCTGTATTGCCTCTTCAACGCGCTCTTGTATCAGCGCGCGTGGCATGCCTCGTACAGCTAAAGCCCAGGCCACGTCGTCTTCTACTATTGTCGCAATAATCTGATTATCAGGGTGCTGAAAAATTATGCCCACACTATCGCGTATCATACGCTGTTTCATTGAATCACGTGTATCAATGCCGTTAACCAGCACATGCCCGCTGTCAGGGACGAGCAGCGCGTTACAGAGACGGGACAGCGTCGATTTGCCGCTGCCATTGTGTCCGAGCAGCGCCAGGTATTCGCCCCGGCGCACCTGGAGCGTCACATCGCGCACCGCTGGCTGAGCACTCCGCAGTTCACGGCGAGTAGGATAGCAATAACTCACAGATTGTATATCGAGCAATACAGATGAATTCATGCTTCTCTCGCTTTGACTTTTCTGTACATGCTTCTTTTGACTCGCCAGCGCACCAGACGACGTTTTATGCGCTGCAATGCTCTGCCGAACCAGCCACCGGGGAAGGGCCGCACCTCATAACCGAGCAGGCGCACCAGCATGTTCGTTATCCAGTAAATGACAATCACAGCCGGGCAGACGAACAACCAGAAGCTACAGTAGAGCATGAGTGGCCAATACCGGAACCCGAAATCTACCCCGGCAGCTATCAGCGGGTAGAGATTCTGGCGCCATGCTGTCCACAGGCCCAGGCGCGTTGTTACTGCATCAGTGAGCAGGATAAACTGGTTATAAGTAGTATGCATGCCGGGCAGGAGCCGCTCGAACGACTGCCCGGCGAGGAAAAGAAAGAAACCAACCATCAAGTAGATAGCAAGCGCGCCACCGGTGGTACCAATCAGAATCAGAGGAGTATGCCGGACACGCCATCTCATTGTGACGCCCAGAAACAGACCGCCCGTTCCCTCTATCAGCATCGGCGTCATACCATGCAGACCGGTGATGACGGCCAGTGTGAACAGGGCGACACTGAGCGCCAGCAATCCAGTATAGAGTCCACGCCGCAGGACGATGACAGTGAAGACGATAAAAACAGGGATACGAAAAACCTCTCCTCCGAAGGGCAGGTAAATCGTTAGCAGGTGAAAAATGACGGCTATATCAGCCAGCAGTGCTCCTTCCGCTATCTCTATCGCCCTCAGGCTACGAAACATGCTTTCTCCTTCTTAGCTGGTCTGACTGTTATACAATACGATCAAGCTGTTCTATGGTTTAATATGTCGTCTCTCTCTGTCTCCATTGTACTGGACTTCTCGCTACAGAAACAACACCTGTGAACCAGCTTTGTGGCACTCGGAACGGCATGCACTGTTGCCAGGCTGCCGCGCAGGTGTTATAGTTACAATCCGTGATATCAGATCCAACTTTTTCCTCTAAAGGTTATGGTTAAGAAGGCACTAAGGATAGAAGAGGTAGGATAAGCACAGGATGCGTTCTCAGCGGACAGAAAAGAAAACCAGTAGCACTCGTGCGACTTCAGTTCCAACATTTCAAGCGAACGCGCAGCAGACCGCAGCAATTGCCCACACCGACGGTCCTGCTGCTTTTATTGCTGCTGCCGGCACGGGCAAGACTGCCATGCTTGTCCAGCGACTTGTACGCCTGGTTGCTGAAGAGGGAGTCGCTCCCCAGGCTATTCTTTGTGTCACGTTTACGCGCGCTGCTGCCGAAGAGATGGAGAAGCGTGCTCTGAAAGCGTTAAAGGCACGTGGAATGGCAGCCGGCGACCTGAAAGGACTGCGCGTGGTGACGTTTCATGGCCTCGGCCATCAGATGCTGCGGGAAAAGCTCGGCTGGACGCCGCAGGAACTCAACCAGCGCCTGATCAGTGGAGAACCACGCCAGTGGCTCGCCGAAGATATTATCCGTCCCTGGCGTAGCAATCGCACGCGCGGCATGAACTGGGATATCGAGATTACCGGTGTGCTGGCGGCAGTTGACCGCGCGAAAGAGGAGCTGCTCAGGCCCGAAGAATCGGCAGCTTTCTTCCGCTCGTATTTACTGGTTGAACAGGATCTGGCGGAGCGTTATCAGGAGTTTTTTCTGCGCTATGAGGAGAGTAAAAAGAAAGAGAAGCTCTACGATCTTGCTGACCTGATCTATGTGCCACTGTTACTACTCGAAAACAGTCCTAAATTTCGCAAAAGCTGGCAAGGACGCTTCCGCTATCTTCAGATTGATGAGACGCAGGATACCAACCCGGCGCAATATCGCCTGATACAGCACCTGGCGGCGCCAGAAAATAACGTTGTGGTGGTGGGTGATCCCGACCAGGCTATTTACCACTTTCGCGGCGCCAGCCCTGAGGCTTCGATTCTCTCATTCCGCAGCATGTACCCGCAGGGCATCATCTACCGCATCGAATACAACTACCGCTCAACGCCACAGATCCTCGGGGCCGCCAACCGTCTGATCGCTCACAATGGAGTCATCTCCGGCTTCGAGAAGCAACTCCGGCCCACGCGACCTGATGGCCCGCCGGTTTGTGTGACCGCCTATGAGGATCAGGAGCACGAGGCAGAGGGAATTGCTGAGCGTATCGCTAGTCTGGTGCGCGGCTGGCGCGAGCATGGACAGGAGATGTCTTACCGTG
>JADBKA010000160.1 GCA_014896635.1 Ktedonobacteraceae bacterium
ATGGACGATGCCTCCGAGGCGCCAATACCGATGGAAGGGTTTGTGCTGGTCGTCTCTTGATCCATTTCCTCAGGAAAAAGGGGAACTAAGCTCCCCTTTTTCCTATCTGATATACTCCTGGCCCCCCATGTAGGGACGCAGGGCCGGCGGGATACGCACGCTGCCATCTGCCTGCTGATGCGTCTCCAGTAGCGGGATCAGGATGCGCGGCGAGGCGATAGCCGTGTTGTTGAGTGTATGCACAAATTTGAGTTTGCCATCCTCGTCGCGGTAGCGGATGTTCACGCGCCGCGCCTGCCAGTCGTGGAAGTACGAGCACGAATGTGTCTCGCGGTAGCGATTCTCGCTCGGCACCCAGCATTCCAGATCGTACATACCGACTTTGCCGTCGCCCATATCGCCCGTACACACGTTCACCACGCGGTAAGGTATCTCCAACGCCTGCACGATCTCTTCCGCGTTGCGGATAAGGTGCTCGTGCCAGCGCACCGACTCTTCATGATCGGCTTTGCAGATGATGTATTGCTCTACTTTGTTAAACTGGTGGATGCGGAACACGCCGCGTGTATCCTTGCCGTAGGTGCCGGCCTCTTTGCGGAAGCAGGGACAGAAGCCGACGAATTTGAGCGGCAATTCTTCGAGATTGAGGATTTCGTCTTTGTACATGCCAGTGATCGAGACCTCGGCGGTGCCAACAAGGTAGGTATCCTCGTCCTCAAGATGGTACACCTGGTCGCGGCCCTTAGGGAACTGGCCGTTGCCGATGAAGCAGAACTCACGAGCCATTGCCGGCACAATCATCGGCGTAAAGCCTTTGGCTGCCACATGGTCCAGCGCAAAGTGCAGGAGCGCCAGCTCCAGGCGCGCGCCGTCTCCCTTGAGCGCATAGCTGCGCGAACCGGCGATCTTGACCGCACGCTCAAGATCCAGCATACCGAGCTTTTGCATGAGATCATAGTGGTCGAGCGGGGTGAACGTAAATTTCGGCTTCTCCCCCCAGTAGCGGATGGGAACGTTGTCGTTCTCATCCTTACCAATGGGGGCGCTCGCATCGGGAATATTCGGCACAAGCAGCAACATCTGGTAACGTTCCTCTTGCAGCTCTGCCAGTAGTGGCTCCTTCTCTTTGATCTGTTGCGCGAGCTGCTTGCCACGCTCTATCAGCGTGTTGCGCAATTCAAAGTTTTTCTCTCTGGCTGCCTGCTGGATACGTTTTGAAAGCTGATTCTGCTCAGCGCGCGCCTCTTCCACTTCATGTTGCAGAGTAGTGACGCGCCGGTCCAGTGCCAGCAGAGCATCAATGTCGATGGAATTATTTTTCACGCGCGCGGCTTCTTTGACGATATCGGGATGGTTGCGAATAAACGCCAGATCAAGCATAAGTTCTTCTCCCTTTTCAAACGCAAATTACATAGTGTACATGAAAAAAGCGCCGCGTCCTTAAAGGACGACGACGCTGAAATTCCTCTGCTCTATCGTGGTGCCACCTTACTTCTTCCAGTCTGCCTGCATAGATCTGTAGTGGGTACACAGGGCGGACTGGAACTCGTTACTACCTGTAACGGGGGTACCGTGAACGCTCATCGCGCAGGCTCCGGGGTGGATTTCTCTTCTGCTGGCGCTGCGTCGCACCGTCCCGCAGCTCTCTGCTGGCTATGTTCTCTGTCTATAGCCTTGCCCCTGGCGGAAGATACTTGTCCCCTTCATCGCCTCTCTCTATTTTTCTTATCAGAATAACAGTGCTGGCGCAGTCTGTCAAGCCTGGATACCCGCAATGAGAAAATTGAGAGTGACAAAATCAGCTATTTCTGCGTTCTATAAATAGAGTTTAAAGAACAGTTAAAGGCGCCTTGTATTTAGATTCGCGTGCCAGGATGCAAACAGAGATACCACCAGATTCATTATCTACACCAGCAGCGGCTCACAGGCAGCTACCGACCAGGGAAGCGCCCTGTGAAAAAGCTGCTGGCGCTCTCATCAACCCGATCGAGCAGACAGTTGATCGCCTGACCAATGCGGCGCGATTCATCGCGGCTGTGGAGCCGGGACCTCGTCGCTGGCCTCATGCCTCGCGTCTGAAACCGCTGCGAGACATCTCCGCTGAAATCCAGCGCCACAGCACACCCATGCCGAAGATGGTTGGACACAAAAAGGATACCTGGACCAGCACAACACCTGCTATATGGCTGGATGATGAGGATGAGGAACATGATGAGAACGATGCCTGGCAGGAGGGCGATGATCCTTTTGTCGCGCGCCGCTTCCCCGATGCCGCCGAGATGCAGCGTATCGAAGAAGAAGACATACGGCGTGTGGTCCTTCCCGATATGCTAACGGCACCTCTGGTAGTAGTAAAGCCCAGGCGCAAAACTCCTTACCTGCGAGTCGTGTTTTTCTGCCTGGTACTGCTCTCTGCTATCGTGCTGGTCGTCGATGGAGTATTATTTGTCACGACGCTTTCGCGTTCTCATGTATTTGATTCGCATGCTTCGAGTGGGCCGCCGACTCTCACGCTGTCCGCCAGCGAGGTCAGCTATGGACAGCTCGTCTCGTTACAGCTCGTGCACTTCTCACCGACTGCCAGGATTCTGCTCACTCGTGATATCGGAGAGCGGATCAAAACCGGTCAGGGCGACGCGCCGGTGCAGGTGGGCCGCGACGGATCGGCCCGCATCTCTTTCTCGATAGATACTGATTGGACGCCTGGCTTTCACACGATCAAAGCTGAGGATACTGTATCGCGGTATACGGCCAGCGCCTCTCTGCGTGTTGCTGCCGGCCCAACGCGCCCTGCACGACTGGTGGTGAATACGACAACGCTTGACTTCGGTATGGGAGACCAGGGAACCAATACGATTCAGCCGCTTACTCTGAGCAATGCGGGCAGTGGCACTATCACGTGGTCCGCGAGCAGCGATCAGCCCTGGTTGCTGGTTTCGCCAGCACAAGGAGTTTTTAGCAAATCCCAGACAATAGAAATAGGAGTACAGCGCGGCTCACTTAAACCGGCAAACTACAGTGGGCGCATTACTTTCTCGTCTAATGTGAGTGGTTCGCAGGTTGTGAACGTGCAGATGGTTGTGCAATCGCTGCTGCGCAATGCAGGGGCGGTGCTGGCGGTAACTCCGTCTCTTCTGACGTTTACCGTAGCCGATGGGGGCAGCAATCCTGATGCGCAGTCACTGACCTTGAGTAATCCCGGCTCGGAACCACTGTACTGGTCGCTGCAAGAGCGCGCACCTGCTGCGGGCTGGCTGCACTTTGATCAGAAGGCGGGAAGCGTGCCGCCTGGCGGTTCGGCATCGATACGTATAACGGTGCGCAGTGAGCATCTGCTGCCTGCGACATACAACAGCACACTGGTGTTCACCGTTAGCGATGGACATACTGCCCTTAATAGTCCCCAGAGTGTTGGAGTTTCGCTCCTGGTACTGCCGCGTTGTGGGCTGACGTTAAGCGATGGCAGTTTGGCCTTTACGGCGGTGGCCGGTCAGAGTGCGCCGGCGAATCAGGTGTTGACGCTGGCAGCAAGCGGGAACTGTACAAACCCGGTGAACTGGCATGCCACTGGTTCCGCAGGGTGGTTGACAGTTGCTCCAGCGGCGGGACAACTGCAAGGTACCGACAGCGCAGCGACAACTGTCGCCGTGAATAGCAGCAGCTTAAAGCCGGGAACATATACAGCGACAATTGCGATTGTGGCGGAAAAAATGACACAAACGGTGATGGTACATTTGACGGTTCAGCCTCCACCGGACCCGGCTATGCCGGTGATGGCTGCCTCACCGTTGACGTTGAATTTCAGTACGACCGCCGGACAGGCCGATCCCCCTGCCCAGATGGTGACAATCACCAATACCGGCAGCAGCCCGCTGCTGTGGAAAACTGCGATCAACATGTTGAATCCTCTCTGGCTCGGCGTCTCTCCAGGCGGTGGAACGATTCAGGCTGGACAGAGTACGCAACTGGCAGTGAATGTGAGCGCCCGCAATCTCACCCCCGGCACGTATGTCGGGCAGATCATTCTGAGGGGAACAGATGCGCTGAACACTTCTGCCAGCGGAAGTCCGCAGACCATCACGGTCGTTTTCCAGGTTCTCTCTCCCTGTTCCCTGGCACAGCCTTCAGCGAGTTCGCTGGCATTTACGGCGGTCCAGAATGACGCCACCCCCATCTCCCAACCGCTCACGGTCAATGCGACGGGCAATTGTGCCTGGCCGCTCACCTGGAAAGTTCAGAGCGGAGCATCGTGGCTGCTGGTGGAGTCTCCTCTCACAACTTTCATGGCAACCGCAAGCAGTCAAACCAATCAGTTCGTGGTCACTCTCAATACTACCGGGCTGGCAGCGGGCAGCTATACGACTCAGATTACCATTACGGCGTCAGACGCCAATGGAGCGCAAATTGGCAGTCCGATCACTGTACCCGTCTCACTGACAATAACAGAAACAGCCGTCGGTACTCTATGATATACTACGATAATGGGAGATACATAATCGCGCCAGACCTCGCGTGTGCTTCCTATTGGAGATTTGCAGCCCTGCAACGTTCACTCAGTAAGATCGGTTGGGAAGGCCCTGAAAATGGAGACAAAACGTTGCGCCTACTGTCATAAATTACAGCGAGCCAGTGCCCGCACCTGTAGCCGCTGCGGCAAGCCCTTTGTAAAAAAGCTCCAGCATGCTGCCAGCGGCGCCTACGGCTATACTCACCCATCTCTTCCGCCGGCATCGCCGCATCGAGCAGGCCACTACTCAGGATTGCATCCTGAGGACCAGCCGTTTTTTTCCTCGAAAATCATTGTGCGGCGTATACCTGCGCCAGGGAAAGAAACTTACAATCCATATGTTCCCCATCATCTCCCGCAGCAGGAGCCAGAACTGATCATCCTGCCCGACATCGACGCAGCAGCGAAAGTTGGCAGAGAAGTGCATCATCTCTCTTCTCCTGATCGCTCTCTGCGCCAGTTCATAGCGATGCCGCGTCCACGCTCCTTGCTATCTGCTGCAACGCAGCCCGGTTTTTTGAGACGCCTTATACCGGCCATCTTAACTATTGCTTGCCTGGGTCTCCTGCTCACCAGCAGCATCCTGGCATTTGTGTTTATTGGCAAGCGTGCGCCGGCAGTCACGGCTACCGCAATGCTCAAAGCCAATCCTGACAGCGGCCTGCGTTCCCACGATGTCTTTACTCTTTCGGGTAGTGGATTCAGTGGACAGAGCCTCATGACTTTCACGCTCGACGTCGGCAAAACCATTTTCAGTGAGCGCGGCAACCCTCTGACAACGCATACTGATGCTCAGGGAAAATTCCAGGTACAGATTCCTGTGTCCGCTGACTGGTCGCCGGGGCCACATACAGTGTATGCGGTTAATGAATCACAGAAATTGAGCATTTCAACGCATATCGTCATTCAGGCAGCATCAACAGCAACTCCGCAACTGCGGTTGTTGGGTGCCGGCTCTGACCTGGCTTTCGCTGCCGAGGCACCGGGTGTTGTTTCGCGTAAAAGTGTGATACTGGCGAATAACGGCGGTGGTCAGATCGCATGGAGCGCGGTGAGCGATCAACCCTGGTTGACCGTCTCCCCACCGTCTGATATGTTCTCCGGGCGGCAGGAAGTACAGGTGGTAGTCAATCGCGCATCACTTCAGCCACGTCTGTACAGCGGGCATCTGCTTTTTAAAGCTGAAGGTGGCATGCCCGCGCTAACTCTGCATGTGACGATGAGAGTGAGCACAGCAACTCCAGTGCTCAGTATTACAGCGCCAGTGCTCAACTTCACGGCAACGACGGCGCGCGCACCTGCTGACCAGGTGATTACGCTTCAGAACAATGGTACCCAGGCGCTGGCCTGGCAGGGGACGCTGGCAACCGGCGATGGTACCACCTGGTTGTCGATAACGCCGGCGCGAGGGTCCCTGGAACCGAACGCCAGCATGAATGTGCTGGTGAGCATCCACGCGCGGCAGATGCCCACCGGCACGTATCAAGGGTGGATCAGCTTGAGCGGCGGCGCCAGTGCCGTGATCACCGTCCACTATGTGGTACAACCTTCTGCCAGTGCCTGATCCTGACCTGTTGAGTCTTCGTTGACGCTCTCGCGCTTCTGTGCTATATTCTGACAAAGATTATCTGAGAGGAAATTCCTCCTGTCCATCTTTCCGCATACGTGCTCGCAAAAACCATCAATTGTTGCTACAAAGGAGAGAGTTGTGCCAACTATTTATTATGTGCGTGAAAATGTGCGGGTAGAGGTACCTGAAGGTGACAGCGTGCGATATCCCGCGCTGGAGAATGATGTTCCTGTCTATTGTGGTGCCTGGAAGTTTGCCAACTGTCATGGCAACGGTCTGTGTGGCACCGACCGTGTGGCGGTTTCTCCTGCTGAGCATACCAATCCGCTGAGCTTCATGGAGAAATTCTGGCTGCGCAGCGATCTGAAGAAAAATCCCAACATGCGCCTGGCCTGCCAGGTCCAGGTCTTTGGTGATGTGACAGTCGAAACGCAGTGTAGATAAGAATAAGGGTCCAGGCTAGAGCTTTGCTCCGGTCTGGGACCCTGCCCCAATTTTAGCCGTCTTTACCTTACGACGAAGTACAGCGTCTGGGCCAATTGATCGTTCCAGTACAATTCGACCTTTCCTTCTGCTGGCTGGGCATACTTCATTTCTGCGGCGGCATTGTAGGTATCTTGCGACGGTTTGAACTCTTGCGTTTGTGAGGTGAAGAAGCTGTTGTTGGTATACCATTTGACGGTGACGGTACCCTTGTCACGTGGATGCGGGACGGTATAGGTCAGATAGATGACCTGGCCGGGCTTGAATTCCCTCACCTGATCTACAGGCGCATTGGTCTCCTTGTTAATACGAGAGGCCGTGGCAGCCGATGGAATGTGATCGTAGGCCGGCCCTTTGTCGATTTTGTCAGGGGGGTCCGGCGGCCTCGCGTTCTTCATGGCAAGACTGGCTGGTGGCGCTCCGCTCAGAGAGCGCATCACGTTGCCGAGCAGGCCACTGGTCCTGGCATAATAGCCAGCACCGGCACATATCAGTAGGGAGACGATGATAACGCTCAGCAGGCCGCTGATGATGCGATATGGTGGAGTAACAGGCCGGGGTTTGGTATACATGGGTGGAACATAGGTGCTCTCCTCCGGCAGCGCCGGCAGCAGTTGTTCCAGACTGGGGGTGGAGAGCACAGGCAGCGAGGACTCCGATCCGCCGGCCTGCTGCCAGGATTGCAGGCTCAATCCAGCGTTTGCCTGTGGAGAAATCGGGATCAGCGAGCGCTGCGGCTCGACAGAGTGCATTGCATTTTGCGCATTGGCAGGAGAGGCGCTCTGTGAGTCAGAAACCGGCGGCGCAAAAGAAGGTGTGGAGGATTCAAAAGAGTATTGGGGAACCTGGTCCCAGCGTGTATCACCGGTGGGGGAGAAGTTTCCCCAGGCAGCTCCGCTCTGGCTCCAGGCAGACTGACCCTGCCCGCCGTTGTTCCCGTTATCCCAGGACGCGCCCCCATTCCACCAGTTGCCAGATCCACCAGATGCCTGGTCTGCCTGCGATGGGGTTGCACCACAGTGCGGACACGGCATTTCATTCTCTGGTCTGATAGTATTACAGTAATGACAACGCATCTTTGACTCTCTCTCCGATTCCGGCCGGGCTTTACTCTCCTAGTGCAGACTAGCATCGCCTTGCCGTAGAATCAAGCCTTTGCTGCTGCACCAGGGAAAAATTGGCTACGTTCTCTAACTTCCAACCCGAATAGTCAGATTGTATAAACGTGCGTCACGATGATATTCGCGTCCCTTGAAGAAGGCCGTTTTCGATGCTAAGCTATTGCTGTGAGCCAGTTTATCCGTTCTTCCCCACAGTTGTCTGGCCGCATTGTTGAACCAGCCCGGCAGAGGAACTAAAAATGACAGAATCACAGAAACAATGGTATAATAGACAGGCTATCGAGCAACTGGCGCAACACATACCTTTCGAGCGAGATCTTGCGAGCAAGGCTGAGCAGATAGAGATGCTACGTGGTCTGGTTATCCGGCATGGGGAGATGATGGACCCCGAATGGTTTGGCTTTGAGGCGCGCTGTGAATTGATACGCCTGGGACTGTGGAGCCGCATCGGGCGTGGCGACCGGCAAAGCCGTGAGGGTCAGCAGTTTGATGAGTAGGGGCGCTCCGCCGGCGCGGGAGAAGATGGGAAAGATATGGTATGATGTGCAATAGAAAGAGCACTGAAAAGAGCGCAATGAAGAATACCATCAATAGCTATAGCCACCGGCGGTGCTTTCTACCGGTAGATGGCGAAGTGGCTATCTACAATAGGTACAATGTTGTCAAAGAAAAGGAGGAGACCCGCTCATGGTTCTGAAAGATACACTCTTATCTCTCTCGCAAAATCCCAGGATGCGCGATTTTGCCGTACACAACCGTGTAGCACGCAGTGTGGCCCGCCGTTTTGTCGCCGGTGAACAACTGGAAGACGCTATCGAGGTAACGCGCCAGCTCAACCGGAACAAGATGCAGGTTGCGCTCAACCTTCTCGGCGAGAATGTGACCGACGCCCAGGAGGCTGCCAGAGCCACTCAGGATTATCTCTCAGCTCTTGATCTCATCAAGCAGAGCGCCGTTGACGCAAATATCTCCGTCAAACTGACCGAGCTTGGACTTGATCTCTCGCGCGAAGTGTGTGAGCAGAATCTCTATAAAATTCTGGAGAGTGCCGGCAATTATGGCATATTTGTCTGCATCGACATGGAAGGGTCAGCGTATACAGAGCGCACAATTGACATAACGCTGCGAGCACGCGAGAAATTTGAGCACGTAGGCACCGTCATCCAGACGTATCTTTTGCGCAGCAAGCAAGATCTCGCGCGGCTTATCGCAAGTGGCGTGCGCGTACGCCTCGTCAAAGGCGCGTATAAAGAGCCTTCATCTATTGCCTACCAGCGCAAAAGTGACGTGGATCGTAACTTCGTGCAGTTGATGGCAATGTTGCTGACGCGCGGGAATTTCCCGGCCATTGCCACGCACGATGAAGCTATTATCAATGCCGCATGCAAGTTCATACGCGAGCACGGCATTGACAAAAGCGCTTTCGAGTTCCAGATGCTCTATGGTGTGCGCCGTGATTTGCAGGAGAAACTCGTAGCACAGGGTTATTTTATGCGCATCTTTGTGCCGTACGGCGCGCAATGGTATCCCTATCTCATGCGTCGTATGGCCGAGCGTCCGGCGAATCTGATGTTTGTGCTGAGCAATGTTTTGCGTTGAATAAGGGGGAAGAAGGGGATGGATACACCAGATACCCCACGTGCTGTGGCGGTAGCGGTGGGTGTGGCCGATGTGCGCCGCGAACCCGATCCGGCGACCGAGCTGGTGACGCAGGCACTGTTGAACACGCCTGCCACTGCCGGGCAGATAGCCGGCGACTGGACGCATGTTGTGCTGCCTGATTATACCGGCTGGATACGCTCTGTTGAACTGGTGGAGCCTCCGACCAGAGGTTCGAGCGGGTCCGGTAGGACTGGTATCACGCCTCCTGGCCTGGTCGCTGTGGTGACAGTCCCGCGTACTGTGCTCTATGCCGGGGCAACCGGTTCCGGCGTACTCAGCAAGGTCTATCTCTCAACGGTATTACCGCTGCTCGACGTGACTCAACCTGAGCGTGTGCAGGTAGTCCTGCCCGGTGGCACTGTGGCCTGGCTCAATCGCGCCGATGCTGCCATTCGTCAGCAGGATGAGCCGTATGTTCGCCAGCCGATCAGTGTCGTAACCGGCTATGCTCGCGCCTTCCTCGATGTACCATACCTCTGGGGCGGCACCAGCTTTGAAGGAATCGATTGCAGCGGGCTGGTGCAACTCTGCCATCGCATGGGCGGCACGCTCATTCCACGAGACGCTGATCAGCAACATGACTTCCTGGCGCAGAGTGTGCAACGGGAGGAGATACGAGAAGGGGATCTGATTTTCTTCGGCAGCAAAGCGATTACGCACGTGGCTCTTGCGCTCAACAACCGGGAATATATTCACGCTGAAGGACAGAACTACAATCGCGTCGTCATCAACAGCTTTGATCCTCACGACGCCCACTACTCCCCACGCCTGGACGAGATCGTGTGGGCCATCAAACGAACGGGAGACAGGGAACATTCCATCAAGTCACTATGATGCTTGTTCCTTCACCCCCACTTAGAGCTTATTCGGAAACTAACTCATCCGGCAAAACAGGTGCGGGAAAAAAGGCAAGGGGACACCCCTTGAACCCCGTCAGGGGGCGGCCCCCTGACCCCCCATTTCCCGCAGGCTTTTCGCCGCTCTATTTAGGCTTGAATCTACTTCAATTCAGAGCCGAAACCTGGTTTTCGGATAAACTCTTA
>JADBKA010000161.1 GCA_014896635.1 Ktedonobacteraceae bacterium
GGGCAGATGACTGAACTCTCGATCTTCGTGCTCAACATCACCACGCTTTTCGGTCTGGGCCTGGGTGTGGACTACTCGCTTTTTATGGTCAGCCGATTCCGCGAAGAACTGGAGAAGGGGAGGAGTGTGCAAGAGGCTGTGATGATCACGGTAGCGACGGCGGGGCGGGCTGTGACCTTTTCTGGCTTTACCGTCTCAATTGGTCTGTTCGGGCTGACATTTTTCCGCATCAACATGCTGCACTCGGTCGGCCTGGGCGGGATGCTCGTCGTAGCCCTGTGCGTCCTGGCGGCCATCACGCTGCTGCCGGCGCTGCTCTCGATCATCGGTACGCGCATCAATGCTCTGCCGGTGCGCCTGCCGCGTCTATGGTCAGGAGCACACGAATCAGCTTCAGTGGGAGAAGGTGGAGCGCAAGGCGAGCATCACGGCTTCTGGTATCGGCTCTCGCAGTTCGTCATGCGCTATCCCGTGCGCGTCTTTGTTCCCGTGCTGCTATTGCTCATTGCTTTTGGCCTGCCCTTTCTTGGTGTGCGCTTCTCGGCTCCTGATGCCTCGATCCTGCCGCCTGACGTCCCATCGCGTGCTGCCTTTGACCTGCTGGCAAAGCGATTTAATGCGCGCGAAACGACGCCCATTCTTATCGCTGCACAGACAAAAGGTGACGCGCTGGCACCTGACAATATTCGCAACCTTTATTATTATGTGAAGCGTATTGAAGCTGATCCGCGTGTCGCGCGCGTTGATAGCATCGTCAGTGCCGATCCGCGTTTTACTCTGGAACAGTACGAATTGATGTATACGCATCCAGAGTTGATTGCTGATCCGTACCTTCAAGCGTTTATGCGGACCTCGGTCTCCGGCAATACCGTCATGATCCAGGTGATCAGTAAATATGACATGATCAATGTGCATTCACAGGAGCTGGTGCAGACCATTCGTAATACCGTCCCCGGTCATGGTATCAGCATTCTGGTTGGTGGTGGCAGTGCCAGCAATATTGACTACGTTAACACGCTCTACAGCGATTTTCCGCTGGCGGTTGCCGTCGTTTTTGGCATCACTTTCCTGGTATTGCTTTTCCTCTTCCGCTCGGTTGTGTTGCCGCTCAAAGCTATCCTCATGAACACCCTCTCGATTCTGGCGAGCTATGGCGCACTGGTCGTCATTTTCCAGGACGGTTTTCTGCATCAGATCCTGAATTTTACGCCGCTGGGTTTTGTTGAGGCGTCCAGTCCCATTCTGCTCTTCTGCTCGCTTTTTGGTCTCTCGATGGACTACGAAGTGTTTCTGCTCTCGCGGGTGCAGGAGGCGTTCTGGCAGACGGGAGAGAATACGCGCTCGGTGGCGCTCGGCTTGCAGCGCAGTGGTGGTATTATTACCAGTGCGGCGGTGATTGTGGTGGTGGTGAGCGCCTGCTTTGCTACTGCTGATATGATTCTGGTCAAGGCGTTAGGAGTAGGAATGGCGCTGGCTGTCATTATTGATGCAACGCTGGTGCGAGGTCTGCTGGTGCCGGCAACCATGCGCCTGCTCGGTGAATGGAACTGGTGGCTGCCATTTTTTGGTGTGCAGCGTCACCCACCGGCCCTGGCTGAATACCTGGGGCAGGAGGAGCGTGCTGATGCCTCGCTGGCAGCGCAAGATGTGAGGACAGGAGGAGAGCAATGAGAAGATCTGCCAGACGTCTTGTATGGTTAATGGGAATATGTGCGATACTCGTGCTGGTGCTCTCTTCCTGTGCATTTCCCGGCGTTGTCTCTACATCCGCGCAGTTGCCGCAGATCAGCCAGACGCCGCAGCCGAAGCAGTTCCCCCCCATCCGTTTTCCACAGGATGAGGGGCGACACAACAATCTGACCGAGTGGTGGTATTATACAGGCCACCTGGAGGCTGCCGGGACAGATGGTCAGGTACGTCGTTACGGCTTCGAGCTGGTCGTGTTTCAAGTATTGCGCAGTGACCTGCCGCCTGTTTATGCCTCCCATTTCGCCATCAGTGATATTCCGCGTGGCCAGTTTCATTTTGACCAGCGCCGTCTGATCGAGCCGAAATCCATCTCTGGGGACGCTTCGACGAAAGGCATTGATGTACGTGTGGGCAACTGGTCGATTCAGGGTCTGGACGGGCAGGACCGCCTCATCGCCAGCATGCAGGACTACGCGATTGACCTCAGGCTCTCAGGCACCAAACCGCCTGTGCTGCACAATGGTAACGGCCTTATTACTTATGGTCTCGGCGGGTTCTCCTATTATTACTCGCGCACCCATATGAACGTCTCCGGCACACTTACCGATCATGGTCAGCCGCTTGCCGTCAGGGGACTGGCCTGGATGGATCACCAGTGGGGAGACTTCCTCACGCTCGGTGGCGGCGGTTGGGACTGGTATAGCATTCAACTGGCCGACAACACGGAAATGATGCTCTACTTCATCCGTGATGCCACTGGAAAGGTGATCTCAACCTATGGTGGGTATATCGACACGGATGGCAGGGATTATCAGTTGCCGGAGCAGGCCATCACGGTCAGTGTACTGGATCACTGGACCAGCCCGGCGACAGGCATTGCCTATCCTTCCGGCTGGCGGCTCACGGTTAATGATCAACGTGTCAGGGCGCTGCTCACGATCATGCCGCAGCTCAAGGATCAGGAACTGGTCGTCCTGCAATCGACCGGTAATACTTACTGGGAGGGGACCGTCAGCGTCGAGGGCCAGCTCAATGGCAGTACAATCAACGGACAGGGCTATGTAGAACTGACTGGCTACCATAAGTAGCATTGGCAAAAAGGCAACAGGGCGATAAGCCAGAAAGGCCCTGTACATAGGAAAGATCTCCCAGTGTCGAATCGGATTGCTTGCCGGGGGGGAAGTCCTGAGCGGCGCTGGCAACCAGCTTTGCTTTCTCTGAGAAGTATGAGAGAAAAGTTCCCAGATTGCAAAACTGCTACGGGTAACACTAAAATATAGGCTGAACGCTTTTCTGCCGATGGAGGAGGCAGGGGCGTGGATTAAACGTGTAATATGGCGATGGAGTCAAAGGGAAAGAGGTCCACTGCTGGACAAACCGGCATTGTATTGACTGGTGCCTTATTCTCCTGGAAAGCAAGGCGGTAAGAGAGAAAAAGACGGGGATCAAGAGGGCGGTAGCCCCCGTGCGGAGCGCGAGGTGTCCTCGCCCCTCTCTCCCCTCTCTGCCGCCGAAGGCGGCAAAACAGGGAATTCGGGTACACTGAAAAGCCCTGTGGCTGATCTCTTACAGGCAGACGATAAGCAGTGATTTATGGTATACTTATTGCTACGTCTCTTAGCAATGTTGTAGTATGGAGGGGATTTGTTGAAGAGTAGAGTGATATTTTTCTTACATTTGCCCATACAGTGTTGGAACATGTTATAGACAGTGTTGTCACGAATCACATGGCTTCCGGTTGAGAGGAGAGACCGGGGCTGCTATTTAGTAAGTTGTTGGTTGGTTCTATCTGTATTTGTGTCAGTGGGGCTGGCAAGGAAGCAATGAAAACGAAAGTACACCCATCCACATTGGAAGAAGCGGTAATAATTGAGCGGGTCGCGCGCCTGATTGCCAGTGTGCGCGCAGCCAGACCGAACTATGCGTTACTGGCCGCCGAATTAGAGCAGGTCATCCCGTTTGATATTTTCGGTATTGTCTTACTGCGCCATGATCGCCAGGCGGTACGGATTACGGTTTGCCATCGTGAGGTAATGGGCTGGAAAGCGGTGTGTCATCAACATCCCCTGGAAGGCTCCAGGTGCCAGCAGGTATTGCAGCAGCCAGAACTGCTGATCGGCGAGTATCCTGAAGGGCTGGATGAATTGCCGGCTGCCAGTGGAGATGCGCTGAGTCGCCATCATCAACTGCGTTCCACGCTGATCGCGCCACTGATGGTTGGAGATCGTGTGCTTGGGACGCTTGAACTGGGGAGCGTGATGAGGGGCGCATATGCTGACCAGACATTGCAGCGCCTGGTTAAAGCGGTTGTGGGTGTGCTGGCAGCGGCAATCGAAGGCGCACAGCAGGGAGGGAGCGTGGAGATACAGAATCGGCAGCGCGAGGCGCTGAAGATTGTCTCCAGTTCCCTTGTTTCCAGGACGGACCTCGCCACGATCCTCAGGCAAATCGTCTCCGGTATTGCCGGGGCGCTCAATGCCGCTTCTGCTATTCTTATGCGCGACAGGCTCAGCAGCAGAGTATCCTTGCAGGCGCAGTATGGCCTTGATGAATCGCTCCTGCGTCAATTGCTGGATAATGGTCTGCTGGCCGGGAGCAACTGTATCGTAGGGAAGACATTGCAATCAGGCCAGCCGTATATCTCGCAGGACATCGGCGGAGATGGACGTTTCCCTGACAGCGCAGCAACTTTCTCTTTGCTCGGTATTCGTTCGGTCTTCAGTTATCCCCTGGCGGTGGGAACGGCCATTTATGGTGTGCTGCTGCTCTGCTCACCTGAAGCGGGAGGATATACACCTCTGAAAGCAGAAATTCTCTCGCTTTTTGCCGACCAGGCAGTGGTGGCTATCCATAATAGCATACTGCTCGAAGCTATCTACGAGCATAACCGCTTTCAACAGGTGGTGAAGCACCAGGGACTGTGCGTAGAGAAGCAGGATGCCAGAAATGCCGATGAGGGAAGCCTGCGTGCGGAATCGTTTGTGGGAACGCAGGCCCTGCTTATGCAAACGGCTGAAGATGCGCTGGTACATGCCGGCACACTTGGGAAGTTGAGTCGTCTGATAACGCACTTGCAGCAGTCCGCTGACTGGGTGAGGGATGGCTGGTTTGTTGTGGATCTGCGCGGCATCTGTACCTATATGAATGCCGCTGCTCAGGCTCTCTGTAATGTGCAGAAAGGATCGGAGGCGTCGCTCTATGATCTCGCTGTGCCTGGCCTGCCAGCATCCTGGAAGAGAGCAACGGGCGCATCGGTACTGCCAATAACGCGCGCATTCGATAAGTGGTATCCACGCATGCGTAACGAAGAGGAGGTACGCGCCTATCTCCTGGATTTTGCCCAGGGCGCAACCTGCCAGCAGGAACTGCGTTGTGTGCTGGCAGGCGGGACAGCAGATCGGAGAGCACAGGCAGAGCAACAGAGAGTGTGTGGTGTATCTCTGCTTGAAGATATGTCTGGTGATAGCTACTACCTGTTTACACGCTATCCACTCTATAATCAGCAAGGACAGTTAGAAGCGTCTGCTCTTCAGGTGCGCGACATTACCCGACAGGTGCGTGCTGAAAATAATTTCTCGGCGCTGCTCTCCTCGGTTTCCCATGATTTGCGTACTCCTCTGACAACCATTAAAGCTGCCGTTACAGGACTTTTGCAGCGCGATATGGCCTGGAGCGAGCAGGATCGTTATGCCATGCTGGAAGATATTAACAGCGAAGCCGATCATCTCACCGAACAGGTTCACAACCTGATCGAGTTATCACGCATCCAGACAGGCACATTGACACTGGCAAAAGAGTGGTGTGACGTGATTGAGATATGGCACGGAGTATGGCAAAAGCTGGAGCGCGCAGGAGTCAACAGGCCAGTGTACTTGCAGGCGCAGCAGAATCTTCCGCTGATCTATGTTGACCATGTGCAACTGGACCGGGTACTCTATAATCTGGTAGAGAATGCAGTGCGGCGCGCGCCTGAACAGACAGAGGTGCGGGTGGTGATGGAGGTGATGAACAACGGCAAGGAAATGCTGCGGGTGCGTGTGATAGATCGGGGGAAAGCTGTCCCGGAGCGGCTGCAAGCCCATCTCTTCCAGTCGTTTCATGTCCTACGTTCCTATGGCAATGGACTGGCCCTGGCAATCTGTAAAGGCGTTCTAGACGCGCATGAAGGTCATATCTGGGTAGAAGCAAACGTGGCCGATGAAGGAGGAACCTGCTTCGTCTTTGCCCTGCCGACCGGTCGATATGTTGCTGTGCAACAGGAAAGTACGCATACGTTGCCTGTCTCTGGGTCTGCTGGAAGGACTGTCGATGGAGAAGAAGGCAGATGGCAGTTGCGGGAGCAGGAGAAAACGAGGGCATACTTATGAGAGGGAAACGCATCCTGGTCGTAGATGATGAACCGCCGATTCAGCGTATCTTGCAGCGGAATCTTGCCGTGAGCGGGTATGATGTTGTGGTAGCTGACAGTGGGAGGCAGGCGCTGGAGATGGTACGCAGCCATGAACCTGATCTGGTGCTGCTGGATCTCTGCATGCCGGGGGAACTGAGTGGCCTGGATGTGTGCGTGCAGGTGCGCCAGTCTACAAAGATCCCGATAATTGTACTCTCGGCTGTCACAGAAGAGAAACAAAAAGTGCGGGCGCTGGATCTGGGAGCCGACGACTATTTAACGAAACCGTTTAGTAACGATGAGTTACAGGCTCGTGTCCGTGCATGCCTGCGCCGGGCCGCAAACAGTAGTATGCCAGCGAATCTGGAGCCAGAGATTCTGATGAGCCAGGACGGATACCTGTATATGGATATTCCACGTCGCCAGATCCGCGCCGGGTTACAGGAGGTGCGACTCACTCCGACGGAGTTCGAACTGTTGCGGCAACTGATGTTATGCGCGGGAAAAGTGTTGACGCATCGCGTATTGCTAAGGGCAGTATGGGGACCTGAGTATGGCGAGGAGGCTGATTATTTGCGAGTCTACGTACGGCAGCTCAGGCTGAAAATTGAGCCTGAACCCTCGCATCCACGCTATATTCAGACCGAACCCGGCATTGGTTATGTCTTCCGGGCTAATGTTGAAGCCAGGAGCCTGTAGCACGGGATCAGAGTACCTGTTCTGTCCTGATTGGGGAAAAGGGGAAGCAGGCACTGTGTTCTCTCTCTTCCCTGACATGGCGGGCCGGCGATGATTCGCTTTCTCCTTTCCTTTCTTAGAGAGAGGGAAGAAAGGTGTGGTTGTGGGTGCGTGTATTAAGGAGATTTTTAATGGGTGGACCGTTCATTTTTATGAGAATTTAACGCGATCTATCGTAGACTATCTGTTGATGTGTATTTCCCCTGCCGTTTTCGACTGTGCAATGAGAAGCGGTAAAGAACAAGAGGGCAGGTTGTGTACGCAAGTGAGCGAGAAGAGAACCAGGAGCAAGAGCTTGCAGGCAGCCTGAAGAAGGAATAAAACAACATGGAGCAACAGCAAGATCGCATCAAAGATCCCATTATGGGTGGAGATTTGCAGACGCTAGGTCTTCAATCCATTTTAAAGATGCTGGCGCTGAGCGGGAAAACCGGCGCATTGCTGGTAACGTCGGGACCGGAAACGCTCTCTATTAGCCTGCGCAAAGGGCAGATTGTCGGATTACGGTTACAGGAGGAGGGGGTAGGACAGCCGGATCTACTAGGGATGCTTTGCCTGATCAATAAGCTTGATGCTCAACGCGCGCAACTCATTCGTGAGCAGGCTCACAGGGATATGCAACTGGCCCTGGCGATGCTGGTGGAACGCGGCTGGATGAGTATGCAGGAGATGCAGCGGCGCCTTGAGTTCGCTATCACCCAGTCGCTCAGCCACGCTATGCGCTGGCTCAACGGGCGGTTTGCATTTCATCGTCAACTGGTCCCGATGGAGAGTAAAATGCAACCGCTCGATGTCGATTCGGTACTGCTGGAGGCATTGCGCCAGGCAGACGAATGGGAGGAATTCCTGGCAGAAGGGGCAGCGCAACTGACACGTACGACGATAGCACGCTGGCAGCCGGAGGTAAGTAAAGATGTGGCGAATCTGGGGTTGCAGCGTGAGAGTATCGAAGTGCTCTGCCTGTGTAATGGGGAAGTATCGTTGCAGGCGATCTCATTGATTTTGATGATGCCTGAAGCTCGTGTTGCTCGTATCATGATGAAACTGCTGGAACTCCGTCTGATTGAAGTAGTAGACACTGCTCTGGAGACGGAACTACAGCGCGACCTGCATAACATTATTATCAAATGCCAGCATTCGCTGGCGCAAAACCAGCCGACATCGCCAGAGCAGCATTTGCTAGATCTGCTCAAGACGCTCTCTGAGTGCATTAATTATTTGCTGATTCATCATGGGAAATACGCAAGGAGTCTGCGCGGGCGTGGGCAGACGTCGCCGATGGAGAAGGCGCGCTACCTGGAGAATCGCTTCGAGCACCGGCTTCAGGCACTGGCCAGGGAGAAGTACCCGATCCTGGAAACGGTCAGCTTTAGTTATGGTATGCTTGACTATAATGATATTTCCACTTTAAATAAAGTGGTGAAAGGCGATCAACTGGAGGAATTTTACTGGGAGGCGGTGCAGGGACTTGTGGCTTTCCTACGCATTCTCTTTACTGACCTGCTGCGGGATGAGGTAGGGACTTCTTCGACGGGCCGTCAACTTAATGCTGCCTGGAAGGTATTCCTTTCAGAGATTGACCACAAAGTCCAGCAGTATCAATTCTATCGTGCGCACAGGGCTGCCCAGAAAGCCAGAAACCGCGAATCTCAGAAATCTTCCTTGCAACTTGCTCAGAACTGGGATACCGCGCCTGGGAGTGGAGGAGATTTCTGGTCTCCAGAAACACAAAGGAGGTTAATCTAGGTATGTTGAATCAACAGCCGACGGTGCTGGTTGTGGATGATAGCCCGACAGTGCGCAAAATAGTGCAGATGACCTTGCAGAGAGAGAACATCCGCGTGATCACTGCAAGTGATGGGCTGAGCGCGCTTACCTCCGTCGCGGATGAAATGCCCGCTCTTATTTTGCTAGATATTCAATTGCCGAGGATGGATGGGTACCATATTTGCCAGATCATACGAAAAAACTTGCAGTTTCGGCAGATTCCCATTATCATGCTGAGTGGAAAAGATGGTTTTTTTGATAAGATGCGTGGCCGTCTCGCCGGGTCCACAGAGTATCTGACCAAACCTTTCGATTCTGCTGAACTGGTTCAGGCGGTCAAGAAGCATCTTGTCAACTGGCAAGAACGAGTACCAGTACACCATCGGGAGAGTATGCGGCCACGCTTGCGCTACCGCAGTTGAGGCTTGTGCAGTTGCCCTGCACCTGTGTATGTGCCAGGCGGTGCCGTTGTTGGGTTTGCCTTACTGTCTACCGGCAAGGCTCCCGAAGAAGAGAGGCGAATAGCCAGAATATCTTAGTGTGCTGGTCAGAACTGTTTCAGAAAGGGTATAATGGGATGCCTGGGCAAAAGGTACTTGTCGTGGACGATAGCTGGACCGAATTGACGATGATTGCAACACCGTTGCGCAGGAGCGGCTTTGACGTCATAACGGCAGTAGATGGGGATGAAGCGGTGGAGAAGGTTTTCAAAGAGCGTCCACATTGCATAGTCCTCGATGTTGTTCTACCTAAGCAGAATGGTTTTCAGTTATGCAGGAAATTTAAGAATTCGGAGTTGAGCAAGCATATTCCAATCATTTTGTTAACAAGCAAAAATACCCCACTGGATAAAGCCTGGGGACTGAAACAGGGGGCAGACCTGTACATCACAAAGCCTTTTGATGATGATGAACTGGTTGCCAGCGTTCGCCGTCTCATCTAGTGGATGCCGTTCGGGGAGAGGTTTGTGTCCAGCGAAGACCTGAAAACATTGCAGCGTGATGCTTTCGCAGCAATACAACAACTGATGTCGCAATCGCCATCGATTGCCGCTCTTCAGATGCAACTGGCGCAAAGCCAGATTCGTCGGGTTGAAGGCTCCGGCACGGAGCCTCCCTCCCCGCCAGGAGAGAAGCACCTGCTGTTCACTCTGGCAGGCTGTGAGTTTGCCGTAAAGGCCGAATGCGTTCAGGGCGTTGAGCGCCTGGGAAGTATCATTACGCCTGTCCCCAATGTTGTCCCCTGGGTGAAAGGCGTGATTAATTTGCGGGGGACCATCGCTTCAGTAGTAGATTTGCGGATGTTCCTGAACCTGGGGCAGGTGCCTCAGACCCCACGTACGCGCCTGTTGTCGCTGCAATACAATGAGATGGTGATTTGCTTTGTAGTGGATGGGGTAAGCGAGATGTTACCGATACCTGCCTCTGCGGTTATCAGTGGAAATGCGCGCCAGGCCAATATTCCTTCCTGGGCTGTGCCTTATGCTGCCGGGAGTGCGTTGCTGAATGGCCGGGCAGTTGTGCTGCTGGATGTAGCCCGCCTGCTTTTTTCTGAGAAAATGCAGCACTACCAAGCCCTCGGATAAGCGTCGGGCGACTTGTCTCGTCGCCGATTTGATACTGATTATTGTTCAACAGGAGGTCTGGTGGATGAGTCCCGATCAGAATAAAACTGGGATGACGGTCAGCGGGCTATTGCAAATGGCATGGATCACCTCGTTTGCAATTCCGCTTGCGACCTTTATTTTACTTGCTGTGCTTGTAGCAGTTTTCCAGGTAACTGGTAATGTGCTGTTGTTA
>JADBKA010000162.1 GCA_014896635.1 Ktedonobacteraceae bacterium
ACTGCTGTTTCCACCCGATATGAACCGTTACCGGCAGATCATGCAGGAAGTCCTGTGGCCTCATGTCTCCAGACGTACACAACATACTGGCTGGCTCTCTTCAGAGCAACGGCAAGAACATGGGAAACCGCTCGTCCGGGCAGTCAAAGATAAATGGCATCTATTCCAACAAGAGGAGGCTCATCATGCCGGTTCACCTTCTACCTCCCGTACGCGATGAATCTGTTGCCGCCGGTGATATCACGCTGCATGTCATCCAATGGGGAGAACAGGGTCCGCCAGTTGTATTCGTGCATGGCATCACCGCGAACGCTTTCTGCTTCCAGTCCTTTGCCGATGAGCTGGCTACCGATCACCGCGTCATCGCATATGATCTGCGCGGGCGCGGTGATAGCGCCAAACCGCCTACCGGCTATAGCGTGCCAATTCATGCCGCCGATCTGCTCGCCCTGATCGAGGCGCTCAAGCTGGAACGGCCCGCCATCGTCGGCCATTCTCTGGGCGCATTAATTGCGCTCTACTTCGCCGCACATTACCCGCAGAAGCTGAGTAAGCTGGTGCTGATTGATGCAGGAGCGCCGCTGCCCTGGAAAACACCGGAAGAGCAGCCCGCCTGGCTCACGGCTTCCTTCAGTCGCCTGGGCCTGCCCGTCCCCTCTTATGAGGAATACAGAGAACGCCTGAAAGCGGCTCCTTTCCTGGGACCGTACTGGAATGAATATATCGATACCTATTTCGAGCATGATGTACAACAACTGGCCGACGGCTCTGTTGTCGCCAGAGCCTCGCGCGATGGCGTGCTGGAAGATAGCCGGCGTATTGACGAGGCCAGGCCAGAGGAGCAATGGTCCCACGTGCAGGCGCCCACGCTGTTGCTGCGCGCCGGGCAGGGACTGTTTCTCGACAACGATCAAATGCTGCCGGAAGCAGGTGCAGAGGCAATGCGACAGCATATCGCCAATTGCCGCTACATCAATTATCCGTCACTTAATCATTACACAATCATCCTGGGGACGGATCAGCGCCCGGCGCTAGAAATACGTAAGTTCTTAGTAGAGAAGGAGTAGATTCAATGAAGATTCGCAAAGTTGGAGTGATTGGTTGTGGCCTGATGGGCAGTGGCATTGCCCAGACCTGCGCACAATCGGGCTATGAAACGGTTGTGCGCGAAGTCAATCAGCAGTTGCTCGATAAAGGATTAGCGCGCATCTATGATGCGTGGAATACAATGCAGCAGAAGAATAAGCTAACAGCGGGACAGGTTGAGGAGAACCGCGCCCGCCTGCATGGGACACTGGAACTGGCAGACCTCGCCGACTGCGATCTGGTCATCGAGGCCGTGATCGAGAACATGCAGGAGAAGCTGCGCCTCTTCCCCGCGCTCGATCAGATCCTGAAACCGGAAGCGATTATTCTCAGCAATACTTCCTCGCTCAGCGTCACTCAGATGGGGGCAGTGACAAAACGACCTGAGAAAGTCTGTGGCCTGCATTTCTTCAATCCCGCGCCCGTCATGAAGCTGGTGGAGATCGTGCGCACCATCTCTACTTCTGAAGAGACGATTGAGACGGTCAGGGAATTTGCCGTTTCGCTGGGCAAGACCCCCGTGCTGGCAAAGGATACCGCCGGTTTCATCGTCAACTTCCTGCTCATTCCCTATTTGCTGGCCGCGATCCGTATGCTCGAAAACGGAGCTGCCAGCCGCGATGACATCGACACAGCGATGAAGCTAGGCTGCGGCTATCCGATGGGTCCGTTCACTCTGCTCGACTATGTGGGACTCGACACCACGCTCTACGCGGCAGAAGCGATCTACGATGAGTACAAAGATCCCCTCTACGCGCCGCCGCCGCTGCTGCGCCGTATGGTCGCTTCCGGCATGTATGGACGCAAAAGCGGTAAAGGATTTTATGATTATCAGTGAACACAAGGGATACTCCCTTGCATTCACTGATAAACCCATTTTCCTTTTCCAAAGGAGCAAAAGAGGTTTTTTAAGTTTTGGGGAGGCACCCCCATGCCCCCGCCGGGGGCAAAGCCTCCTGGCCCCCGTGTTTCGCTACAGGGCGTCTACTTTCCAGACGATGACCGTTTTATCAAATGAACCTGTCGCCAGATAGCGGCCATCGGGCGACCAGGCCAGGTCATAAATTGTATTGGTATGGCCGGCAGGGTCGCCCTGTGCAGGAAAGAGATATTGCTGGAAGCGTACGCCATCCTTACCGGTCCTGGCATCGGTCGCTTGCAGATCCCAGACATAGATCTGGTGGTTGCGCGCATAGGCGGCGGCAATATAGCGCCCGTTCGGCGACCAGGTCAGGCTCTCAATATGCGGAACCCAGGGTATCCCGCCGGTATCTTTGGGAGGAGTGAGCGCGGTTTTATCGTCAGTGCCGAGTTGATAGAGGGTTTTCCCCTGGCGTATATCAACCACTGCAATAGTGTCAATATTAAAAACAGCCAGCAGATCTGGATTGGCAGGCGACCAGGACATCGCCACCCTGTTGACATTGACGGTCTTACCCTGCGTGCGGTCCGGCATGGCAATAGCAGTTTTGACCGCAGAGGTTTTGATATCCCAGAGCACTACCCTGCCACTTTCGGTGAGTCCAGCCAGCAGCGAGCCATCACGCGACCAGTCGATGAGCAGCAGCCCTACAGGATGATCCGGCTTTGTTTCAGGATCGTCGTATGTGAGCGTACCGACAGGGCCACCGGGCTTATCCATCTGCCACAGGTTAACTTTGATCTTCTGCGGCAGAGTGAGCTCGATGGATGCCAGCATCGGCGAATGCGGCCTGGAGACAACGCAAAAGTAGTCCGGGCGATTGAACGAATCAGCTTTACTGGCTGAATCGGTGAATATTTGCGGTTTACTCCCATCGGTGAAAGGATCAAGCAGGCCAAACTGCCCGCTGTCGAGATTCGAGAGGACCAACCGGCGCCCGTCCGAGGTCCAGTGCAGGCAACTGGGAGACACCGCATCTTTCAACTTCCATTTATGCGCTGGCTGATCTATCGCTTGCAGAGTGGTGGGATTCTTCTGCAAAATGCCGCCGAGATCCCAGAGCATGACGCGGGTATCCTGTCCTGCCGTCGCCAGGTAGCGTCCTGTGGAGTCCCACACTACATTGGTCACAGTATCTGAATGCCCGGTCAGGTTGAGCAGCGGCTTGCCGGGCGCAAACTGGCGGGGACCCGGTATGGGAGTAGGCGTCGGCCTGGGCGGTGTCGGAGTAGAAGGTTTGTTGAGGAGCAGCGTTGTCGCGGCAGTCCCGCCAACTGCCACAACAGCCACCGCCGCAGCTCCGCCAATGACAACCTCACGCCTGCCGATTTTGCGCTGGCGCTCCTCTGGCTGTTGCCGTTCGGCAGGACGCTCCTGTACCTGCTGAAACTGCGTGGGCGACGAACTGTGAGAGATCGCCGTTTGAATGTTACTCTGCGTCTGCATGGCAGGATACTGTGCATATGGCGGCGCTGGCACCATAGACGGTTGAGATGGCCTGACCTGCATCGGTGCCATAATCTGCGTCTGGGGCGCCAGTTCCGGTGTCATGAATGGCACAGGTGTAACGGCGGGAGTCTTCTCAGTCGGCTGAGCCGCCACATCCACCTCGTGGATACGTCTGCTCCAGGGGGCAAGCGAGGTCGCATCAGGATCAGAGCCGGGTGCCAGCTGTAATCCTCGCCAGGCACGCTCTAATGCTTCGACAAACTCGGAGCACGACTGGTAGCGAGCAGCCGGTTGCTTGGCAAGCGCCTTCAGGATCACGCTTTCCACTTTGGCAGGCATGGCCGGATTGAACTGGCGCGGCGGTGGCGGCGGAGTGGTAATCTGCTTGAGCAATATCTCATAGGTTGAACCGCCTTCAAATGGCAAATGACCGGCGAACACCGCATACGCAACGACTCCCAGGCTATAGCGGTCACTGGCCGGCATGGCTTTCCCCTGAGCCTGCTCCGGGGCGATATATTCGGGCGTACCAGCCCCGGCGCTTGTCCGGCTGCGGTAGGTATCGCTGGTCAGCAGCCTGGCAATACCAAAGTCGGCGAGCAGCAGCCAGTCTCCATTCAGCAGCATATTCGCCGGTTTGATATCACGATGAATTACCTGCTTGCTGTGCGCAAAATCAATCGCCTCGGCGGCATGCTTGAGATAATGCAATCCCTCTTCCGGTGACAGTGGACCGTTGGCTGCACGCAGGCGCTCACGCAACGTCCCGGCACGGATATAGGGCATGACCAGGAAAGTCACGATCTCATCCTGGCCGATCTGCGCCTCACCAAAATCGTGTACCTGGAGAATATGGGGATGGTCCAGGGCTGCCGCAGCCCGCGCATCGCGCTCGAACATGCGCAGGTAGGACTGCTCGCTTCTCAAGACTGCCGGCAGCAGCTTAATCGCTACCTGGCGGCGGAACCGCGTATCTTCCGCCTGCCATACCTCACCCATGCCCCCCCGCCCGATCAGGCGCAACAACTGGTAGCGCCCAAGCATCTGTCCCTGCCAGTTCATTGCTCGATTCTCTCTCATTTCGGCACCTCACACATTCCAGAGTAAGATGCTCGCATCCGCATCATCATAGGCAGCAGCCAGCCACTGCCCATCAGGCGACCAGGCCAGCGCCGTAACACCGCCTTTCTCAAGACCACCGTTTGTTAGCGTACGCACAGGCAGGGTACTCCGGTCAGTCTGCCAGATGTACACCTTGCCATCTTTAGCTCCCGCTGCAAATTGTGCTTTATCTTTCGTGGGATAGGTTGCAATCGCAGTAAAGCGCATATTGTCTCCCGGTAGGCCAAACTGGTATGGCGTCACCGGATTGTCTTTAAGACTCCAACCGATCAGAAGATAAGAAGGCGAGGCGTTAATAATGCCAATCAGGCCGTTACCGCTGGCAGTCCAGGCAAGCGCATCAACCTCATTAAAGAAGCTATCTTTTTTGTTTTTCAACGGCTCAGGATAACTGGCTTTCCAGTTCACAGCCCCATTCAGAGGCGAGGCAGTACCAACCAGCACACCATCGCTGGTGGGGATAGCGACCTGCGTGCCATCCGGCCTGGTGAGCAGATCCTGCACATTCCCACTGAGCACGATAGTTGGAAAGCCTTTTAAAGTGGCAGGCTTCAGGTTCAACGCCGGCTGCGTGACATCCCAGAGACCAAGATGAAACTGTTCGTTATCCTTGAGCGTGTTCCACAGTACAGCAATATACTTATTTTGTAGCCAGCTCACCCCCTTGACTGAGAGCGCCGGGATGAGAATGCCTTCCGGCCAGCCTGGCGCGCGCGTTGACAGATCAGATTTATAGATATCTATATAAGTGGAATTGAGATCATTGCCCGAACGAGCATTGGCAAGAGCCAGGTATTGACCATCCTGGGACCAGGCCATCTTCATGCCGAAGCCTCTGGTCGTATGGCTGGCCGTACTGCCGTACTCTTTTTTGTGCTGCTGTTGCAATACCTGGATATCCCACTCTTTGATCATATGATCGTCAGATGCAGAAATCAGTACATTTTTGCCGGGGAACCACATCAGAGCGTTTGCAGGTCTGTTATGCTCGCGGAGAATCATAGCCGGCCCATCGGGGTTGGGAGCCAGAGTGGGCGTTTTTTGCACCGGGGCCTTTGTAGGTACGGGCGACGCCTGAGTAATAAATGGTAGCTTGCCCTGCCGGCTCAGTACCCACAGGCCACCAGCAGTACCGGCAACGACGAGAGTGGCAGCAGCACCAATCAAAACACGCCGGCGCGCAATCTGTTTTGCCACCTCAGGAGAGGTCAGCTTGCTGCCACCATCGGCCAGACCTTTTGAGTCTTCAGGCCATACTGAGAGCGCCTGTACGTTTTGCAGCGTAGAGGGTGTCTGCGGATCTGCTGACTGCATGGACGGATTGGCAGCGAATAGTGGTTCTGAAACAGGATAGGCCAGAGAACGCTTCAATTCATCGACGAAGGCGCGAGCAGTGGGATAGCGTTCAGCAGGATTTTTCGCCAGGCCACGCAGCAGGACCGCTTCGCATGCCGGCGGAAGCGCAGGATTGAACTGGCGCGGCGAGGGCGGTTGCATCACCAGATGCTGAATAATTGTGGCATAGCTGGTCTCTGCACTGAACGGGGGACGACCGGTGAGAAACTGGTAGGCGATCACTGCCAGACTGTAGTTATCGCTGGCACCTACTGCATGCCCCTGGGCCTGCTCCGGCGCCATATATTCTGGCGTACCAATACCACTACCCGCCTGGGTGAGATTGTCGGTACTGGAGACGATACGCGCGATGCCAAAATCCGCCAGCACCAGCCAGTCATTTGAGCGCAACAGCATATTCGCCGGCTTGATGTCACGATGGATGACGCCCTGCGAATGCGCGTAATCAATCGCTTCAGCCGCCTGGCTTAGAAAGTTGAGCGCCTCATCCTGCCGCATCCCCTGGTGTGCCGCAGCCAGTTGATTGATGCGATCCGCCAGCGAACCGCCCCCGATATAAGGCATCACAATATATGTAATGACCCGCCCATCAGGGAGTTGCTGCTCACCATAGTCATGAACAGGAAGAATGTGGGGATGATTTAACGCCGCTGCGGCCTGCGCTTCCCGTTCAAAGCGGGCAGAATACTCGTGATCATGCTGGTTATGCGGCGGCAGCGTTTTAACCGCTACCTGGCGGCGCAGGCGCGGATCATCGCATAACCAGACATCGCCCATCCCACCCCGCCCAATACGACTGAGCACGCGATAACGCCCAAGTACCCCGGAAGTCACATTCTGCATTGTTTCATTGTTACGCATTAGATTGGCCTTCCCTGACACTGATACATCGAGAAATATAAACAGGTTTCCTCTACTATACTACAGTCCCAGGTTACTGCCCGATAAATAGTAAAAAAGTACAACTTGCTCAAAAACTCATCAATATTTATGCTTCCCTCTTCTCCAAAAATCTTCTAAGAAAGATAGTATTTATAATATCTCTCAAATATAAAATAAACATCCAATCCATCTAAAACTATCTATGTGCATATGTATACTGAATCTATAGCAGACACGGAGAACCATCTTGAATGGGCGAGCAATAGAGAGAAAAAGGAGAATCGTATTTATGGCGCGAGTGCAAAAAAAACCTCTCCTCAATGCTATCCGGCGGAGCGCGGTTTTCTTGTTCATTATTCTCTGCGCTGTCACCAGCATGCTGGGTAACAGACAACCGGTTCAGGCGTTCTCTCTCTCAGCAGGCAAGCCTCCTGGCCTGGTGAACATCTATCCACTCACCGATTACGCGACCAGAGCAGCAGTCGGCGCTGTTCCTCCTTGCCTTCAGAGCAGCAGCCTGCCGCTCTGCTACAGCCCTGCCCAGATTCGGAGAGCGTACGGCATCCAGTCGCTCCACCAGCGCGGTATAAGGGGAGCCGGACGTACCATAGTGATAGTTGATCTCTACCAGAATCCAACCCTCTGGCCGGATCTGCAACTCTTTGACAGAATTTTCGGATTAAACGATCCCTGGTTCAAAAGTATTGCTCCTTTCGGCCTGCGTCCATTTGACCCGCGCAATCCGGCCATGCTTGGCTTTGCGCTGGAGATTGCGCTGGATATGCAATGGACACACGCGATAGCTCCCGATGCGCAGCTCACGCTGGTACTCGGCAACCCCGCCAATGACACGCTGCAGGGACAGATTGATGCCCTGATCCAGGCCACCAGTTACGCTGTGCAAAACAACCTGGGAGACGTCATCTCTCTCAGTGTGGGAACGTCCGAATCGTGCTATACCGACGCCGAAATCGGAGCCTGGCACAACGTCTTTCGCCAGGCAAGGGAACGAAACATCGGTGTTTTTGTCGCCGCCGGCGACACGGGATCGAACGCAGGTGTCTGTGACGAGGCAGGCAACCTGGTGAGCAATGGGCAGGGTGTGCTGTACCCGGCGAGCGATCCCCTGGTCACGGCAGTAGGAGGCACGACGCTCTTTGCCAGTCGCACAGGGGTTTACCAGCGCGAGACCGTGTGGAATCGTTCGCAGACAACAGGAGGCGCAACGGGAGGCGGCTTCAGCCGGATCTTCACGCGACCCGCCTATCAGGACGGACTGGCGCGTACAGGCTCGCAGCGTGGTATTCCCGACGTCGCTTATGTTGCAGATCCTCTTACGGGCGTCCCCATCGTAAGCAGCTTTCTCGTGCCGGGCCAGACTGTCATCCTGCCTGTTGGCGGCACAAGCGCCGGCGCTCCTCAGTGGGCAGCCATCAGCGTACTCGTCGATCAACTGGCAAACAGGCGCCTGGGTTTTCTCAATCCTGCGATCTACCGCATCAGCAGCAGCAAATACTATACTCGCGGCTTTCACGACATTACCAGTGGTGATAACACCTACACATTCATCAGCCTCAATGCAGAGCAAATGAGCATTGCCGGCTTTGCTGCCGGGCAGGGATGGGACGCAGCAAGCGGCGCTGGCTCACCCATTGTCGGAGAACTGGCCCCGCTGCTGATTAGCAATGCGCGCCCCTGCGATGGCAGAGAACCGTGAATCTCTCCCTCTCTAAAACTGTCACCGCGCCATCAACTATGCTACAATAAGGTGCAGGCGTTTATTCTGTAAGCTAAGAGAGGATGCAATGCTCGACCGCTATTCACGACAACTCCTGTTCGCTCCTGTGGGCAGAGCCGGGCAGGAACGGTTACGTACAGCAACAGTGACAATTATCGGCTGCGGCGCCCTGGGGACCGCGCTGGCGAACAATCTTTGCCGTGCTGGCGTCGGCAAACTCGTGATCGCCGACCGCGATTATATCGAACTAAACAATTTGCAGCGCCAGGTGCTCTTCGACGAAAAAGACGTCGCCAATCATCTTCCTAAAGCCATTGCCGCTGCCGAAAAACTGCGCCAGGTGAATAGCGACGTACACGTAGAAGCCCTGGTAGAAGATGTCAGTGCTGATGGCATCGAATCCCTGGTACGCGAAACTGAGCTGATGCTCGACGCTACCGACAACTTTGAAACTCGCTATCTCATTAACGACGCCTGTATCAAGTACGGAAAACCCTGGATTTACAGCGGAGTTATCGCATCCTATGGCGTGACGATGAACATTCTTCCTGGCGATACCGCCTGCCTGCGCTGCGCCTTCCCCGACATGCCGCTCCCCGGCACCACGCCTACCTGTGATACCGCCGGCGTGCTCAACGGCATCGTCGCCACAATCACCGGCATTGCCTCAACCGAGGCGCTCAAGATCCTGCTGCACAGCGAGCAGATCAGCCGTAGTATGACCTGGCTGGACCTGTGGGAAAACACTTTTGAGCGCATCGAACTGCCACGCCAGCCCGATTGCCCCGCCTGTGGCCAGCATCACTTTGAGTTCCTGACATCGCTTGCTGATAGAGGCAGCACCAGTCTGTGCGGGCGCAATGCCGTCCAGGTGCGCGGCACCGGACAGCGCGATGTCAGGCTGGACTTTGCCGACCTGGCCGACCGCCTGCGCCCGGTGGGCGAAGTCGTCTATAACGCTTTTCTCCTGCGCTTCACTGTAGATGGCTATGAGATAACCGTTTTCCCCGATGCACGCGCGATCATCAAAGGCACTGACGACGAACAGGTTGCCCGTTCCGTCTATGCACGTTATATTGGTATGTGAATGCAATGCGAGAATCCTGAAAGTGCGAAAGTCCCTCGCACTGCTTTTTTCCCGCCGCGAGGTCAGTAAAACCTGAAAGATCCGTCAACGAATCTGAGAGCAGAGACATATTTATAAAGGGAGAGCAGAATCTCTGATGAACGAATATATCCTTGTCTGCGTAGCATGGCCCTATGCCAAAAGCTCCACGCACGTCGGGCAGATCGCCGGCGCCTACCTGCCGGCAGATACCTTTGCCCGCTACCATCGCATGGCCGGCAACCACGTCCTGATGGTCTCCGGCAGCGATGAGCACGGCACGCCCATTCTCGTCGATGCCGAGCGCGAAGGCATCGCACCGCGTGAATTCGTGGCGCGCTACCATCGCCAGATCTGCGAGGTCTGGAAACGCCTGGGTATTTCCTGGGATCTCTACACCGAAACCGGCACCACCAACCACTACCGCATCACCCAGGACTTCTTCCTGACGCTCTACGAAAAAGGCTACATCTTCAAGGATAGCATGCAGTCCCCTTACTGTCCTACCGACCGCCGCTTCCTGCCGGACCGCTATATCGAGGGTACCTGTCCCGACTGCGGCTACCCGGCAGCACGCGGCGACCAGTGCGACAACTGCGGTCACACACTGGATGCAGTAGACCTGATAGACCCGAAATGCCGTATCTGTGGCAGTAAAAGCAGCAAAATTGAAATTCGCCTGACCGATCACTTCTTTCTCGAC
>JADBKA010000163.1 GCA_014896635.1 Ktedonobacteraceae bacterium
TGGACAGCTCGTTGATGAGTCCTACCACTACACAGGCCCGCACCTGAGCGAATACGACCGCACCAAGTGGGTAGCACACTACGAGATAGCCGAACCCATGATGGCCGCCGGGCTGCCACTAGTGATCGTGCAACCCGGCATCATCTATGGCCCCGGCGATACCAGCAGCATTCGCAGCGTTTTTGTGCAGTATTTGCAACGCAAATTGCCCATGATCCCGGCGCAGTCGGCCTATTCGTGGGCGCACGTCGAGGACATCGCGCACGGCCACATCCTGGCGATGGAGAAAGGCACCGCCGGCGAAAGCTATATCATCGCCGGCCCGACGCATACGCTTGTAGAAGTCTTGCAGCTTGCCGAAAAAATTACCGGCATCCCCATGCCACGCCGGGTATCGCCTTCTCTACTGAAAGCGATGGCGGCAATCATGGGTGTTGTGGAGAAGATCGTACCGGTTCCCGAACAGTACAGCGCCGAATACCTGCGCGTCAGTGCGGGCGTGACCTACATCGGTAGCAACGCCAAAGCCAGGCGCGAACTGGGCTACAATCCGCGCTCACTACAAGAGGGACTGACCGAAACGCTCCAGCACGAGATGCGACTGCTCAAACAAACGTAGGACTACCCCCAAAAGGAATGACAGACAGTCGTTCCGGTTCCTTGTGCTTCACAAAAATGTAGATGAGAAACCTGCTGCCTTCTTTATGAGAAGACAGCAGGAATTTTACCCTACGACACGCTCAAATTGTAGTTGCTCGTGTTGTTGTTGTCCCACGTGTTGCTCTGGTTGAAAAAGGCCATGTTGAGCTGCGTGGCGCTCTGCGGCACCGTGATCGTTGCCTGCCAACTTCCGTTAGCCTGCTTCGTCATCGGCGTGTCCGTGATGCCGTTCCAGCTGTTGTAGCCCCAGTGCATCGTGATACTACTGGCTCCACTTGCCAGGAAACCGTTATAGGTGATAGTTGTTTGCTGCCCCTGCACCGGACAGGGAGAGGCCGACACTGCGCCCGTACTGCATGAACCACCTCCACCGCTATTTACGCTCAAATTGTAGTTGCTCGTGTTGTTGTTGTCCCACGTGTTGCTCTGGTTGAAAAAGGCCATGTTGAGCTGCGTGGCGCTCTGCGGCACCGTGATCGTTGCCTGCCAACTTCCGTTAGCCTGCTTCGTCATCGGCGTGTCCGTGATGCCGTTCCAGCTGTTGTAGCCCCAGTGCATCGTGATACTACTGGCTCCACTTGCCAGGAAACCGTTATAGGTGATAGTTGTTTGCTGCCCCTGCACCGGACAGGGAGAGGCCGACACTGCGCCCGTACTGCATGAACCACCTCCACCGCTATTATAGCGATTATAGACAATGGAGGCTACATCCGCAATGGTATGGGTGCTTGCCGAAACGAGCAAGGTGATGAATTCGCCCATCGCCCAGTTCAACGGATTCATGGACTTTGTAGGAGTACCTGGCGTATAGCCAGCAGGAGCCGCATTATCCCAGATCTGCTCCGGGATCAAGCCTGAACTATTGGCGGCTGCCATCATCGCCGAGAGCGCCGCATCACCAGAACCGCCGCTGGCGATGGTATAGATGCCACGCTCCCCTGAGAAGATCGGCCAGAGCCGTCCAATGCCAGCGCCTGTATAATTCGCTCCGCTGGAAGTCTCACCATAGCCATCATGGTTATAGCGATACCAGTAATCATAGCCGTTAATCGTCTGCTTGATCGTAGCATCGACTGCTGCCAACGACTGAGTAATATAGGTCGAATTGGCGGGCATCACTCCCTGGCGGACCAGCTCTAAGAAGCTGGTATCGACGATAGAGCGCTCATCGTAGTTGCCACCGCCATTGGCAATGGAGATGGTATTGCCATTGTTGGGATTGCCATCACTGTCAATACGCTCAAAGTAGTGGCCGTTACCAATGGGACCGGTCGTGGTGAAGGTCCAGTTGACCACCTGGTTGCGCCAGGAGTCGGCGGTATTGTTGAACAGTGTCTGGCTCGCAGTATCCCCATTGATGCGCGCAATATCGGCGGCACACACCAGTCCCGCGATCTCGGCGGCTATAGTTGCGGGACTATAACCACCGTTCTCTTCCCAGCGATCCTGTCCCGTTGTGGGACCGTGCTGCACAATATAATTGGCAGCCGGCTTGATGTGGTTATTGTAATCACTGCTGCCGGTGATTCCTAGTTTCCAGGCGAGGATGATCGGAAATGCCTGCTCATCCATCTGGATGCCATTCCAGTACGGCTGTCCATTGACCCAGCTATTTTGCGGGAAGTGCCCATCACTCTGCTGCTGAGTATTGAAAGCCCAGTGAACTGCACGGATTGGATCAGCCGTGTCACCGGCCACGATCAATGCGCTGGCAAACTCGTACAGGTCACGCATCCAGACCAGGTGATACCCACCATTACCGTCACCGGTGCTATCCCCCCAGGGCGTCCCCGGACCGGCCACAAACGCACCCGTCTGCTTATCCTGTGCAGCTTTGAGCACGTTGGCCGCCAGATAGTATTCCTGCTGGCGCGCCTGCTGAATCGCTTGCGTGCTGCCAACCGCCGGCGGTGTACGCAGACTCTGATCAAATGTATGCCATTGCGAGACATAGGTCCCAAGCAGATCGGAGGTATCGCCAAGCGTGCCGGCCAGCATCTGCTCCGCAGCTGTGATAGCCGAGGTACCACCACTGGTCTGGCCGAACGAAAGTACCAGATTAAATGTGAGAGAGGTGGCCGTCTGCGTATTGATTGTGCCACCACTAGAGAGATCTAGCAGCCCCGTTTGCGCCGTATTGCCATTATTGGCTGCATTATAGGTATAGTTCATCGTATAATCGGGGCAGCTACCACTCCCACAGTTGCTGCTGGCCTTCAGATCCGTCCAGCCATCATTCCTGCCGACAAACGCCGAGCTGGTCATACCGGCTTGATAAGGAATGGAAGCCGCCAGGGCACTGGCATAGCTGCCGGAGGAATCGGTGGTCACCAGCATGGTCCTGCCGTTATAGACCTGAGTGGTGCTGGTATTGTTACTCCCCGCGTTATGTATTGTCGGGTTGTATAATACATAAAGCAGGTAACTCGACAAGGTGCCATTCAGGGCGGTAAAAGTTACACGCTGAATCAATGAGTTACGGCCAGGATCGGTATAAATCACCTTGACAATCTTATATCTGCCGTTTTTAGCAGTGTTCGTCACCGTCCAGGCCAGGGAATGCGCATCATATAACTGGGCAACCGAGGTGGTTGCCACCTTCTCTTCATCAACCCAGCTATGACCGCTATCCCCCACGAGAAACTGCAAATCGGTCGTGTTGGCTATATCCGCAGTGGGATAGAATACTTCGCTGATAATCCCATTGTAGCCAGTAAACCAGACCAGGCTGGTGGTATTGGCTGCCGTTCCAACAATAGTATTGGTGGATGGCGCCCAGATAGAAGGCGCTCCCGGACCGTTGGGAGCCGTGCTGTCTGCATAGACCGCCCTCGGCAAGAAGAGCGAGATGATCAAACCGACGAGCAGGAGAGTGGCAATGCAACCCGTCACCATGCGGGGTCGAGACTGGTTAGAAATACGAGGCAACTGGCTTCTCCGTTGCCAGAACATCGCTTGCATCAAGGTTTCCTTCCTCTGTTGCGAACAGAACTATGTCCCACTTACACAGACAGTGCAAACCATCAAAATAACACAGCAAGGTGCATAACGGACGAACAGTAAAAAAGCGTGCCTGATACCTGTCAACAACTCAAAAAAAGGAGCAGACTTGCTGTCGTTCGTTACCTCCTTTCTTTTTTCAGACGAGCCGAAACCACGCTCACGACAGGCGATCCCGTTACAGGAAAGCCTGCACTGAAGGACTCTGCTGACAAAGTGTGTCTACTCTGCTTCTCGCAAGAAGCATGCCAGAATGTGTGCTACTTGTGTGCTACCTGTGTGCTACCTATGTGCAAAAGGAGGCACCAGCTATAACCTCTTTCCAGGCATGCTCACTTCTGTTATACTTGTGTTGCAGCTTCATCATGGGAAGGATTGTGCCATGTTCGCAAGTATTTCAGAGATTGAGGATCGCCTCTGGCAGATGGCTGATAAGTTGCGCGCCAATACTCACCTGCGCGCACACGAATACTCGGAGCCTGTGCTGGGGCTGATCTTCCTGCGCTTCGCCTATGAGACGTTCAAGAAAGCCGACCGCGAGATCCGCGCGACATTTGTGCCGACAGCACGCCGACCGCAACCAGATCCTGATATGTACCTGGCACGCGGCGCGATCTACCTTCCCGCCGATCCACTTCCCGGCGCCCGCTATCCCGATCTGCTCAGGCTCACTACCGCCGATGAGGTCGAGAAGGCTCTCAACAACGCGATGACATTGATCGAGCAGTACAACGAAAATTTGACCGGAGCACTCCCCAAAACAAGCTACAGCCGCCTTGACCGGCGTGTCCTGCTGGACCTGCTGCGCGGCTTCGATAACGCCACGCTGACGCTGGAAAGCGAAGAGGACATGTTCGGGCGCATTTACGAGTATTTCCTGGGCAAGTTCGCTCTCAGCGAGGGACAGCGCGGCGGCGAATTCTTCACGCCGACCTCGCTGGTGCGCCTGATCGTCGAGGTGATTGAGCCGTTCGAGGGCCTGATCTTCGACCCGGCCTGTGGCTCCGGCGGCATGTTTGTGCAGAGCGCGCGCTTTGTACGCAACCACCAGGGTGATCCGGGCCGGCAGGTCTCTATCTACGGACAGGAGAAGACGCTGGAGACGGTGCGCCTGTGCAAGATGAACCTGGCAGTACACGGCCTTCCCGGCGATATTCGCAACGCCAACAGCTACTACGACGATCCGCACAACTGCTCTGGCCGCTTCGACTACGTGATGGCGAATCCCCCGTTCAACGTCAACGGCATCGACAAGACGCGCCTGAACATGCACCACTTTCCTTTCGGCCTGCCGCGCGTCGATAACGGCAACTATATCTGGATACAGCTCTTCTATACGGCGCTGAGCGAGCGCGGGCGCGCGGGCTTCGTGATGCCCAACCAGGCTAGCTCCGCGAGCGGCTCCGAACAGGAGATTCGCCGCAAGCTGATCGAGACGGGAGTGGTGGATGTGATGATCGCTATTGCCTCGAATTTCTTCTACACGGTGACGCTGCCCTGCACGCTCTGGTTTTTCGATAAGGGCAAGCGCCAGAGTCCGCACCGCGATACGGTGCTCTTCATCGACGCGCGCCACATCTTCCGCCAGGTGGATCGCGCTCACCGCGAGTTCTGGCCCGAAGATATCGAGTTCATCGCCAATATCGTGCGCCTCTATCGCGGCGAGCAGCCGGAGACGGCGCAGGGCAGCGCGCGCCGCCTCGAAGAGACCTTCCCCACCGGCTCCTACGTCGATGTCCCCGGCCTGTGTAAAGTCGCCACGCTCGCCGAGATCAAAGCTCAGGGCTGGAGCCTCAATCCTGGCCGCTATGTAGGCGTGGCCGAGCGCGCCATCGCCGACTTCGATTTCAAAGAGAAGCTCGAAGCCCTGAACGAGGAACTGGAGACGCTCAACGCCGAGGCCCACGATCTCGAAGAGCGCATCAGCGAGAACATCAATAAGCTGCTCGACGAAATGGGGGACTAAAGATGACACAAATGCAATGGGAATTAGCTCCTATTGAGTCAATATGCTTAGGGTTATATGATGGTCCTCATGCAACACCCAAGCCAGCAGAAGAAGGACCAATATTTTTAGGAATTAAAAATCTTACCGAAGATGGACATTTGGATCTTTCCGAAATACGTCATATATCAGAGGAAGATTTTCCCACATGGACACGACGGGTACTACCGCAACCTGGAGATATCGTTTTTACCTATGAAGCGACATTAAACCGCTATGCCATTATCCCTGAAAATTTCAGAGGTTGTTTGGGAAGAAGGCTTGCATTGCTTAGACCAAACCCAAGAAGAGTTAACACACGCTATCTATTGTTCTACTTTCTGGGTGATGAATGGCGGCGAACAATTACTAGTAACATGATTCTAGGATCAACAGTAGATCGTATTCCCCTCATATCTTTTCCCAAGTTTAAAGTCCGTCTTCCCCCCCTGCCCATTCAGCGCAAGATTGCCGAGATCCTCTCGGCCTACGACGACCTGATCGAGAACAACCGGCGGCGCATCGCCATCCTGGAAGAGATGGCACAGATGCTCTACCAGGAGTGGTTTGTGAAGTTCCGCTTCCCCGGCCATGAGCAAGTGCCGCTGGTGGAGTCGGAACTGGGTATGATTCCCCAGGGGTGGCGAGTGGTGAAACTGGGGGATATTGCTTATGAAGTACGCAGGAGTGTCAACCCGGAAGCAGTTGATTCCGAAACACCATATTTAGGGTTAGAACATTTACCACGTAAATCTATTGCTATTTCTGAATGGGGAATAGCCAGAGAAGTACAAAGCACTAAACTTCTATTTAAGCAAGGAGAAATACTTTTTGGCAAAATCAGACCTTATCTTCACAAGGTGGGAGTAGCTCCAATGGATGGCGTTTGCTCCTCTGATACTATTGTAATCTTACCAAAACTTGAACTTTTTTTTGCTCTCATACTATGTTGCGTCTTCAGCGATAATTTTATTAGCTATGCCAGCAAGACTGCACAAGGAACACAAATGCCACGTGCAAATTGGGATGTTCTGGCAAAATACCCGCTTGTACTACCACCTGAATCTATAATCTTTCGCTTTGAGAAAAGTATCAGAGATTTTGTAATCTCTATTCGTAATCTCATTTTCCGCAATCGAAATCTCCGTCGGGCGCGCGACATGCTGCTGCCCAAACTCATCTCCGGCGAGATTGACGTCTCATCGTGGGTGGCATGGGATGCGGGGGCAGCGGGCAATGAGGCGCTAGCGGCAATGGCTGCACCGGTTGCGCGGAGAGTGCTACGGGAGTCGCCACCGATAGAGCCGATTGACGCGAGCAAGCTGGAACGGCGCTCACTGTGGGAGTAGGTTGTTATGGTGCTGGTGCAGGGCGTAGCCCTGCACCAGCACCATAACCTCTCCTATTGTTGATGAATCCATTTAAATAATGTACACTTACTAAGAGAAGTACCAGTACGTGAAGAGAGGATATGTGAACGATGCCCGCCACGCCTATGCGTATACTGCTGTTCCTCAGTTCATACTTTCCGCTGTTTGTCATTCTCGGCATCCTCTTCTTCACAAAGAACCTGGTGGTCGCGCTGGTAAGCTTCGCTGTGGGCCTGCTCTCCGTGCTGGCGCTGTTCAACTATTTGCGCTGGTGCCGGCGTCACCTGCAACGCTCGTTTGCAAAGGTGCTGGATTATCGGCAGCGCGATAGCGAGGTCATGACCTATGTTGCCACCTATCTGATCCCTTTCGTCTCCTTCCCGCTCGACCTGGGGCCACAGATTCTGGCGCTTATCGTCTTCCTCAGCACACTGCTGGTCCTGTATGTCAATTCCAATTTGATCTACGTCAACCCCATGCTCAACCTTTTCGGCTATCATCTCTACGAGATCAACCTCGAACAGAGCGATCACAGCCACTACTATATTGCGCGCGGACGACTCAAGCGCGGCGAGACCGTCCATTATGTCTACATCAGCAACGAAGTCCTTTTAGCAGAGAAAAACTGAGGATGCTATGCTTTTCTTCAGAAAGAAAAACGACGCTGACAACAACAAAATCATCTCTCTCTCACGGGAACGCGACGAAGCGCGCGAACTGCTGGAGCGCATCCTCGCGCTGGACCTCAGCCAGTGCGATCTTGCCGTCTGCCTCGCTTCGGCCCAGGATGGCAGCGATGTCCCGCTCTTTCGCCGCGTCCATCTCTCGCAGCAGGCCGCCGATGAGTTTCGCCAGGCCATTGATACAGCTCTGGAGCCACACGAAAAGGCGCTGATCGAGGGGAATCTCGTTCTCGCTGAGTTCAGCGCCGACAACGTTCTGGAAGATGGCGTGATCGAATATCTACGTATCCCCGACCATCAGACGCTTGCGCCGCAGATCGCAGACCTGCACAACTTCAGAAGCCTGGAGCGTTTCGACGCAGATGAGAAGGCTTTTACCCAGAATTTGCGCTTCTATGCGATAGTGCTCTCGCCGCCTGCCTCAGTCGGTTTGCAGCATCCCGTCCACTATTATCGCTGGTACAGCCGTACCTTGCTCCTGAGCGAATCGTCACAACATGCCATTTGCCTGCACAGACAGACAGGCATGTATAAAACCATTGACGATCCGGTGCTGCTCTTCGACCGCCATGTAGACTGCTTTAGCTGTGGCGAGCGCATGTACATCCTTCAAAAATTCTATTTCTACACCATCTTTCGCTTTCTCGACGCTCTACGCGACAATGCCAGGTGCGCCCTGGACATCCTGGAAGCAATGGATCTGATCCACAGCTTTCCCGCTTTCAAGCAGGACTGCCTGAAAAATAAAAACAAGCTGCTCATCCTGAGCAGGATTTACCACAAGCCCTATCTCCGGGACCTCTCTATAGCTGACCTGGAGCAGATCATCAACGACTACAACCTGCCCATCGACGTCGAGATCATCAACGGCAAGCGCAAACTCAAATACAATCCGCGCTCCCCCTGGGCCATCCTGCACCTGCTGGACGATAGTTATGCCGATTCTCCTCTGACGCAAACAAGCTATCATGTCAAAGGCAAACGTGAAATACAGAAACGCCGGTGATAAAAGGGGGTCCAGGGGTCTCCCTGGCGGGGGTTGGGGTGTCCTCAATCTCCATCATACCCTGCAAGGCGGAGTGAAAAAGCATGAGGCCAGTAGAAATCAGCGAGAATAGAGAGGACAAACACCATGACCGCCATACATGACGAGGCCGACAACCAGTTACACCAGCGTACACTCGACGGTTTCCGCGAACAGGGCTACGAAGTGCTCGACGCCAGCGCCGAGCAAGGTTCTTCCTGTGCTATCACCGGACGCGCGAACGACAGCGAAGTCGTACTCACCGAGCGCCTGCACCAGGCACTGCGCCGCCTGAATCCCGCTGTATCGCAGGATCTGCTCGAACAGGCCCGCGAGCAACTGACGCAGAACTACAGCCTGCGCGAACTGGCCGCCGCTAACCAGGACGTCTATCGCCTGCTCACATATGGCATAAAGCTGGATATAGCATCGCCAGCGGCAGCACAAGTAAGAGGAACGTCAGAAGAAAAAGTGACGGTTCAGGTGATCGACTGGAAGAATCCACAGAACAACAACTTTCTGCTTGTTACCGGCCTGAGCATCAACGGTCAACTGGGACGCGGCAGACTGGACTACGTTGGCTTCGTCAATGGCCTGCCCCTGCTGCTGCCAGTTGTGCGCGCCAGCGGGCGACAGCAGGATCGCCTGCGCCGTCTCTACGATCTGGTTGAAAAAGACTACAAGCAACGTTTTCCTCAACTTTTCTGGTATAATGCGCTTATTCTTCTTTCAGACGGGCAACACAGCAAAATGGGCAGCATGGCGACCACCTGGGAACACTTCGTCGAGTGGAAGCGTGTTGAGCGCGAGGACGAACCGGAAAACACAACGCTGGAAACGCTGCTCAAAGGCACCTGTGCCAGAGGGCGCCTGCTGGACATCGTTGAAAACTTCACCCTCTTCAAGCCGGTAGCCGGCGGCCTGCTCAAGATCGTCGCACGCTGTCACCAGTATCTCGGCGTGAATGCCGCCTTTGCCCGTATGCAGCGCATCAAAGAGCTTGACGGCAAGATCGGCGTTTTCTGGCACACACAGGGCGCAGGCAAGAGCTACTCCATGATCTTCTTCGAGCAAAAAGTCCAGCACAAACTATCCGGCAACTGGACCTTCGTTGTCGTCACCGACCGCGAAGACCTGGATAAACAGATTTATGAAAATTTCGCGCAGATCGGAGTCATCAGCGAACCACAGGAGCGCGTACGTGCCACCAGCCGTGACGAACTTAAAAGGCTCCTGCGCGAGAATCATAGTATCATCTTCACTCTGATTCAGAAATTCCAGACCGAGCAGCCGCAGCAGCCATATCCGAAGCTCTCTGACCGCGACGATATTATCGTCATGACCGATGAAGCCCACCGTTCCCAGTACGATACACTCGCCGCAAATATGCGCACAGCTCTGCCCAACGCCTCTTTCATCGGCTTCACCGGCACGCCACTCATCGACAGAGAAGAACACGAGACACGCGAAACATTCGGCCCCTATATCAGCAAGTACCCGTTTCTCCAGGCCATCAGGGATGGCGTGACCGTTCCCCTCATATATGAAAACCGTACACCGGAAATCGAGTTGCAGGTAGCCGAAGTCGCAGAGGCCATCCAGGAGATGGAGCGCCGGACCGGGCTGAGCGA
>JADBKA010000164.1 GCA_014896635.1 Ktedonobacteraceae bacterium
TGGCTATGCGCTGCTGGATGTCGCGCCGATCACCGGGCGCACGCACCAGATTCGAGCGCACCTGGCCGCTCTGGGCTATGCTATTGCTGGCGACCAGGTATATGCGCCTTCAGCCGTAGCGGGTACGCCATCTGCGGAGCCGGCGCGCCAGTTCCTGCATGCCTATCGTATAGAATTGCGCCGTTACCCTGACAATGTTCCCTGTGTCTTTACTGCGCCACTGGCCGCTGACCTGTCTGCATGGCTTGATCGCAGTGTTCCATCTTTCATGGCAGAAGTAAATGCGTTGATCCCTGCTCCACCTGTTCTGGTAAAATGTGATCATTCTATATAATTGCTGGTTTTTCGCTTATTTTCAACCGGAAGAAAGAGAGAGTTCTATGTCAACAGGAGAGTTGACGGGCAAAGTGGCTCTGGTGACGGGTTCCAGCCGAGGACTGGGACGTCACTACGCGCTGCGTCTGGCGCAAGCCGGGGCGGATGTTGTTATTCATGATATCAGTGAGCGGGCGGCGGCGGAATTTGGTGAGGCATCGTCGGGTCAGGTGGTGGCCGAGGAAATTCGCGCTCTGGGCCGCCGCTCCACTTTTCTGACTGCCGACCTGACCGATGCCGCGCAGGTCGAATCGCTCGTAGAGAAAGCTCTGGCCGAACTGGGCCAGATAGACATTCTTGTGAACAACGCTGGCGGGGATATCGGTGCGCGCTCGCCGCGGCCTGATCCAAACGATGCGCTGGCTATCCACCCTGACGATATACGAGCGGTCGTCGAGCGCAACCTGCTGACGGCCATGTTTACCTGCAAATATGTCGGCAGCCACATGCGCAGCCGTCGCACGGGAAAGATTGTCAATATCGGTTCAGCGGTTGGACACGAAGCCGTCACCACAGGGATTATTTATGCAACTGCAAAAGCCTCCATTGCTCACTATACTCGCTGCCTGGCGGAAGAACTAAGGCCCTACGATGTCAATGTGAACTGCCTTGCCCCGGCCTCAACGGCTACCGGGCGCTTCCTGGCGACGCGCAGCCTTGCCAGTGAGGAAGGACTGACCCGTCTCCAGCGTGTTGCGCAGCCCGACGATATGGCGAATATCGTGTTGTTCCTGATCGGTCCCCAGTCTGATTATCTGACCGGCGAGACCATTGTCTGCTGGGGAGCTTCCCGCCTTTAGTGGTACGGGTTGATGCGCAGCATTGGCGCGGCCTCACCTGAGAGGTGATCACATGCAGCCCAGGTCTTGAGTATGCCCCGGGGTTGCCTGTCGATGAGTTGCATCTCGATCTCTGTGATCGAGCAGTTATGCTTGATTTTGTCGGGGAACGTCTCACCATTGATATTCAGGCAGATGTCTCTCAGCGTGAGCGTGAAGATGCCACTATGGCCGACAATGATGATGTTTTTCTCATCTTTGCCGGCCAACACCTCTTGTAGACCTTCGCGCATTCTGCGCAGCATTTCGTTGTAATTCTCACCGCCCGGAAAGGCCAGCTCCCTATTGCCGAGAAGCCAGGCGGTGACGATGCGGTCATGCAGCATCCAGTTCTCGTTGCTCGGTGGTTGCAATTCCAGATGTCCGACATTCACCTCGCGGAACTGCTCCTTGAGTGTGACCGGCAGATTGTTCTCTTTTGCGATAATCTCAGCGGTCTCCCTGGCTCTCTTTAATGGAGAAGCATATATCTCGTCAATCTGTTTATCTCGAAAAAAAAGGGCGGTTTGTTCCGCCTGAAGAATGCCCCTGGGAGTCAGGGAATAGTCAACGACCTTATAAGAAAATTCGCGGGTGATGTTCGCTGTGTTCTCACCGTGACGAACCAGGTAAATTCTATTCATAGCTTTATTGTTATCTCATTACTCCTTGCGTGTCAACTGTATGATAAGGATAAGAGCACTCCTGGAGAAGCTTTGAGGGGGATGGCAGTCTGCCAATTTTATGTTATGATAGCAGAGGCAAAAAAATGCCTTTGTGGCTGGATGTGTAATGCAAGCTGGCCAGCAAAGTATTTTGTACAGGTGGAGAAGAGATCAATGGATTTTTCGGGTACACAAACGATAGCCGTACCTATCGAGAAGGCATGGGCGTATCTACTGGATGTTAATAAGGTTGCAGCCTGTGCGCCTGGTTTCCAGAGTCTGGAAGAACTGGGTCCTGACCACTGGAAGGCTGCCCTGGCCGTAAAAGTCGGACCTGTGAACGCGAAATTCACGGTGGATCTCACGCGACCGGAGATGCATGAACCGGATTTGATGGTGATACAGGGCCGGGGAAAGGCGCCTGGTAGCGCCGTCGAACTGAGCGGCAAGATGAATCTGACAGCGGTCGATGCCAGTCATACCCGTATGGACTGGAGCGCGCAGGCCACGATCAGTGGCACAATCGCCAGCGTCGGCGCTCGTCTCATTTCCGGCACAGTAGAGAAACTGGCGAGTCAGTTTTTCGACTGCCTCAAACAAAAGCTAGAGGCCGGTAGCTAAAGAAATTGCACCGCTCTGACCTACGTCAAAGCGGTGCAGTTTTTGTCAGGAGTCTGTTGTTAGCCGGCGATGGCTTTATCCAGGTTTTTGAAGAAAGCGCCAAGCGAGCTTTTCACGATGCCCTGGCCAAGCGGGTTGTTAGCGATGGCAACGGGTCCTTCGAGTTCGGCATTCGCATTGTACGTTAGAACAGCGCCGTCAGGCTCGTCGGTAAGGTTAATCTGGCTGACGGCGTTCACCGAGCCGCCTTTACCGCTGCGCTGCACCTGGAGTTCCAGGTAGCGAGGAGCCTCTTTACGGACAATGTTGATGACGACGGCATAGGGACCGCGCAATCCAGGAAGTTGGGTGGTGATGTTGGCCTGGAGCTGATTCTCGTTCAGGTAAGTAACCGAGTCGGTGCCAGGAATGCTGGCTTTGAGTACAGAGGGATTGAGAATAGCGTTGAAAACCTGTGCGCTTGACGCTTTAAACTTGTGTGTGCCGTTAAGCTTCATCCAGGAAAATCCTTCCTTGTTTTTGCAAAATACTCTGATGTAGAGGCCCGCCCTGTGGGCAGGAATGCTTATTCCTGCTAATCATCAGATCAGGCCCTTATTGTAGCGTCTTCTTCATGAGTTTTCAAGGCTTTCGGGTGACTCTCTCCCAGATTTCCTACTCCCACTTTTCACTACTTATTTATCTCCCCCATCTGTTAATGCTCGCCGATACGCCTGATCTCCACCTGCCCGCTGCGCACACGTACCGCATAGCGAGGAGCATTGACAGTTGCCGGTCCCGTGAGGACACGCCCATCGCGTATGCAGAAACGCGAACCATGCCAGGGGCACTCAACAATATCCCCGCTGAGCGTTCCTTCATCCAGTGGGCCACCAGCATGCGGACAGGTTGCCGAGATGGCGTAGAACTGTGATCCCTGGCGCAGCAGTACTACCGGCACACCGGCTGCCGTCACGCGATAGAGTTTGTTTTCCTCGACCTGTTCCACCGGCAATACGGCTTCAAATTCTTCGTTTGCGGGTTCCCAGGCAGTGTGGTTGACGCCGGTGCCTTTGACGAATACCATATCACCACCCAGATAGGCGGCATAGATCAGGCTCGCCAGCCCGACAAAACCAAGAATCGCGGCAATGACGCTATCGCCAGGACCGGTGAGGAGACGCAGGATGAATGAAACGAGGTAGAGAACCGTCGCACAGGCATTGAAGAGGGCATGGTTGAGACCAACGCGCCGCTCTGCTCCGTAGGTGTCGCTCCAGTCGGTCAGGCCGGTGACGACTGCTCCCAGCGCACCGAGCAAACCGGCGATGACCGCGACAAAAGCCCCATAGGCGGCCCAGGTGGAGGGAGCAATCAGCCAGATGATATCGAAGACAGCGGTGAGCAGCCAGGCCGTGATGGGAACATCGGTAATAACCGGGTGCAAGGGATGACCAAACCAGGTGCCGTTGAGCAAACTTTTGAAGCGGCGCGGCGGTTTGCGCTGCGAGCCAATAACCACCTGGATGAGATGTTGCAATGTGTCACTCAGCCGCTCTGCGAACGGCGCCTGCGCCGGTTGAGTCGCTGATACGGTGTCGGATTCCGAAAATGGAGCGGGAGTTTCTGACATAATCTCTTCTCCTTAGTCTGAATTGAAATGACGAGCCAATAAACCCGCCTTTCATATCTTCTGCTGACCGGTACGCCAGCAATTGTGTTAACAGGATATAGCCAGATCAGAACTTCTTCTGCTATGTCTATACCATATTTTTATCAGAAAGTCAAATAAAACCTTGACTTTCTTGACAATCAAACGTTATTCTGGTAGACTGAGCCTCAGAGGAGGAGGCGACTTATGTCATTTTTGCCGGGCAACCAGCGTTTTCTGGCGAACACACGCGGCAGGATTGTCGCGCTTCTGCGCCGTGCGAGCCGGACGGTAGAGGATCTGGCTCAGGCACTTGGTTTGACGGATAATGCTGTTCGCGCTCAACTGGCGACGCTGGAACGGGATGGACTGGTCCAGCCGAGTGGCAGGCGTCGCAGCAGCAGCAAACCTGCATTGGTCTATGATCTGACGCCGGCGGCGCAGGAGCTTTTTGCAAGGGCTTATGCCCCGGTGCTCCAATACCTGCTAGATACGCTAAATGAACGGATGACCCCCGGAGAAGTTGAAGAGATGCTGTGTACTGTGGGGCGTCGTCTGGCGGCGCAGTGGCCTGTACCACAGGGAGAACTGTCCACGCGACTGGAGGCGGCGGTTGCCATGCTCAATGGACTTGGTGGGCTGGCAGAGTTGGAGCAGGGCGATGATGCCTACGTCATTCGGGGGTATAGCTGCCCCCTGGCAGCAGTAGTACCGGGTCATCCAGAGGTCTGTCGTCTTGCCCGGTCGCTGCTCGCGGAACTGGTTGGCGTGCCGGTGCAGGAGCGGTGTGAACGCGACGGGAAGGCCAGTTGTCGCTTTTTTGTGTCTGCGCCTGCTGTTGAATAGGTAAGTGCTGGCTGAGTGTTCTGTTTTGTGCGGGCATGGGACTTTTTGCATGGAAACGTTAACCAGATGTGCTATACCTATCACTTTTAATTCCATCTATGTTATACTGCATCCGTGCGTTTCAATTTATGTCGTGTGACTCAAAAAAAGATCATTGGGAGCATTTATGGCTGTGGAAGAAAAAAGAGAGAACACGCGAGCTCAGCGTGGGCGGTTGTCCAGTTTTGCCCAGGAGCGGCACAGGCTCTCTACTTCTGTAGAAGAGACGCTGAGTGCTCAGCAGGAGCAGCAGTGGCAGGATGAGGATGAGCAGGAGGAGATCAAGGGATCGGCACAGAGAGAGGCGCTTATTCCGCCACGTCTGAGTTTACAGTCAAAGCCCATGCCAGCGGTACGTCCTGCCGGAACAACAGCAGAGCTGGAGCGAGTCTCAACTGAATCTCGATCCCAACCTCAGCCTCAACCTTCTCCAAAGGAGGCCGACAAGCAGCATACCGGCATTCTGGCTCGTTTTGCTCAGCGCCTCACTTCTTCGCTGGCGGCGCTGGGTGGAACGACGGCCCAGTTAGAGGCTCTTCCCCCACAGCCGCCGGAGCAGTCTCGCGCCCGGCAACGGCAAGATGTCTCTCCGCTTTCGCAGCCTCCTCAGATAGGGTCGAAGACGGCGAGCGGAGGTCAGCAAAGCCACTCACAGGACCATCTGGTTGTTCCTTCCGCCGGGCAGATTCCACCTGCGTCGTCTATTTCTTCAGAAACTGCGGCATCATCTACAGGAGTGATGAAGCAGGTGACTCCTTTGCCTGCGACTCCCTTCACTGGAAAGGCCGCTCAACAGACTCATCGTCCCTCTGAGAGCAGTTCGGAACTACCGCGTCTGGCCGGGCGGACGACGAAAATTCGCCTGGAGACGGCCCCGGTTGCCGCCGTTCGTCCACCGCTCTCCCCGGATATCCAGAAAGCAAGTGAGAGGCAGCAGCAGATCACTGACACCGGGAGTATTGCTGCTGTACGCATACCACAGACAGAAACCAGCGCGACGAGCAGCCAGGCGGGCAGCGATATGCTTGCTGTCGATACTGCCAGTGAAGGTCTCAAGACGCAGGAAGAAGCAGCCTCTGCTGTCATACCTGACCGGCCTGCGATTGTTACGCGCAGTTCACTTGCCGGCAGCGGTGTCTTTGAGTGTGGGCAACGTGATGTGACAATAGAGAATGCCTCTGTTACTGCGTCCAGTGTTGTGCTGGTGACTCTTACTGCCAATGCTGGTCCTGTTGTCGTGCAATATGTCTCACTGCGCCCGCATGCAGGCTTCACCGTTCACCTGACAGCGCCGGCCACAGCAAGAGCGCCGTTCAACTACATTGTGTTGTAACCTGACCGTTTATCGGGTGTGCCAGGCGAGTTGTGCTATCGCTTGTACTACAGCCTGTGCTACAGCTCGCCTTCGACTTCCCTCTGGAGTCGCTCGAAGAAGCCCTTCATATAGTCGAAACGCTCTTGTGCCAGTGTGCGTCCTGTTGGTGTGGTCATGCGCTCCGGCAGGTTGCCGAAGAGCAGGCGGAACTCGATGCTCGGCGAGTAGTTGGGCGAGCGGCGCATCTGTCGTACTGTCAGAGGATCGACCGGCTCGACGATGTCTGCCGGGAGGGGCGAATATACTTTCTGGTTGTAGCGGCCTGTGATGCAGTAGAGGCGTCCGATGCCGATAGCGCCGAGGCAGTCAAGCTTATCGGCGTCGTAGAGGATGCGTCCTTCCAGTGTGCCTGGCAGCTTGCCGCCTGTTATACGATGTTCGCGGATGGCCTGCTGCACTGCCGGGATGGCCTGCTGTGGGAAAGGAGTGCCAGTGAGCAGATTGCCGGCCATGTCTGCACCGATCAGCGCGTGATCCCCGCCGTGCCGGCGTTCGCGTTCCTGTCCGATATCGTGAAAGGCTACTGCTGCCCAGATGGTAGGCAGGTCGCCGCCTTCGTGCGCCTGAATGGTTTCTGCCAGGGCAAGCACACGTACAATATGATCATAGTCATGCGAGGCATCTTCCCATCCTTCCTGCTCGATCATCTCGTTGGCCATTTTGAGCAGCCAGCTACGTAGTTCTTCCATTTTATTTAATTTTTCGTGCATTCTACCTGATTTTTTGTACCTTTCCTGATCGGTATGATGATTTTCTATGCTAAAAGTGGAAGTGTGAGGATAAAGCGACTTCCTTCACCCATGATGCCGCTGCTTTCCACGCGGATGCTGCCGCCGTGCAGGTGTAGGAACTGTGCGACGACGTAGAGGCCCAATCCGACTCCCCCGCTTGTCCCACCTGTAATGTTTGGCGCGCGGTAGAATCGCTCGAAGAGCCTGCTCTGGGCTTCTGGGGGAATACCAACGCCTTTATCTGCCACTTCTGCCTGTGCCCAGCGCCTGCCCATCTCATCAGTATATTGCGTCAGGGAAACTGTGACAGGGCCGCCCAGAGGACTGTATTTTATCGCATTTTGCAAGAGATTCGCAAAGATTTGCAACAGGCGCGCCCTGTCGCCCAGCGTCCGGTAGGGATGAGGAGCAGGCTGGATAGAGCAACTGAGCTGGTGGGCAGGTGAGGTCGTGCTGTGGCTCCTGACGGCCTCTTGTACGATCTCTGCCAGATCGTGTTCTTCCAGTGTCAGTGTAATCTGTCCGCGATTGAGGCGTGTGACTTCGAGGAACGTGTTGACGATGTTGGTCAGGTGACGGGTCTGTGTTTCGATCTGGCTGGTACTCTCGAAAAGTTTCTCCTGGATCTCCGCGCATAGACTGTTATGTTTCCTGACCACCCGCTCTATCATCTGGCTATTTCCCTGGATGACTGTAAGCGGATTGCGGAATTCGTGAGCGGTAATAGCGAGGAATTCATCTTTGAGCGCATTTGATTCGCGCATGGCGGCTTCATTCGTGCGAGCGATTTCGGCCTCTTGCTGCCAGCGGGCCTGTTCAATAGCCAGGCCGGCGAACTGTGCAATGCCCTCTGCTACTGCAACATCCCAGATGCTGAACTCCGGTCTGGGCAGGGGGCGCGTCGCGCCAGGGGCTACTGACTTTGCTGACTGCCACTGCTCTTTTCTGAGCGTTGCTGAGCGGTCCAGCATCATGACACCGAGCAAACGGCTATTATGTGTAATGGGTGCTGCCAGGATCATTGTCTGGTGGAAATTGTCCGCCTGCTCAGGACACTGGTCCGCGCTGACCAGGCAGGCATGGCCAGCCAGCAGTTGTTCGCGCAGGCCCGTATACTGGCCCTCTTCCGGCTCCAGCCAGCGCCGCTGTTCGAGCAGCCAGCGGGTCTCTTCTGCTTGATTGAAGCCGATGGAGAGCAAAGGCAGAAATACCTGTTGTTCCATATTATAGAGCTGGACTGCGCCGCGCTCACTGTTAGTGACATTGAGCGTCATGGCAAGGACGCGGCGCAGCATCTCACGGGTGTCGGTAACGCCGGAGATGGCCTCTGCCGCGTGTAGCATGGTATCCAGCGCATGACGTATGCGCCTCTCGACGCGGATCTGCTCGGTGATATCGCGGAAGGCGCCCACCACGCCAATTTTGCCGGCGCTGCTGTCGAAGAGCGGCGCGGTGTTGACCTCAACGATGCGCTCGGAACCATCGGCCCGGCGGGTAACGAAGCGCTCACCGCGAATATGCTCGCCATGTAGCGCGCGTGTCAGAGGAAAATCTTCAGGGGAGAAAGGCTGTCCATACGGGGTATACACAGGATTATCCTGCAAATAGGCGAGCAGAGGCTGGCCGGTGCTTTTCATGCCGATGAAGTGTGTGGCTGTGTTATTGCTGATAAGCACTCTGCCATCCAGGTCGAGCACCACAATGCCTTCTGTCATGGCGTTAAAGACCGCATCAAGCAGATTTGCTCTCTCGGTTGCCAGGGTTGCCACGCGCGAGGTCTGGGCCAGCAAATTCGCCTTGTCGATTGCCAGCGCGCACTGAGCAGCAATATCTTGCGCGAAGGCGAATTGCCCGGCGGTGGGCGCTGGCTGGTTCTGCTGGTAGGTTACAAAGGCAAAGCCAGCGCAGTGAGGAGCGATACCTGGCAGGTTTCCTGTGCTGAAACGACTCCTGCTGTGCGGGCCTGCTGTGAGCGGGATAATCATAGTATTGCCCGGACTGATCCGGTGAAGCCAGTGCCGTTCTTTCCCCTCGATATCCTCGGCCCTGACGAAAAGGGGTACCTTGCGTTCGGCGGCTGCCAGACAATGCGGCAGATCACTAATGGGCAGAGTGAGGTAGGTATCGGAAGTAGCGGGAGACCGCGCCTGGAGCTGTGTTGTGCGGACGACCGAGAGGGCATCCCCTTCCAGCAGCGCAATCGTGGCTCCATCTGCATCCAGCCCGCGTGCCAGGCTATGGGCCGCTATTTCTAAAATAGCGGGCAACTCGTTATCCGAGTTGACCGCCATTGCCACCTGGTAAATGGACTGTGCTCGTCCGATCAGGCGCTCGGCGCGCTGCTTCTCCATCTGCACCTGCTGGTAGAGTCGTGCATTATCAATAGCGACTGCCGCCTGCTGGCCTATGGCGCGCGCGAGCTGCTGCTGCTCCTGGCTAAAAATGCGCTGCTGGCCTGGATTGTCAAGTGACATCATGCCAACCAGGCGTCCTTCGCGCAGCAGCGCGACAAGCAGGATCGAGCGGACCAGGAATTTCTCTGCTATCGCCTGCCAGCCCGCTTCAGTGGACAGATCTGCTAGAGCCAGCATGCCGTTTGCTTCCAGAAGGCGACGAATTACTGAATCTTTGAAAGGCAGCGAACTTCTACGCCATACGCGGTCAATTGCCAGGCTCTGGCGCTTTGTCAAGTGCGGCACGTTGAGGTGATACGCCGATGGGATAAAGAGTGCGCTGGCCTCATCCAGTAACCAGACGCTGCACCGCTCGACGTCGCAAACTTCCGTTACTCGTTTCACCAGTACCTCAAGGATCTGTGTAGGATCAAGCGAAGAGGCCAGCAGTTCCGCGAGTTCACGCAGAATTTCACTTTCGCGCAAAGCTTTGAGTAAACGCAGGTGTTCAGGTTCATTTGTAGATGACAGGCTCTCGCTCCCCATGTGATATCCTTTTCCCGGTGATCAAACCGTTGCACAAATCTTCCGACAAGTGCGCTGCTAAAAGCCGGTAACAGGCTTACTTGCGTCTTTCAAGTCTCAATGCAAGGCAAATTATCTAATTGCATTTCAGTGTAGCAGATCAATACAGAGTGCGTCAAGGATAGCACGAGGAGAAAGCCAGTTTTTTGAAAAAGCGT
>JADBKA010000165.1 GCA_014896635.1 Ktedonobacteraceae bacterium
GGTAAACGCATCAGGCAATTATTTTGCAGGATGAATGTGCGTCCTATCGTGTCAACAGTTCTCTATCCAACAATATAGAAGCTTTTCTGACTGTTGTATTGTATATTCTTCTTCTGTAGTTGGACATTCGTGCTCTATAACAATATCGTTGATGGCGACAGGGCTGTTGTAAGGCAAGGATTCTGGTTCCAAAAAGCCTGAAGTCCACGCGAATGACTGGACCCCATACCTACTGGTTGCTATAATGTTGATATTATTTCTTTTCTGAAGAAAGGCGGAGTACAGATCTCATGATTGTTGACATGCCTCTTGCTGAACTGGAACAGTATTTCCCACCCCTGACGGCACAGGACGACTTCACAGAGTTCTGGCAGCGCACGCTGGCCGAGAGCGAGGCTCAGCCACTGCATGCCATATTAGAAGAGCTTCCCTACCCGGTTGAGCGCGTGACGGTCTATGCCGTGCGCTATAATGGATTCAAGCATGACACAACAGGAGCTGATACACGGGTAGCAGGCTGGTATATCGTGCCAAAAGAACAGTATCGCCTGGAAATCAACGGACGCCTGCCGGCCATTGTTCATTATCACGGTTACAGCGGCAGCAAGGGACAGCCGGGCAACTATTTACAGTGGGCATTGCAGGGCTATGCTGTGTTCGCGGTGGATACGCGCGGGCAAAATGGCGACACCCCCGACAATCAACCGTACGCAACAGGCAATGTCACAGGCTGGATGACGAAGGGCATCCTCGATCCCGAAACCTATTATTACCGCTTCGCCTATATGGACTGCGTGCGCGCCATTGACTTTTTGCGCTCTCGATCAGAAGTAGGACCGATTGTACTGACCGGCGCCAGCCAGGGGGGCGGGCTGACACTGGCAGTGGCAGCCCTGGCAAAAGAGAAGGGCATCGTGGCGGCCATGCCAGATGTGCCTTACCTGTGCCATTTCTGGCGCTCGGTCGAGATGTTTATCGACGGACCGTACAACGAGCTGGTGAATTACTGGAAGCGGTATCCTCACTATGTCGAACAGGGCTATCGCACGCTGAGCTATTTCGACTGTATGAATCTGGCCCCTCTGATCACCTGTCCGGTCCTGTTATCGGTGGCACTGCTGGACACCATCTGTCCCCCCTCATCAGGTTTCGCGGTGTACAACCACCTGCGCTGCGAGAAGACATTGAAGGTGTACCCTTACAACGGGCATGAAGGAGGCGGCATGCTGCACGAAGAGGAGAAATTCAGCTTCGTGAGGCGTTATATCGTACCCCAGGAATAGGCTGAGAGAAAGATTCCCAGATGCCTTCCAGGTTCGCCAGCAGGTACGACGGTACGACCGGCTTCTAGCACTCCCTTACGATTGGTGATACAATAATATCTATGTATAGATTTTTTGTACTGCTCATACGCGCTCTGCTGTGGCGCTGTCCCGTCTGTGGCGACGGAAAAGTGTTCAGCGGCATCTTCAAGATGCACGAACGCTGCCCGGTCTGCCACTATCACTTTGAGCGGGAAGAGGGCTACTTCAGCAGCTCAATGGCAATTAATATAGTGATCAGCGAGTTTATCGTGGCTGGCTTTACCATTCCGCTGGCAGCCGATCCGAGCATTCCTATGTGGCCTGTGCTTCTGGTGGGTCTGCCAATGACGGTCCTGCTACCGCTGATCTTCTACAGGCACAGCCGCACCCTGTGGATGAGCATGGACATTTTTCTCCACCCGCTCCAGCACCAGGCAGACTGAAGAGAAAAACGGAGAATTTCGAGGGACACTGACTCCACTAAGCGGGGTTGGTGTCCCTCGAAATTCTCTTCAGGAGGGCGCATGTGTATCTGGAAGAAAGCCACGCAACATATATATAATGTAAGCGTCTATATCAAAGCATGTCATTCCGTCACTTATTGTAGAGATTCACCTTTGTATGTCTCTGGCTGCTTCAGGAGTAAGACAGTACATGGTACACACAACAAAGCGATCCCGACTCTATCGCCAGCCCGCCCGCCACATACAGAGAGCGGGCTACATTGCAAGCATATCACTGCTATTTCTACTTTCGATGTGGCTTTTCTCGGATACCACCCGGGCGGCCTCTCTGGCTTCTCGCCCTCTATCATCACAGCCACCGGATACCGTTGATTTCCAGATCAGCCCTGGCCTTAACGCCACTACCCGCCCCGGCTACTGGCTACCTGTCTCTATTACATTGACCAATAGTGGGAAGACGGTATTCAACGGTAGGCTGGAAGTTATGACATATAACGGCAGTACGCGCAATGGTGGCACGACTCTTGCGTCCTCCGAGCAGCGTTACCAGCAAATGGTGACGATCCCCCCCGGCCAGAAACAGGTGACACTCTATATCCCTTTCAATGTGCTGGCCTTCAGTCCACGCGGCATCATCGTACAGTTATTCGATAGTCATAACAGGCTGGTTGCCAGTCATGATCAAGGCGCGGTTGCTCGTAATCCGGGGAATCTGTCGATTGGCGTACTCACCGATGAACCGGCGAATTTTTCCATATTAAAAGGCATCGTTCTTCCACCGCAGGGAAGAGCTATCGACGTCGAGATACTGAACGCGCAAAATCTGCCGACGCTGAGTAAGGTACTGGAGAATTTTGAGGTGATCATCCTCGCCGATTTTTCAACCGCTCACCTGCAAGACGGGCAACTCACAGCACTCCAGACCTGGGTGAACCAGGGGGGTGTGCTGATAGAAGTTGGAGGAGAGGAATGGTTCCGCACGCTCAATCCTCTGCCGCCGGATTTGCTGCCGGTGACTCTGCAAGGGACGACGGAACTTGCCCCGGGGACTCATCTGCTACCGGGCAGCCAGATAAGCGGGCAGCCTGTAAACGCGACCGCATCACGGAAAACAGAAAAGCAGACCCAGAACAATCAGGACCAGGGAGATAACCTGCCACAATACGTCACTGCCAGCGTCGCCACGTTGCGACCTCAAAACGACAACGGACGCCCCGCCGCATTTGTCGATGAAATGATCCTGGCCTCTGACACTCTCCCACTGCTTGTACAGGCACGCCAGGGACAGGGAGTCATCTGTTACCTGGCTTTTGATCCGGCTCATGAGCCGCTCGCCCACTGGTCAGGAAACAGGGCGCTCTGGCAGCATCTTCTCCTGCGGACACTTGGGGACCAGGTGCTCATTCCTGCGAACTCATCCAGGTATCCGGGTGGACCGGGAGCTGTAATGGCAAGAGGCGGCATCCTCTCAACATTGATACCGAATACCGGCATTTCCATATGGTTGCTCATACTGCTGCTGATTGGCTATATCGCACTGCTGGGACCGCTGCGCTTGCTGGTCATGCGCCTGCTGAAACGCAAGAGAACAGACTGGAACTGGCGCATCCTGCTGAGTGCCATTTTACTTTTCTCGCTTCTCTCTTACTGGCTGGCTTTCTACCAGAAAGAGGCCGCGCTCACTAACAATAGTTTCTCGGTTACACAGATTAACCAGAGCGGCACTGCCGCCCACACCGTCACCTATATGGGCGTTGTCCTGCCAGATCAGAGCGACTACACCATTCGCTTGCCGGTGGGTAGTCTCGTGCAGTCGGTCGCTTACCCGCTCTATGAGACGGGATCGGCGACCCTCTTCGGCGACGCTACCGCACCCGTCACCTACAATCCTCACAGTACAGATATCACGCTGCTGAACAACGAACAGTGGAGCACGCACGCGCTGGTGAGTGAGCTAGACCAGCAGTTGCGCGGCAGTCTCGTGGCCCATCTGACTCTGCGTGACGGGCGCGTAGTTGGCACAATCACCAATACACTGAGCACTTCGCTCAGTGATGTCTACGTTCTGGTACCACACGGCATCGTTCAAGTCGGAACGCTGCCAGCAGGCAAAACGCAGAAGATCAACCTGCCGTTGCGTGATGTGCCGGTGGGTACGCCGCTGGTAAATGCCATTGCCGGTAGCCACGGCCTGCCCCCATCTTACTTCCCCTATACCCATGACGACCAACCAGAAACAGCAACTCAGCGACATATCGCGCAACTCACGGCTTTGAACGGTGTCGGCTTCAACTTCATTCCTTGCTCAGGACCGTGCGCACAGCAGGCTATCGTAAACGTGAATAAGGAAGAGATTGTCACGCCGCCTATCGGCACACCGAAAGCCAGCCTGTCCAGTGGCTACGATCCACTACTACTGGACGGTGCGCCTGCCACGCTGATAGGCTGGGCGGATCGACCGCTGGATGGCACGGATAAGACCACCATCAATGACCATACGCCGCCAGATCTCCACGACAACCTGGTACAGATGCCACTCGATCTCACCTTCTCCTCACCAGCCGATGTTGCACCCGACTTTGTTGCCGGGCAACTTATTGACGCAACCGGAAACAATGTGCAGATGGTGCTGCCGGGCATCTATACGATGACAACGGGCAGCCTCTCCTTCGAGTTTACGTTGCCCACCATCGCCAATGCCGGGATCAAAGGACTGATCGTCACAGCCCCGAACACTGCCGGATTCGGTTCCCCAGCTTTCCACCGGGGCCTGAGCGTGCTTCAGCCTCGTCTTTATAACTGGCAGAGCGGCACATGGGATCTCTTCTTCATGGATGACAGTCACATGGCGGTTTCTGGCCCGGATACTTATATCGGCCCCGGTGGCCGGGTTCTGCTCCAGATCTCCAATAGCAGCACGACAGCAGCAACAATCTCGCTGGCCCGGCCCTCTCTGACTTTGATGAGCTAAAGCACACTGTCAGGCCGGCACCAGGCTCAACGCGGAGTAGATCTCGCCCAGAAAACGGCTTGGTCGCCTTTCCAGCAGTCGTGTACTGGCAAATCCTGCCTGTCGTGCCAGATCCTCCCAAGTGCTATAGGAAAAAGGATAAGGCACCCAGGGATTGCCGCGATCAGCATTGTACTCGACCAGCAGCAGACGCCCACCAGGCCGCAGATAGCTCAGCACCAGGCGCAGAACGGGTTCTTTGAGACGCACAAAATGCAGTGAGTTTGCCATCACAATGCCATCAAGCGACGACAGGTCGAGCGGGCGCGTGAAATCGGCGGCAATGTAGGAGACATCCACAGCGGGGAAATGGGCGCGCATGGCCTGTTCCTGCCGTATGAGCGCACGCCGGTCCCTATCGACGGAATAGATACGCGCACCTGCACCCAGCAGGTCGGCTAGCGCAAGTGTAAACGCGCCTTCGCCCGATCCTAGATCAGCCCAGATGGCTCCAGGACTTCTTGATGCCGGCAGTCCTTTACGTAGGAGATGAATGTGATCATCGTGATTCATGGCGCTATCTCCACCGGCAGACCTTCCATCTGCATAATTTTGAGCGCATTCGTCGTCGGACATGGGCCAGGCCGCAGGCGGTAATCAAAGCTCATCTCCCCCTCCACAACTTCCTCACGGAAATGATAATTTTTGACCTGTGGCAACACATCGGCCAGTTTCACCAGTTCCAGGTCGTGCGTCGAGATAACTCCCAGGCAGTTACGGCCCACCAGCGCACGTACATACGAGCGACTGCCGATCAGGCGCTCACGGTTGTTCGTCCCCTTAAAGATTTCGTCAATCAGAAAAAACAGCGGATAGCCGGCGCGTTCCAGTTCGCTCAGTAGAGCGCGCAGGCGTTTGACCTCAGCATAGAAGTAGGAATAGCCGCCGGTCACAGAATCACTGACACGAATGCAAGAGAAGAGGCGGAAGAGGCACGTTTCGAGCCGGTCGGCATTGACAGGTGCGCCGACATAGGCCAGGCAGAGATTAACGCCGAGCGTGCGCAAAAAAGTGCTTTTACCCGCTATATTGGAACCGGTGATGATCACCACTTCACCGCCTTTTTGCAGGGTAAAATCGTTGGTTACTTTCTTCTCAACCGGAATCAATGGATGCCCCAACGCACGCGCCCGGAAAAACACCTGCCCGCCGCTACTCTCCTGATCCATACTGATGGCAGGCTGCGTGTACTCAGGATTGAGGTAAGCGAACGCAGCCAGCGAACAGAGCGCCTCTAACTCGAACCAGGTATCAAGCCAGTCTGGCAGGCGTCGCGCGATTTGCTCTTTACACTGGCGCAGGCGGTACGCGCAGAAAATATCCCAGGGGAGAAACGAGTTGACGATCAGCCAGATCAGAGCATTATTGCGTAGCGTCGCAGCATCAGCAATACGTGCAGTGCGCTGCAAGAGCCTGACAGGAGTATGCTCACGCTCCTCATAGAAAGGAGCACACAGGCGTTTTACCCGTTCGTGCTTACCATAAGGATAAGTTTGCAGATAGTTGAAAATGCGGCTGAGCGTCCCCAGGCTCGAACTGAGGTAAGAGGCATCGCTGAAGATGTCTCCGCGCTGTTTTGCCGTGCCAAAGAAGAGCAGCCAGACGGCCAGCAGCGAGAAGTACCAGAGTGAGGGAATGATGCCGAACAGGCTCAGAACGAAGAGCAGCGGCGTCAGCACATTCAGGATAATGCTCAACCCTAGCAGTGGCAACAGTTCCGTCGCGGGCTGACTCTCCTGCGCCAACCACCTCAATAGTCGCCGTCCTTCTAGTTGCTCGCTAATGCGCCGCGAGGCTAGCAGCGCATGCATGGTCAGCCTGTTGCGAAAGCGGGTCATAGGAGCCAGTTCTCGTACCAGTGCCTGCCTGTATTCAATCGTAGAGAGATCAGGCTTTGTGTTGAGTAGCCAGTCGCGCAGGCGCAGACTACCCTCCTGTGAGACGGCAGTATTGAGCAGCCGGTGCAGCGAATGTGGTCCGGTGATGTCCAGATCAGACTCAAAAGGATGCTCGTCCTGGACAGATCCGCTATCAGCGGTAGGGATGTGCTCCCAATCCAGCTTCATGCGCGCAACATGTGTAAATTGAATATATATCCAGGCATTATGGCGGGCAATGCTGCGCTCAATTTTGCCATGAAAGTGCGCGACGACAGCAAAAATGAGCAGCGTCATTATGGCCAGTAGCACACCAATCCACCAGGTGGTCGGAATCGCTACCAGCAGAGCCAGTCCCAGTCCGCCGAAAAAGATGCCCACACGTACCCACGAGTAGCGCGAACTCAGAGCTTCCAGCCGCTTCACACGCGCGCGGGCGCGTTGTATTTGCCGTTCAAGCAGTGCTATACGTTCCTGTTTCTTATCCATGAGGGACAGTGTCGCTTATCTTTCTGCGTTTGCTTGCATTCTATCACAAAGGGGCCGGTTGAGGCGGGGTCCAGAGACACAATCCCTGGTGGGCGCGCCGGGTCTTCGTCATACAGGGGGGGTCTCCGCTTTCAACAAAAAGTTTCTCGTGAAGAAGAGGAAAAAAAGAAAGGTAACTATCCAGGCAGCTCTCCTTTAGCGTCACCTGGAAGGCGGGGTGAGGGAGATGGGTGGGAACACCTCCGCTGGCACCGACCGAAACCTGCCGCTTACAGCAGTGAAGAAGCAACAATCAAGGCATAACCTCTTGTTCTCTTGCTCAGTCAATGCTCGCTGGAGATGCCCCACACCCCGCCAGAGAGGGGCCTTGCAGGTCCTGGGACCTCCTGCTGAATAGTTACCTTGCTAAGCAGTATAAATGATGATGCTCACAATCATATCACTTTTTCCTTCGATAAACTCTCGTTCTGGTCACAAATGAAAACTATCATTGTCAATTCCTGACTATTCTAACTGTTCGGTTGCAAGAACCGGCAATTCAATGAAGAATGTCGAGCCTTTCCCTTCCTCCGATTCAAACCAGATGCGGCCTCCCTGGCGTTCGACCAGCTCACGGCTGAGGTAGAGTCCCAATCCCGTCCCGCCAATACCAAGCGCGCTGGCATTATCAGCGCGTACAAAGCGGCTAAAAATCTGGCCTTGCTGCCGGGCAGGGATACCAATGCCGTGATCCTGAATTGCAATGCGGGCGGTATGTATCTCCGGCAGTTCACAGACCGAGACCAGGATCTCCCCTCCCTGTGGACTGTATTTGATAGCATTGCCAATCAGGTTGCTCAATACCTGTTCAAAGCGGCGCTGATCAACGTTTACCACCAGGTGCTCCAGTTCAGTTGAAAGGATAATGGAATGCTTCTGTGTGGTCATCTGAAGACGATTCACGATGCGCCGGGCCAGCGCCACCAGATCCACCGGTTCTCGCTGGAATGAGAGCCTGCCCGCTTGCAAACGGGTAACGTCGAGCAAATCGCCTGTCAGCTCTGCCATGCGCGCGGTGGCCTGGTCAATGCCCTGCAATGCTTCGAGTTGCCAGTCAGCCAGTTGCGGCCCGCGCTGGTGGGCATGTTGCAGCAGTAGGGTCTGCGCGAATCCTTTGAGAACTGCAAGTGGTGTACGTAGCTCATGAGCGGCGATGCCGATGAATTCGTCTTTCAGCCGTTCAGTCGCTTTCAGCGCGCTCACATCCTGCTGTACCACCAGTGCAGCAGGCTCCATCGTACCAGCAAGACTATCGTTTTGCCCGCCCGATGGCGAGTCGGGCGAAGTGGGTGTCCTCTGCCCTTCCAGGGGAACGGCGTTGACCAGCACCGGGACAGAGCTATTATCTGCTCGTAGGATTGTCTCCTGATACTGACGCACTGTTTCGCCATACATCACAGCGCGCATCGTTGCCGACTGCTCCACTGCCACTTGTTGTCCTTCTATATCCGCAAGTCGAATGCCATTGGTGCGTAAAAATTCTCGTAGTGGCTGACCCGGCGTCCAGTTCGCTCCCCACAGCATCGTTGCTGCCCGATTCGCCAGCACCAGTCGCGCATCTCTGCCACGTACAAGATAGGCGCTGGTCGGCAACTCATCCAGCACCAGTTGCAGGAGTGCACGCCGGGCCTCCGCATCGGCCCGGGCCTGGCGCTCGGTCAGCAGGCGTTGCGCCTCTGTGATATCATGCCAGACGAGCACTGCCCCATTCCACTGCTCTTTTAAGCCGCACAAATCCGTTCCTGTACTACTTCCGGGTACAAGCAGAGGTGCCGCATTCACCAGGTAGGTATGCACTTCCTGGAGATCATCGACCACATTGACGGCCACATCCTGGACATATTCTCCCTGCATTACCTGGCGGGCAGGCAGGCGCAGCAGTGCATCCAGCACAGACTCCTCGTGGTCCGATCTTGCCAGCATCTCGCGCACACGGCGAGCTGCCACATTCTCACGCAGGATGTTCCCCTGTTCATCCACCAGAATCACTCCGTCCGCAATGCTCTGAAAGATCGCATCGAGTTCGCGGGCGCGCATTTGCGCAACACGATATAATCTGGCATTTTCCAGCGCGATTGCCGCCTGGGCCGCCAGCCCGACCAGCAGGTCCTCGTGTTCCTGTGTAAAACAGGCAGACTCCGTACAGCCCAGCAATAATCCTCCCTGCACCTGGCGCTGGCGATTGAGCAGCGGCACCCCCAGAAAGCTGCGTACCACCGGGTGTCCCTTAGGAATGCCCAGTGATTTCAACTGCTCCTTTGTGATTCGCCCATGTGCAAAGGCCGAAGCATGTTGCCGCGCTATCTCCTTCGCACCAGGAGAGCGATGCGATCCGGCAGGCGTGTAAGCCAGCGCATCATCAACACGTACCGGAACCCCCTGGCGAAAAATCGGTGCGAGCAGACCTTCCCCTCCTAGGCGCATGCGCTGGAGTATACGCTCATGCTCAGGGCTGACTCCAACGACCGCAGCCAGGCGGAAAAGGCTCCCCTCAGAAGGAACCAGCGGCTGCCCATTCTCATCCATTGGACGCAGGGTGAAAGCGGCAAAGTTCGCTCCGGTCAGATCACAGGCGGTCTGGGCGATCAGACGCAGCAGGCGCTCCTCTTCCAGTTCGCTTGCCAGGGCCGCGCCCACGCGGTTCAGCGCGACCAGCCGCTCAGCATCGCGCTCGGCACTTGCTCGCCTGGAGCTGGCAAGCTGGACCAGTGCAAGAGTGAAGCCACTCACCGCTGCCAGGGTGAAAAGCTGTACCGTCCCTTCGGGCGTTAGTGTTTTTAGCACTCCTTCTGGTGGCAGAAAAAGCAGGTAGACACAGAGCAACTGCAACAGCACAGCCACAAGCGCCAGGCGCGTCCCCCAGTGATACGCCAGCATCGCTACCAGCGGCAGGTAAACAACGCCAGGATTGGGAATAGGCACCAGCAAGCGATCAACGGCGTAAATAGCCGCCGTGATCAGCAGTGTGCCACCAAGCAGGGTGAGCATCCCCGAATGGGGTA
>JADBKA010000166.1 GCA_014896635.1 Ktedonobacteraceae bacterium
ACGGGCATCGCCCGCGCGTCAGGTATCCCCCATGCCCTGGAGGTCCGCACACTTGAGCAGTTGAAAAAGGAGGTTGCCCGGGCACTGGCGGGTGAAACCCTGACCACAATCGTTGCCAAAGTTGAAGCCATCGGACCGAAATCATTTCACATGGACCTGGGGTTGTTAGAGAATCGCTTCCAGTTTAAACGCGCTCTGGAGGCAATGCAGCGGAAAGAATCCTGAATTGAGAAAGGAGCCGGACATGACCAGCGTTTTATTTCAACTCCTGGAGGAACTGCGCACCGGGAGCTTGCGTGTGGTTGATCTGACTACACCACTCTCACCGGAGACCCCTGTCATCGACCTGCCGCCGGTCTTTGCTCCCTCACCTGGGCTGACACTCACCGAAATCTCTCGTTATGACTCGAAAGGCCCGGCCTGGTACTGGAATATCCTGAACCTGGGGGAGCACACCGGAACGCACTTTGATGCGCCGGTCCACTGGATTACCGGCAGGGATCTCCCCAACAATACCACAGACACCATTCCAGTCGCCAGATTCATCGGACCGGCCTGTGTGATCGATGTGACCAGCGAGGTAGCACAAGCAGAGGATTTTCTGCTCCAGATTTCCCATGTCGAGGACTGGGAGAGCAAGTACGGGCGCATCCCTGACGGCGCATGGGTATTGATTCGCAGCGACTGGAGCAAACGCGAAGGGCGAGCAGCTTTTTTGAATGCCGGCCCGGACGGCCCGCACTCGCCGGGCTTCCATCCGTCCTGCTCGGCCTGGCTGGCCAGCCAGCGCGACATCCTGGGCGTGGGCGTCGAGACAGTTGGCACCGATGCCGGGCAGGCCGGGAGCTTCGATCCACCTTTCCCTAGCCACTCCTACATGCATGGAGCGGGTCGCTTTGGCCTGACAAGCCTGATCAATCTTGATCAATTGCCTCCGACGGGCGCTCTCGTCATTGCTGCACCGCTCAAAATCGTCGGTGGCTCAGGGAGTCCTCTACGAGTGATTGCGATTACTCCGTAGGAGAAACTCGGAACAGGAGAATTGATTCTTGCACAGTTTTTTCGCCAAGGACCTGCCCGCTCAGAGAGATATCTGGCCGGGCAGCCTTATCAAATGAGCAAGCCCTCGCTGCACAACATAACGGCCCAGTTGTAAGTGTCACGGGGAAGCTGCACTAAGCAACACAGCAACACCTCGCTTCTTGACGCACCAGGACCGCTATGTTATCCTTTGGAGAGAGACTATGGAGATAGAACCCGACATGGCTACGAGCGAACACAGTCCACACAAGGCTGCAAGCACCCCCGGCAATAAAGGAACAAAAGAAAAGCTGGCTGAACTACAAGCGTTGAAAGCGGCAGCCGTCCTCGGTGGCGGCCCCAGGCGCATCGAGGCGCAGCATAAAAAAGGCAAGCTCACTGCACGCGAACGCATCGACCTGCTGCTCGATCCCGGAACTTTCAATGAACTGGATATGTTTGTTACTCATCGCACGACAGACTTTGGTCTGGACGAGCAGAGAATCCCCGGCGATGGCGTCGTGACCGGATACGGGCAGATAGATGGCCGTCTCGTCTATATTTTTTCCCAGGATTTCACCGTTTTTGGCGGCTCCCTCTCTGAAGCGCACGCGGAAAAGATCTGTAAGGTAATGGACCTGGCAATGAAAAACGGTGCTCCAGTCATCGGCCTCAACGACTCGGGGGGCGCACGTATTCAGGAAGGCGTGGTCAGCCTGGGTGCCTATGCCGATATATTTTTGCGCAACACGCTGGCATCCGGCGTCATCCCCCAGATCTCGGCTATCATGGGACCATGCGCTGGCGGCGCCGTCTATTCCCCGGCCATCACCGATTTCACCTTTATGGTTGAAGAAACCAGCTACATGTTCGTCACCGGACCAGACGTCTTGAAAGCGGTAACACATGAAGAAGTGACTTTTGAGGATCTGGGTGGGGCGCGCGTCCATAACACGACGAGCGGTGTGGCACACTTCTCCTGCCGCGACGAGTCTGATTGCATCCGCATGATCCGCCAGTTGCTGAGCTACATTCCCTCGAACAACCTGGAAGATCCCCCACGCATCACCCCGGCAGATTCGCCCCGGCGAGCGGAAGAGGCTCTCGACAGCATCATTCCCGACAACCCCAACAAACCATATGACATGAAAACCGCCATTCATTATATTGTGGATGATGGTGAGTTTTTTGAAGTGCAGGAGTATTTCGCACAGAATATCATTGTCGGCTTCGCGCGCCTCAATGGCCGTTCCGTTGGTATCGTTGCTCAGCAGCCACGTGTGCTGGCCGGTGCGCTCGATATCGACGCTTCCGATAAAGCAGCTCGCTTCGTGCGTTTCTGCGATTGCTTCAACATCCCTCTCATCACCTTTGTCGATGTCCCCGGCTTCCTGCCCGGACTCGACCAGGCTCTCAGAGGCATCATCCGGCACGGCGCCAAGCTCCTCTACGCCTATTGCGAGGCAACTGTTCCCAAGATTACCGTTATCACACGCAAAGCCTATGGCGGCGCTTACGATGTCATGAGCAGCAAGCATGTGCGCGGCGACATCAACTACGCCTGGCCGACAGCCGAAATCGCAGTGATGGGAGCTGAAGGGGCCGTCAACATCCTCTTTAAAAGTGAGATCGAGAAGGCCGACGACCCGGAGCAACGGCGCAAAGAGTTGATCGCTGAATATACTGAGAAATTCAATAATCCCTACGTCGCAGCCGCTCGCGGCTACATCGACGAAATCATTGAGCCACGCCACACGCGCACCAAACTCATCAACGCACTGGAAATGCTCAAGAACAAACGTGACTCCAACCCGCCCAAAAAGCACGGGAATATCCCACTGTAAGTCAGAGCAAACTTTTCAGTGCTCTTTCTCAATCAACTCAAGCAGCACGCCGTTTGCGGCCTTAGGATGGAGAAAGATGGCGCGTCCCTCAGCAGCTTTGCGTGGCCGCTTATCCAGTACCGGCACCCCTTTTTCCTGCATCTCGCGCAAAGCTGCTTCAATATCGTCAACTTCCAGGCAGATGTGATGCAGCCCCTCACCGCGCTTCTCCAGGAATCTGACCAGGCTCGAAGTGGGATTCGTCGGTTCGATCAACTCGATCTCGCTTCCCCGGCCATCTGTCGGTGGCAGAAAAGCAATACGCACCTGTTCAGTCGGCACTTCACGTATCTCGCTCGGAGTCAGGCCCAGTACATCCCGATAAAACGGTAATGCCTGCTCGATACTGCGCACGATGATGGCGATATGATCAACACGTCGAGACATGAAAGTTCTTCTCCTCCTCTACTGAGCCAGCTTATTGCTTATTCTCACAGTGAGCCAGGTGAAAATCGGTCTGTTGCAGATGATATGGCACGTGCGCGAACAGACCCAGACTGGGGCGGATTGAGCTGGTCAACGTTTGCAGGGCCATCAAGGCACTGATGCGCGTCTCTTCACTATAGCGCAGCATAGCCGCTGCCTGTTCGAATTCGGCCTGTGTTAGCACTTCATACGAAAGGTCCGGCTTCACCAGGATACTCAGTTCCAGATCTATAAAGGATAGTCGATCATATTCAATCGTCGCGGGCTGAATAATCGTCGCATAGGTATGGATCAACGCCTGCTCCTGGTAGAAAGCACTGAGCATATACCAGCGCTGCGGCCAGAAAAACTGCACACAGTGATAGCGTAAGGGGCGCGTCCCTGTCGCCCAGTTCATAGGCGTCCCGGCGGGCAGCCAGAGGCGTATGTTATCGCTCGTCGTTTCGGGCTGTTGTTCATCGCCAAGTCGTAAATGCTCATTCAATTTATACGCTCTCCACGATCCGCGTAGCGTTTGATCATAGCTACGACTCTCCACCAGAAAATCCTGTTGCATGATTGCACTCCCTTCATCTTTCATCATACTACGCAAATTCGCTCCATTTGTCTACCCCGATATAACTAATAGGTCTGTTCCCTCTCATGGGAGAAAAAGAAAAGAGCGGGAGACGCCCCGCGCGACGCGAAGACCCGACGCTCTCCTGGACCCTCGATTTTCCTTTTCGTCACAATTGTTATAGAATAGAGAGCAATTCCTGATCCTGATCTCAATGCGACAGATCCAGCAGAGCGGAATAAAGGTTTGTATGCGCTGCCCCAATTGTCAAACAATGAATCCGGCCAACGCCAAATTCTGTCTTGAATGTGGCAACCGCCTGGTTATCTGTCCTGCTTGCGGGACAATTAACCTGCCTGTAGCAAAATTCTGTATTGAATGCGGTACGGCTTTGCAGTCGAAGGAAGCGGCTTCCGGCCCCACATCCCCGACGCAGCCAGTCTCGCAGATCGCTACAGGGCAGCAGCACACCTTATCGCCAGCAGTCGCAGATAATGGAGCTGCTAATGGCACCACCACACAGCCGGTCCATGTGCCTGAACTGCTCGTGCCATCAGAAGAACGCCGGATTGTTACGGTGATGTTCGCCGATATCACTGGCTCGACACCTCTGGCCGACAGACTGGACCCCGAAGATCTGCGCGCAATCTTGACGGGCTACTTCAATCTGATGGCCGAGCAGATACGCAAACACGGCGGCACTGTAGAGAAGTATATCGGAGATGCCGTGATGGCCGTCTTCGGCTTACCTATCGCGCACGAAGATGATCCCGACCGCGCCATTCGCACAGCTCTAGATATGCAGGCGGCACTTAACCAGTTCAACGATTCACGCCAGGCTCAGATGTCCGATGCCACGCGCCTGCAAATGCGCATCGGCATCAACACAGGCGAGGTTGCCGCTCCCAGCGCCACCTACCAGCGTCAGGACTTTCTGATCACTGGCGACGCCGTTAATACTGCGGCGCGTCTCCAGCAGGCAGCAGCTCCCGACACAATCCTTGTGGGGGAACGCACGTACCTCTCTGCCCGCGATGTCTTCGAGTTCCGCGCGCTCGCACCACTGTATGTGAAGGGGAAGCCAGAACCACTGCCAACATACGTTGTACTGGGACCGCGCCAGCGAACAGCCACCATCGCGCAGCATCCACGCGGTATCGAGGGCCGCCAGGCACCGCTGGTTGGTCGCACGCTGGAACTCATGCTCTTACATGCCAACTATGCACGTGTACAGGCGGAACGCCGTCCTCATCTGATTACACTACTTGGCGCGCCCGGTATAGGGAAATCGCGTTTAGTGCGTGAATTCATTATACGCGAACAGGAAGCAGCAAAAAGAGTTTCGGCTCCAGAATCGAGTGCTTCTCCTAAACTGCTCTATGGCCGCTGCCCTCCTTATGGAGAAGGTATCACCTACTGGCCGCTTGTCGAGATTCTGCGCTCGTTACTGGATGTATGTGAAGATGAAAGCAATCAGGATCTGGATAGACGTTTACTGGAATTCGTACGTAGCACACTTGCATATGCAAAAAGAGCAGAATCGGCAGAAGATATTGCCAGTAATATCAAACGTCATATTGGTAGGGGACTGAACGATAGGTTCGATAGGATAGACACTTACCCGGAATTCAAACCTACAGCCAAACTAAGTTCGCATGGCACAGGCAATAAACAGAGAGGTCCCAAGGTGGCATTGCTGCGCGCCTGGCGCGTGCTGCTAGAAGCACTGGCCGAACAACAACCCCTTATCATTGTCGTCGAAGACCTGCAATGGGCTGATGAGGCATTGCTCGAATTTCTGGAATACCTGATCGACCGCATCACTAATGCGCCGATCCTCTTCCTCTGCCCGGCCCGCCAGGACTTCTTTGAGCGCAGGCACGATTGGGGTGGTGGCAAGCGTAATTTTACCACTATCGAGATGGAAGCGCTCTCCCAGGAAGAATGCAGCGAACTCGTCGATGCGCTGTTAAACACCGATGATTTGCCAGAAGTGCTGCGCAATACCATTCTGGCACGCGCCGAGGGCAATCCGTTTTTTGTCGAGGAGATCGTACGCATGTTCATTGATCAGGGCATTCTCGTTCCCGAAGAAGATGCCACTCTCCAGACAACCCGCTGGCGCCCCGGCCCCTACAGCGAACTGCTGAGCGACCTGGCAGTGCCTGCTGAGCACCTGCAAGATAATTTGCTCGATGCGCATTACCTGCTACCTTTGCCGCGTGTTCCCGATACTATTCAGGGAGTGCTTGCAGCGCGTGTTGATCTCTTGAATCCTACAGAAAAGCTCATCTTACAACATGCAGCCATCATTGGACGCACCTTCTGGCTTTCAGCAGTGCTGGAACTGGCAACGGGCATCAGCGCCGCTACCGTGCTGGACGCGCTGGCATCGCTGGTCCACCGCGACTTCATTCTCGAAGTCGAACAACCATCGCGCAGCCTGATGGAGCACGACCGCAATTTCAGCTTCAAGCATATTTTGATCCGTGAAGTAGTATACAATAACATCCCGCGCGTACGCCGCACACAGGAGCACGCGCACCTGGCTCTCTGGCTGGAAGAAAAAATAGCCGACCGGCGGGAGAACTTCATTGAACTCCTGGCTCACCATTACCGGCAGGCCCTGAACACCTGGTCGCCAGCTCTTCCTTTGCATGCCATCGAGATCAAGTACACATCCCTCTCCACAGCCACATCGACGGGGGAGGAGACACCGGTTCAGTTGACCAGAGCGGAACTCCGCCAGCGGGCTATCGCTTATCTTATCCTGGCAGGAGACCAGGCCCTGCACAGCTATTCAACCCTGCGGGCTATCGGAGCTTACAGTGATGCGCTCGATCTGCTTGCAGAGAGCGGAGCTGGTTCTCAGGAACACATTAAAATGTTCATGAAGCTGGGCGATGCCTATGTCCAGCGTGGGAACATGGAGGCAGCTTTACGGGAGTACCGCCAGGCCCTGCACCTGGCACAGCAGGAGCGCTCACTTCTGACGGATAGAGAATTGCTCACACTCTATGAACGTATGGCGGCTCCAGCCACGCGCTGGCTGGCTCACTTTGACAACACTCCTGACCCACAAGAGATACGTGCGTATATCGACGCGGGATTACAGCTCCTCGAAAAGGATGAGGTAAGCAGTGAACGTGTGTCCTTCCTCACCTACCAGGCGCTCTGGTACATTCGCCAGATGGAAAGCACCACGCCCGCAGAGAGAGCGAAACTGATAGAGCAGGCGATCTCCAACAGCCAGCAAGCTCTTCGCCTGGCGGAACAGCTCGATGACCCGTCAACGCTTTCTCTGGCACTGGATGCAGCAAGCTTCACTGCCAGTGCGCATCACCACTATAACGAAGCTCACACGTTCCAGCATCGTCGCCAGCGGCTGGTAGATCGTCTCATCGACCGCGAAGAAATCTACGATCTTTACATTTCGCTTGGCAGGGTACATGAGCAGATCGCAGACTATGCCACCGCACTCACATGGTTCGGGCGGGCCTGGAAGATCGCTCAGACGATGGAAAGCCCGAATATGCTGCTTTCCAGCATGACCGGGCGCATGAGGGCCTGGCGTTCCTGGAATCGCTGGGAGAATGCAACACAGGTTGCGCATGACATGCTGCACTTGATTGAGCAATATCAGCAGGACGAAAAACGGCAGCGCTGGGCATTGGAGACACTGGCAACTATCGCTTATCGCACCGGCAGACAGGAAGAAGGCGAGTACTATACTCGCCAGTACCAGCGCCTGCTCAACCAGCAGGGAAAATCTGCTCCTACCGACGAAGCAGCGAAGCAGCAGGAAGCCAGAATGCACGCTATCTACCTGGCACGTGAAGACTGGCAACGCGCAACGGCAACCTACAAAGAGAAAGTACGCAGCAGCGAGCCATTCCCTTCCCCGGAAGTGCTCTCTACACTGGCGGAGTTACTCGTTATTACCGGCGATACGACCGAGGCACAGGCCGCAATGTGCGAGCGTGCAATCCAGCAGGCGCAGGCTGCGGGGGCGCACAAGAGCCTTGCAGTAGCTTTGCGGGCGCGTGGCCATATGTATATAGGCCAGCAGCAGTGGCAACAGGCAGAAAACGATCTACGCCAGGCACTACAATACTGCGAAGATCTCGATCTCCCCTGGGAACGCGGCAACACGCTCTACTACCTGGGCATACTCTACCAGAGACGTGCCAGCCAGTATGCTCCGGCTGAAAGGAATAAACGCAGCGAAGATATCGGGCGCGCTCACCGTCACTTTGAGCTAGCTCTTGGCTTCTTTGAATCGCTGCAAGCGGTTCCGGCGATACAACGTGTGCGCCGGGCAATGGCAGAGGACACAGAGGAGCGGGTTGTAGATCTACAGCGCAGTTAGCCGGACATATCCCACAGCAGCGGAGCTGACCAGACCTGTGTTGAATCCCACATAGCTCCCATATCGGGCGGCATCACTGAAATATGGATCTGGGCCAGATTCGCCCCTGCCGCCCGTAAGGAGGTCCGAATGCTGTTTAATGCCAGATCCGGCGTATTATTCGTCCGGCTCAGGTGCGCCAGCCAGAGCCAGCGCACGCTATCAAAACGCCAGGCTCTGAGCAAAGCTTCAGCCGCTTGCTGGTTGGAGAGATGCCCGGTCGGACTGAGTATGCGCTGCTTCAGGCGCTGTGGATAGGGACCACGCAAAAGAAGCTCCCGATCATGATTCGCTTCGAGGATAAGCAGATCTGCCTGCTGTATCGCTTCCAGCATCACAGGCGTTACCTCCCCGCTGTCAGTCACGATACAGACGCGACAGCCGCCAGTGCTTAAAAAATACCCACAGGGAGCGACCGCATCATGCGAAACAGGAAAAGAAGTTATTTCGATATCACCAACTGTGCAACTCCCACCCACAGCAAGAGGAAGCATAGATTGCCGGGCTATCTTTTTGCCGTTCATAGAGAAATTTTCATGAAAAGAGGATATTGCTACATCACCAGCAATAACATCGTGTACAGCGAATTCAATAGCTCTGAGATTCCCTGCCTCGGTTCTCCACGCGCCGGCAGCCATACTCTCTACAAGAGAGCGAAACGTGCGCGGGTCTGTGATCACGGGTAGCGCATAATACTTCATCAGCGTGGGCAGACCCTGCACATGATCGCTGTGTTCATGAGTGATCAGAACACCCTGTAATTGCGTAGGAGAAACACCCGCAAGCCGCAGGCGCTCTAGAAGTAACCGTGTACTCAATCCTGCATCAACCAGCAACTTTGTTCGGCCCAGCGGCCCGGCTTCGACCAGTAGCGCATTCCCACTGCTACTGCTTGCCAATGAGATGACTCGCATAGCACTACTCTCCTCCTATGTTGAGGAGGCGGCGCGCGTTTTCACCCAGGATTTTCTCCAGTGACTCGTTATCCAGGCCAGACTGCTTGATATGATCCATCACTCGTTTCTGACGTAACAGCCCATAATCGCTTGCAAAGAGGATGCGCTCGGCACCAACCAGTTGTACTGCTATAGGAAAAACAGTCGCTCGATACAGATAAATGGTTGCGGCTGTATCATACCACACATTGGCCGTGATATGTTGAATTTCCGGCATGAGGCAATAAAAAGGAAGACCTCCTCCCCAATGGGCTGCAATAAAGCGCACATCAGGAAAGGCGGTGAGGAACGCAACGATATCTTGCAACGAGACATCTCCCTTGCCGGGATAGTCATGCCCGACAGGTTCGCTGCAATGCGAGAGGACAAGTAAGCGGTAGTGACGTACCACTTCTATAATTGGTGAGAGTAAAGCAACGTCAGAGAGCCGGTAGCCCTGACCATGCGGCATCAGTTCGCCCAGTCCGATCATACCGGCTTCGGCACAGCGCACCAGTTCGCGCACTGCATGCTTTCCAGTCGTTGGCTGCGCCACTGCCATGCCATAGATGCGACCAGGATAACGGCGCATCGCTTCTATCACATAGCTGTTTGTCTCTTCTATCAAGCCAGGATCGCGCCAGCCAAAGGAAAAAGTTACAGCGGCATCCACACCAGATCTATCCATCTCTGCCACTAGATCATCAGCGGTCGCCAGGTGTATACGAGGGTTGCTGTAGAGCATACTGAACCAGGGATCGCGCTGACAATAGCGCTCGCGCTGCTGGCAGATGTCAGGTGGAAAGATGTGTGTATGAAAATCGACTAGCATGGGAGATCCTATTGTTAAAGAAAAAGGCTTGCTTCAACGAAGCAAACCTTCTCTATTTGAACTCTGCGGTGGAAAGATTGACTCAATTTTGTTGAGTGCTCGCCTGGACG
>JADBKA010000167.1 GCA_014896635.1 Ktedonobacteraceae bacterium
AAAGAATATTTAGTGACCGGCTCAACTGGCCAGGAGCAGCTCAAGCACGAGGCGGCAGTGCTCAGCCAGCTGCATCATCCCAACTTGCCGGCCTTTCTGGATGCCTTCATGGAACATGGGCGCTATTACATTGTGCTCAGCTACATCGAAGGACGCGATCTGACCGATCTGTTGCGTATGACGCGACAGCGCAACGAGATTGTTCCCATCGCACAGATCCTTAGCTGGCTGCTCTCTATCTGTGACGCCGTAATGTTCCTGCACAGCCAGTATCCTATCGTTATTCACCGCGATATTAAACCTGATAACATCCGTATTACTCCCAACGGGACGGCGATTCTGGTGGATCTCGGCAATGCGAAAGCGGCAGCAGATGGCGCCAGGACTCTGTTTTTCATTCGCCACCAGGGAACACCCGGCTATGCTCCACCAGAGCAATATCCCGGCGGCAGTGGCACCGATGCCCGCTCTGACATCTATGCACTGGGCGCAACACTCTATTTTGCCCTGCTCGCGCAGGAACCGCCCAGCGTTTCCAAGCGCAATGAGTCGCTTCAGCAGCGTAAACCGGATCTGCCAACATTGCAAGAGCGCCTGGCAAGCAATCCACCAGAAAGCGCCGGTGAGGCTGCCGAGGCACGCCAGTTCAGGCTGGGCATTTCAAAGCCCGCAAAGCCGGCCCCGCGCCACTCAAGGCATGTGGCACAGCTTGGTACACTTCCGTCGGAACTGCTCGACAGGCTGAACAGAATCATCCATAAAGCAATGGCGATGAAGCCGGAGCGGCGCTATCAGTATGTCTCTGATTTTGCCGCTGATTTGAAAGCCGTGCTGGCGGCGCTGCCCCCCCCACCACAGCCGCCTTCGTCCTCGCGTAAGGTTGATCCGCACAGCACACAGCCGGATCTGCCGGGAATCTACGAAGTCTTACGTTCTCAGAAAGAGCAGGCCAAGCAGCAGGGTTCAGAGGGCAGGCAGGTGGCAAACCCGCCTGCCCCACCTCCATCTGTCCCACCTATCCCTGCTGATAGCTGCCCCCGCTGCCAGGCGCCCCTGGCCCCGCGCGCTGCCTATTGTCCACGCTGTGGCACGCCGCTGGGAGGGAACAGAGGAAGCAACAGGCAGCAAAATAGCATGCCACCCTCTTCTTCGGCATCACAAGCGCCCCCGGTCCCCTCAACTCCTCCGGCTTCCCTGAGTGCTCCACGTGACGTTTCAGCCGAAGAAACAGTGGTAGTCAAATATAAACCCCCAAAGCAAACTACTGTCGCTCAGTCCCCTGCCCAATCTGCTCACGGATTACAGATGCAGATGCAGGTACAGCCGCCAGCCGGGCGCCAGGGCATGCTCCCGCCACATCTTCCTCAAACTCCTCAAACACCACCACCCGCTCCCGCGCAGGCGCCGTCGCTACCCGCAATGACTCCTATGCCCCAGATGCCTCCAACTCCTCCAAACGGGAAGAGCGCCTCAGCAGCCAGTAGCAACACAGGCAGGTCAGGTTTCACCATCACGCCAATGCTGATCATCATTGTCGCGGCTATTCTCGTACTCCTGCTTATCGTCATGACCTTCTTGCTCACTGGCAACGTCTTCCACACTCACAGTGGTCTCTCTGCGCTCGCTCATCACATCACTGCACTTCTGCCAGCACAATAGAAGAAAATCTGTGTTATGGCAAGTGCGAGGTCTGCTCCCAGGGAAAGTCCGACCAGGTGAGCACGTTTGCCGCGAACATGCTCATCAATCAGTTCGATCACGCGCCTGGCAGCATCTTCGAGGCGAAACGGACCGACTCCGAGACTTTTGCCCTGTTCCGGTAGATCTGGCGCCAGGCAATAGTAGCCAGGCAGTCGCTCCATTTGCGGCTGCCACATGCGTCCGCTGAGTCCCGCGCCATGTAAAAAGACTATCGCAGGAGATGCCGGATCGCCGAACGTCCTGGTGAATAACACGGCGATCTCCGCTTTTATAGCTCGACTGGCAGGTCAGGACGGCTGCCCCATTCGTTCCAGGAACCATCATAGTTGGTCAGATCAGGATAACCGAGCATCGCCAGGCTGAAGAGCACTGTCGTCGCGGCCACTCCCCCGTTGCAATAGGCTACGACCTGCTGATCCGGCGAGATCCCGGCAGCCGAGAAGACGTGCTGTAATTCTTCACTGCTTTTAAATGTGCCGCTGGCAGGGTCGATCAACTCTTCACGCGGCAGATTAATCGCGCCAGGAATGCGTCCGGCACGTCCATGACCGCGCCTGACACTGCCGGTATACTGTCCGGTATCGCGGACATCGATCAGCCGGATACCTTGCTGACCGAGGAGTCGCAGCACATCTTCAGCCGTTGCACGCAGCCGGGGCTGTACACGCGGCGTAAAAGTTGCACGCGGATAGGACGGAATGGCACTTTCCAGGGGGCGATTTTCGCGCTGCCATTTGAGGAAGCCGCCGTTCAGCACAACGACCTGCGGATGCCCATAGTAGTTGAGCGCCCACCACAGCCGCGTGGCAAACTGCGAAGCCGGGTGCGCGTCATAGGCCACGACCAGGTGCTGATCGCCGATGCCCAGGCGCCCCAGTACCTCAGCGAACCGCTCAGGTGGCGCAATCTGGGCCTCTACACTATCATCGGGGTCAACGATATCTTTGCTCCAGTCGATGTAGACCGCACCGGGGATATGCCCCTGCTCATATTCTTCGGGCGCGCCAACATAGGTCGCGTCCTGCACGCCGTCGCGCTCAACGGTGCGCACATAGCCGCGCATATCGACGATGCGCACAGTAGCATCGTTGAGATGCTCGGCCAGCCAGGATGTTTCAACCAGAAAACGACTGCGATCCTGTTCCATCAATGTATCTGCCTTTCTGCAATCTTTAGGAGAATAGTCCTGCGGCTTCGGGATTTTCTGTAGCCACAAAATGGGCAGTTGTTCCCAGGAACTCCCTGTGTGTCACATTCACTATGCGCATGGAAGAACTGGGCGTCTGTGTTGTCACATGGCGCTGGACTAGCAGGCCCAGGGGACGCGCCAGCACCAGAGCAGCGGTTGCCGCCAGGATCACATTATTGGCAGTGCCATAGGGACGGCGCAGCCGCGCAACGGCCATTGCAGAAAGACCCGTCAGCAGGCCGGAGACTGCCAGGTTTGTCCCGCAGCGTTCGTGGACCGCCAGTTCGGGTTGAGTTGTACGTAGCAGGTGCAATGCTTCCTGGGCAGCAGGCTGAATCGCTTCGGCGGGTACATCACCGAAGACGAAGAAACCCGTCGCAAAGGAGATACCGGAGAGGCGTCCCTCAGGATATTTTCTGGAAAGCAGGACAATAGTCGCATGCTCAAGCGCGTGATTCTGCCTCACGGCGCTCCCTAACAATACTTGCTGAGCAATCTGCGTCAGAGGATTCATACACGGTTGGCCTTTCTTTGCTATTCAGGAGCCATAGATGATATCAAATACCACGACTTCATCGCCAAAATTGATGACATCCCCATCATTGAGTGCGACCGCTTTGTAAATGCGCTGGTTATTGACCAGCGTCCCGTTGGAACTGCCCAGATCTTCCAGGAACCAGCGACCATTAGAAAACCAGAGACGAGCATGACGGCGAGAAACAGTCTGTCCTCCAATGACGAGATTATTGCCGTTCGTACGCCCGATGGTGGTCACAACCTGATGAAAGCGGTAGGAGCGCCCGGCCAGCGGGCCATTCTGAAAGGAGAGCAATGCCAGGACCGGACGCCCATTCGGTCCCAGGTAAGTATCCTCGCTGGCCTGTTTGTTAGAGAGGTCGTACCCACAGGCTGTACAATAGATTCCTGTTCCGGGATTAGGAGTTCCGCAGCGGAAGCAGACAATGGAAGGTGTTTGTGGCTGATCCGGTGTCACAGGGGATACCGGCAACGGAGCTGACGGGGACGGCACTCCCTTCCAGGCAGGAGAGTTTGCCAGACCACTATGTGAGGCAGGACTGGCGCCAGCAGCGCCAGCACCAGCCAGTTGTCCCGAAGGGACACCTCTGACATCAGCAGGGGCAGATGGTTGAGCAGCGATAAAGGAAGCCCCACGCCACAGGCGAGGTGACATGATATTCGAGGCAGCCAACGCATTCGCCAGTGCTTCGATTAGTGCATCAGTCGTCTGGTAGCGGTCCTGAGCAGCTTTTGCAGTCATGCGCTGGATAACCTGGATAATCGGGCCAGGTACGCCAGCCATTCGGAGATGATCGATCGGCAGCGGCTCATTCAGGTGTTTCATGGTAATGGTCAGTGGATTATCGCCGGTGAAAGGGACATGACCGGTCAGGCAATGGAAAAATACAATGCCGAGCGAGTAGATATCGCTGCGCCGGTCAACCTTCTGTCCCACGCCCTGTTCAGGTGACATATACTGGGGAGTGCCGATGCCGGTTCCCGCCCGTGTCAGGTTGGTTGTTCCCTCAAGGATCTTGGCAATACCAAAGTCGGAGAGCAAGAGATGGCCGTCCCTACGCAGCAGCATATTAGCGGGTTTGACATCACGATGCACAATGCCATTGCGATGCGCGCAATCCAATCCTTCGGCGGCCTGGATGATAAAATCAGCCGCTTCGGCAGGGGGCAGCGGCCTCTTCAAGCGATCCTTGAGCGTCCCACCATCGACATATTCCATGACGATGTAGGTGATATGATCCTCTTCTCCAAAGTCATGAATCTGGACAATGTGTGGGTGCGCCAGTTTTGCCACAGAGCGAGCTTCTTGCTCGAAGCGTTTGACAAAGATGGGATCGCGCGCATGATAGGCGGGCAGCACCTTGATCGCAACATAACGGTCAAGTGTCTGCTGATACGCTTTGAACACCATCGCCATACCACCGGCGCCGATCCGCTCGACAATACGAAACTGGCCTAGCGTCCTGCCGACCAGCGAGTTGAGATCATTGTTATTCTCTGACATCGTTATTCCCATTCCCTGCCTGATGAGCATGGATAATCCCTGACTGCATACCTCTGGCAAACTTCCTCTCTTTCACTCTCCCCGGTCTCCCTTAAAGCTTTTTTCTTAGATGTTGCCAGCTTTGCTCTCCTGCTTTTATCCACATTGAATTGATACAGTAACAAAAGGCGAGTGATGCGACTCCACGTACTTCTGATTATACAGTTATGGACGTTCTCTGTCGAGAGAAACCCAATCTTTCCCCAACTATCGCAAAGTTTTACTGCCACTTCTGACAGCAAAAAGGATTGTGAGGAGACTCGCTCCACATAGCGGGAACCGGCGCACAGCCGGCTATGTGTCAGCAAGGAGCGAATGCTCCTCACCCCTCCCCTCTATCCTGTCCCACCTTAGCCTTCGAGTAAGAGGGTCTCAGGGTCCTCTAGCAGTTCTTTGACTCTGACGAGAAAACGTACCGATACACTCCCATCAACGATCCGGTGATCATAAGAAAGGGCTACATACATCATAGGACGAATCTCGATCTGTCCGTTAACAGCAACAGGACGCTGCACGATGTTATGCATGCCCAGGATGCCAACCTGAGGACCGTTGAGGATTGGCGTCGAGAGCAGCGAGCCATAGACGCCGCCATTGGTGATCGTGAAGGTACCGCCCTGTAAATCAGCCAGCGTCAGCCTGCCGGAGCGCGCACGCTCGGCGAGATCGGCAATCTCGCGCTCGATCTGGGCAAAGCTCTTACGGTCAGCATCACGCACAACAGGAACAACCAGTCCCTCTTCGGAACCAACGGCGATGCCGATGTCGTAATAATGCTTGATCACCATTTCATCGCCCTGAATCTCAGCATTGAGGTAAGGGAAAGCTTTGAGCGCGCCAACAACAGCTTTTGTGAAGAAGGACATGTAGCCAAGCGAGACACCGAATCGCTCCTTAAACGCTTCTCTGCGCCGGCGACGCAGTTCAATGATCTTGCTCATGTCGATCTCGTTGAAGGTGGTGAGCATCGCCGCTGTCTGCTGCACCTCAACCAGGCGCCGCGCTATCGTCTGCCTCCGGCGCGACATGCGCACGCGCTCCTCCGGTCTCCCCTGCGCTACAGAGGGCGGGGGAATCGGCACAGCGGGAGCCGGAGCCGCAGAAGATGGCACCGCCTGCGCTGACACAGCAGCGGAAGCAGGAACAGCAGGTTGCTGCGCACTCCGCTCCAGATAGGAGATGACATCCTCTCTTGTGACACGGCCATGCGGACTTGTTCCCTGTACCTTCGAGATATCTATGTTATGTTCAGCAGCAATGCGACGCGCCAGGGGAGAAGGCGGACGCTGCCCTGCCACCTGCGGCACAGCAGGCTGCCGGTTCTGCACCTCCGGTGGAGCTGCCTGTGGAGCTGCCTGTGAGGTAGTCTGTTGAGCAGTCTGAGGAGCAGTTTGAGCGGCAGCGCCGTTGGAGGCGGGGACTGCCTCCTCGTTAAGCAGGCCGATTACCTCGCCGACTGTGACAGTATCTCCTTCCTGCTTGAGGATCTTTTGCAGCGTCCCGGCCTGCCCGGCAGAGACCTCAACATTAACTTTATCGGTTTCCAGTTCCGCCAGCGTCTCACCTCGCTGGACAGGCTCGCCTTCCTTTTTGCGCCACGCGGCGATGGTGGCATCAACTATTGATTCCCCCAATGTAGGAACACGAATTTCAACGGACATATTTTCCCCCTGATTGTTTGAGCGGCAGGCCATAGGCTTGCGCGATAATTTGCTCTTGCTCCACCATATAGACATCCCAGAAGCCGGTGGCCGGGCTGGCACGATCAGGACGCGAAACAACGTCAAGTTGCCTGTCACTCTCAAGTACGCGCAGCAGACGCGGGAACATATAATTCCATGCTCCCATGTTGCGCGGCTCTTCCTGCACCCAGACCACTTCACGCGCATGAGGATAACTGGCAAGGATGCGCTTGATTTCCCTCTCAGGGAAAGGATAGAGCATTTCGACACGCACAAGCGCGACATCTTCGTTCTGCGCACGACTTTTATGCCCAAGCATGTCAATGGCGATTTTTCCACTGCAAAGCACGATCCGCCTGATACGGTCCGCACGCTTCTGCGCCCGCGCATCATCAATCACAGGCTGGAACGTACCCGCGACCAGATCTTGCAGGTGCGCGGCAGCCAGCGGATGGCGCAATAAACTTTTCGGTGTCATGATAATTAACGGACGAGGCAGCCATTCCTGACGTAATGAGTACGCCTGCCTGCGCAGCAGGTGAAAGTATTGGGCAGCGTTCGAGCAGTTAGCGATCTGCCAGTTATTTTGCGCAGAAAGCTGTAGATAACGCTCCAGGCGAGCACTGGAATGGTCAGGTCCCTGGCCTTCATAGCCGTGCGGCAGCAGCAGCACGATGCCGCTATCCTGGCGCCACTTGGCGTGGCCGGATGAGATGAACTGATCAATGATCACCTGGGCCACATTGGCGAAGTCACCGTACTGGGCTTCCCACAACACCAGCGCATCAGGCGCCTTGACGCTATAGCCGTATTCAAAGCCGAGAGCCGCCGTCTCAGTGAGAGGACTGTTGAAAACCGAGAAAGAGGCTTGCGCCTCTGCGAGATGTTGCAGTGGAATGTAGATCTCGTTGTGCTCCTGGCTGTGCAGCACAGCATGGCGATGATTAAAAGTGCCGCGTTCAGAATCCTGGCCGGTCAGGCGAATAGGGATACCGCCGACAAGGATCGTGGCAAAAGCCAGGGTTTCTGCATGCCCCCAGTCGATAACGCCATCCTGCTCCAGGGCAGTGGCGCGGCGCTGGAGAATGCGTGTCAGTTTGGGATTGGGCGTGAAGCCAGCAGGCCAGCGCAATAACTCTGCATTATACGCTTTCAATTGCTCGGCGGTGACCGGTGGCACCCTCACATCCTCGACGGGATAGCCATTCTGCCCATCCCGTCCATCCCGCTCATCGGCCTCTTCCTCTTTTTCTTCAGCAAACGTGCCACTATCGGCCTCGCGCCTGGCCTGCTCAAGGGTTGCGAAAGCCTCTTTGACCATCGCATCGGCCTCTTCTCCCGGCAGTACACCTTCCTGGACGAGGCGCTGCGCATAGATCTCGCGCACCGTTGGATGCGAGCGAATGATCTCATACATCTGCGGTTGAGTAAAAGCCGGTTCGTCGCCTTCGTTATGTCCCCAGCGGCGATAGCCTACCAGGTCCACCAGAATGTCCTTGTGGAACTGGTCACGGTAGGCGTGTGCCAGCCGGACCGCAGTCAGACAGGCATAAGGATCATCGGCATTGACATGGATGATGGGCAGGCCGAAGCCCTTCGCAAGATCGCTGGCGAAGTGCGTGGAGCGACTGTCTTTCGGCTCGGTGGTAAAGCCGAGCTGGTTGTTGAGAATAATATGGATGGTTCCGCCTACCCAGTAACCATGCAGGTGCCACAGATTCAGTGTCTCGGCCACCACACCTTCGCCAGGAAACGCGGCATCACCGTGAATGATCACCGGCAAGGTGCGATCAACGTCCTGCACGGGTATGCCCCTGACGGAGCGAGTTTCCTGCGAGGCGCGAGCCATGCCATCAATCACCGGGTCAACAAACTCAAGATGACTGGGGTTGGGAGACAGCACAACCTTGAGTTCGACACTGACCCCTTCACCCAGCAGGTGCTCGGCGCCCAGGTGGTACTTGACATCGCCGGTCCAACCGTAGCCGAAGCTATCGGTCAGTGGAACCCCTTCTTCATGCCGCGCATGCGCGAACTCTGCCAGAATCACCGCATACGGCTTGCCCAGTACATGCGCCAGCACGTTCAGGCGCCCGCGATGTGCCATACCGATCACCACTTCGGAGGTTTCAGAGTCCAGCGCCCCATTGATAATCTCATCCAGCATCGGCACCAGCACATCGGTGCCTTCGATAGAGAAACGTTTCTGGCCGGGGTAGGACTGGTGCAGGTAGCGTTCAAAAACTTCTACCTGGGTCAATCGTTTGAGTAATTTGCGCGCTTCCGCACGTCCAGGTATTTTATGAAACAGGCGCAGGCCGACCGCATCACGCAGCCAGTCGCGCTCATCGGGACTTTTCACCTGATCAAATTCGTAGCTGATCGTGCCGGAATACATGGCACGCAGGGCGTTAATAGCCTCAAGAGCATTGCTAGCTCCTTCAGCAGCATGGCCACCGATGATGTCAGGCGGCAACTGTGCCAGATCAGCCTCTCGTATTCCATGTGTCTCAGGCCGCAAAGCTGGATCGCCCGGCGGTTCGCCGCCAAGCGGATCGAGATGAGCGCCCAGGTGGCCTCGCTCACGGATGGCGTGCGCCAGGGCGACAGCGGCAACGATATGCGCCGCCTGTGGCGCGGGCCGCGTGGCTGGTGCTGCGCGCGTGGTCTCCCACTCGCGTCTTCCCGGCACTTGCAACTGCGTGAGCACTGCGGGAGACCACGTGGCAAAGGTGGCGCGCGTAGCCTCATCTACCGCAGTCGGGTCCTGCAAGTACCGTTCATACAATTCCAGCACATAGCCCGCATTGGGTCCATAGAAAGCTTCCAGATTACTCATATATTCCTTGACTGCCATTGCAGATTCTGCTATTCTTCCTGGCAAAGCGCCCGGCCAGTTGCGTTTTACCGCACATCGTTTCAGTGCGCAAACGTCCGGCGATCTACCACTTCATTAATGGACGCTGATACATGCCAGGAACGGTGCTATGCGTTCTCTCTGACCATTTTCAGCTACTATTGTAGCATCTTCTATGGTATGATAGTAAGGCGAAGTGCCAGAGCGTTTCACCATCGTGTCGCGCTTTCATCAACAGGCTCATAAGCCAGCAGAGGAAACTCTTCTATCCCTGGACGAGAGCTTTGCTGCGAAATGTGCAAAAGGTGGGAGTATTCGATAGACGAACAGTAGCAGGCAGCAAGCCCATCATGCTAACAGAAACCTGGTGGTATTTCAAGCATGCCTCTCGCCCTGTACAGGATGAGAGGCTTTTATGATGTATTTCCGAAAGGATTTGCTATGAAGACAAAACTGCTTTACCATACCAATAGCTTTACTTACGAATGCACAGCTACCGTTGTGGCCGTTGAGGGAGATGACATTGCGCTTGATGCGACGGTCTTCTATCCCGGCGGCGGAGGCCAGATGGCCGACCGGGGCGTTATCTCCTGGGATAATCAACGGCAGCAGGTCGCCGTGATCGCTATGAACAAGCGTGGCGATGTCGTCTGGCATA
>JADBKA010000168.1 GCA_014896635.1 Ktedonobacteraceae bacterium
CTTGACGCGCCTGGCTCCTTTCCGCTATTGATTTACTGATCTTCAGACACACTCTAATAGCCCGAGAGCATCGGCTCAAAGCGGGAGTATTTGAAGCTACCATCAATGACTTACGTGCGGCTAGCTCAAGTGGCAATGAACAGCTTTCGGCAACCATTTTTGAGAGTCGCACGCTACAGTCAAGTCTAGAAAGTAGACATCGAGCAGGCTGAGCCAAACGCCATAAGGGATAAGATGCATATAACTGTGAATATGCTGAGCATCCATCGGCCTTGTAGTGTGACGTCGTCTTCTGAACAGGACCGAGCCTGGCTAGCGAAGTTGACAGACTCCGACTACGACGAGATGCGACGAGGAACCCATCGCGGCACGGTGCGCAGATACCTTTCATAGCTCTCCCCAAACCGGCGACGGAGTGAGGGTTCCTCGACGTTGACCACAAACAGATGGGTCATTCCCATCAGCAGCAGGACATAGCCAGCCAGCAACCACGAGTGAAAAAGAATGGCCTCTGCCATCACCACCAGAAAGACCGCAAGATACATGGGATTGCGTACCCATTGATACGGTCCCGCTTGCACCAGAAAGATCGGGGCATCCACAGGAGCCAGCGTCCCTTTCCCCAGACCGGCCAGCAGAGGCAACAAACCAATCAGCCAGAGAGGGAAGGTTAGAAGCGTTACCCCTCCCGATACCTGCAACAGAAGCCAGGGAACGATACCCATGATGGTTGCCAGGGCCAGAATCATAAAAAAGAGCGATTTGAGAGCAATTATGAAGAACCTCCTTCTTTTCCTGAAAACCTTGCAATGGCAGATAAAAATGCTTCCTGATCCTTTTCACATACCTGGCATTTCGTGTTAGTATGATAGATAAAATAGAGCATTACCAGCAGAACCGACGGTAGCAGGCAACTTTCACAGAAATTTCACTGATGAAAGAGGGGGAGACCGCTTTCGCTTTTTCGCTCATTAAACAGGCATCAAGGCCAATAGAGAGCATCATTATCTGGCTTGTATGCCCTCGAAAAGCATTTCCACCATCTGAGAAATCATCGGCTCGGCGGGTTGTTCTAGCAATGCCAGCGTCAGCAAACTGCTGACCAGCAGATGGACAGCAATGGAGGGCTGGTGGGGCCGGAGTTCTCCTGCCTCGATGCGGCGTTGCAAATATGCTGAGAGCTCGATGACCACCTCTTCCCTTGCCGGCAGCGCCTGGGAAAGCAGCGTCGAACGAGGAGAAAGGAGTTCGCGGAGCACCAGTCGCAGGATGAGCCGTTTCTCCGGCCACAGCGCAGACAGGCGGCGAGCAAAGACCACCAGCCCTTCTCGCGCAGGCAGCCCATCTATCTCGGCAAGGACCTGCCGGAGTTGGGGGAGCGGGTTGTGGCGCTGAAAAACAGCCACCAGCAGTTCATCTTTGCTACGAAAGTAATGATAAGGTAATCCTTGCGCCACCCCGGCCTCAGTTGCCAGATCCTTGATGCTCACATGCTCTACCCCTCGTTCAGCGAATAGCGCCAGGGCAAGGTCAAGGAGTTGGTTTCGGCGAGCTTCAGCTTGTAGCTCGCGTGCTGTGGATGGTTTCATGCCTGTCCCTTTCTTTGCTGATTGAATGTTCAGTCAGTGAAATTCGGGAAAAGAATAGCACAGAAAAGGAGAGAGTGTCAAGAGCCTGACAGGGCAAAACAGTTATTGTCGTGACGCATCGCCCTCAGTCTTCCTTGTTCCCCATGGTATGCCATGCCTGCGACGGGAGGTTCGCAAGAGCGTGGGAGGAAACGCGCGTCGCAACCCGCTGGATCAGTTGCTGGAAATTAGGGCATTGCGTGAAGTCCTCAGCCGGACAGTTCAGGACATGCTCGACCATCTCCTTGGCGGCTTGAGCCTGCGCAATCCGCTGCTGAAGCGCCACTCGATGATGTTCGACCAGCGCCCTGCGGGTCGAGGGATTGGGTGCATCGAGCATCTCACGTAGCTCCTTGAGGCCGAAGCCGGCTTGCTTACCATACACGATCATCGCCACCCGAGCAATATGTCCTTGAGTATAGCGGCGGCGTCCGCTCACCCTCGCAGCTGGGATCAATAGCCCCATGGCTTCCCAATGCCGCAGGACGTGGGGGGCCAGGTCGAAGCGGGCGGCGAGCTCGCCGATTGTCATTTCTTCGCTCTGGTTACTCACACTCATCTCCATCTCTCCATTTTTTCTCCGTATACACTTGACTTCATGTTAACATGAACTTGTATAGTCTAGGAGAGAGTTGTGAATGTTGTCAAGAAGAACGACTACAAAGGAGAACTCAAATAAGCTCTGTGTTCTTACAGAGAGAAACGAATATTCGTTTGAGCAAGAAAGGAGATATTCATGGCAAAAACCTTGCATCTCACTCTCGTTGATCGCATAGGAGACGCACTATTCATGGCACTGCTGCGTGCCGGCGTCAAAATCGGGACGATGTCGCTGCTCACCGTGCGCGGTCGCAAAAGTGGTCGGCCACATACCGTTCCGGTGCTCCTCGTTGAGCAGGAGGGAAAGCGTTGGCTGGTCGCACCTTACGGGGAGGTGCAGTGGGTACGCAACATCAGGGCAGCAGGAACGGCAACGCTCACCCGTGGTCGCCGTTCTGAGGTCATCTCCGTGAGAGAACTGGAAGCCAGAGAGGCGGCTCCTATCCTCAAACAGTACCTCTTCAAGGCCACTGCAACCCGACCCTACTTCGATGCCACGAAAGACTCGCCACTCGAGGCTTTTGAGCATGAGGCGGTCCGTCACCCGGTCTTTCAGATCACGACGATGGAAGAACCTTCTCACTAGAGACCCTACGCGGTAGCGATAGACTTCTTTGAACGCTTCGGTTTCTTCGCGTTTCTGGGTTGCAAACAGTGCCTGCATGCGCTCTTACCGAACATGGTATACTACCAGGGTTTGGGAATTCCAAGCAGGAGCAAGGAAGACTCATCAGAAAGGAGAGATGTTCATGCCAGGATTCGGTTCCCGTAACCATAAGATCATTGAGCACGGGTTCTTTAGCGACCATGCCCTCGATTTCCAGACGCGCAGCGTCCTTGGAAGGGCGGTGCGCGGGGCCAGCGAGGTCGGCGAGGTACTGGCGACCGTGGCCCGGATCAACGGCGCGGATGACTGGGCCAGGGAATGGTCGGCAACCGCCAAACGGGTCGAAGCCGAAGCCAACCAGGCGCGTGCCGCAAAACACCTGGTGAGCGCGTCGTCCGGGTTCCTGCGGGCGGCGACCTATTGGGCCTGTGCCGTGGACGGGCTAACAACTCTGGAGAACAGCGAGGAGTTACTGGCGACCTTCCAAGCCCACCGCCGCTGTTGGGACGCCTTCATCGATTGCTCCCAAGGCGCATTTGTCCGAATATCCATCCCGTACGAAACGACCAGCTTGCCCGGCTACCTGCTGCGACCTGATGCATCTGGACAGGCCCGCCCCACTCTTGTGGTGACCAATGGCAGCGATGGAGCTATCAGCGACCTGTGGACCTCGGCCGCAGCCGGCGCACTTGCTCGCGGCTGGAATGCCTTCCTCTACGATGGACCCGGTCAGCAATCCTTGCTCTTTGAAGAGCACACGCATTTCCGACCCGACTGGGAAGCTGTACTGACCCCGGTCGTTGACGCACTCGTCAGCCGTTCGGACATCGACGCCCAGCGGCTGGCGGGCTATGGAATCAGTCAGGGGGGATACTGGCTCCCGCGTACCCTCGCCTACGAGCATCGCTTCGTCGCTGCTATCGCCGATCCGGGGGTCGTTGACGTCTCGACCTCCTGGACGGTACACATTAGCAAAGGGATGCGCAGCATGCTTGAGAAAGGCGACCGTGTGAGCTTTAACCGCGACATGCAGGTAGCGACCCACCTGCCCGGCCTGCGCCGCACTCTCACCTGGCGAAGCCGTCCCTACCAGCACGAGGACTGGTACGACCTCTATCAGGCGGTACAGCAGTACCGGCTCAATTCGGACCAGGCAGCTCTGATCAGCACACCGCTACTGATCACCGACCCGGCTGACGAGCAGTTCTGGCCCGGCCAATCACGTCAGCTAGCGGACTTGCTCCCCGTTCGGGCGGACCTGGTTGCCTTTAGTGCCGAAGAAGGGGCAAACTACCACTGCCAACCATTGGGCCGGTTGCTCACTGAGGAGCGGATGTTCAACTGGCTTGAGGACTTCGTGGGCTGAAATACAAGCCTCTGGTCCTCGTTTACAAAAAAATGTCTTGCTTACCATCGTGGCTGGCATGGCTTACCTGCTCAACTCAATCCACAAGCTCAGCATTTATCTCTTGCAAATTTTATCAACAAGTGCTATTTTATAGAGAAAGGGATGAAGCTCCCCTTTGGCCAACCCGAACCGAACCGCTGAGTATGGCTGATGGCTTCTACAGGCACAATGTAGAATCCGTCAGCTTTTTTTCTGTGCGTCGTTTCCAGAGAGGAGTTTTGATCCTGCTGAGTTTTGCTGGAATCACCCTGGCTCGTCTGAAGAGCAAAGACGGCGGGCAACAATTCTCTCGGCTCCGGCTTGCCTTGCATAGAGCTTGCAGGCAGATCGTCCGCTCGTTTTGAGCTAGCATGTTCGTTCAGCCGGAGACGGGCCGGCTCCTGGAAGAACAGAAGCCATGCGATGTATCCATGTCATAACCGGGAGGACTTCTTGCCATGACTTTCCAGAGCATCCTCTTTACAAAAGCCGAAGATCGCTTGAAAGCAGAAACCCTTGAAGCACCTGTCTTCTTTGCCGATTTACACATCGATCAGATTGTAGAAACTCTCACCGCTGGTAAACAGGAATACCATTTACAGCCTTTTTTTTACACTTCTTTGAACGATACCGACGCAATCTTGTATCGTCAGGAAATCATGCGAGAACTCGAGAACTCTGTTCTGTTTGAGCATATCATATTGTTCTCTCAAAAAATGCGTAAAATGCGAGAATATCTTACTCAAGCGAATAAGCTTTATTACCGGTATCAAAAAGAGCGATGGTTTCTGGACGCGGTGGGGGTGTATTGTGATGCTGTGACCGGTCTGGTCCATGATCTCGCTCAAGTCGATCTCCAAGCGCGTGGTTTTCTGGCCTTCCGTCAGTACCTGGTAGACTATACCAGCGCCGGTCGTTTCCCGGCATTGTTGATGGCGACACAGAAGCTCCAGGCCGACCTGGCCACAGTACGCTATTGCCTGCTCATCAAGGGAAACAGTGTCAGAGTGCGCAGGTATGAAGATGAATCTGATTACAGTGCCGAGGTTGAAGCAACGTTTGCAAAATTCAAACAGGAAGCAGGAAAAGATTACCGGAGAAAATTCTATGAATGGCCAGATATGAACCATGTTGAAGCACAAATCCTGGAACTGGTGGCCAGGCTGTATCCTGACGTATTTTCTCAACTTGAGAACTATTGCACGCAAAACAGAGATTATCTGGATGAAACACTCGCCCTTTTTGACCGGGAAATACAATTTTACATCGCCTATCTGGAGTATATCGCCCGCATCAAACGAACGGGCTTACCATTCTGTTATCCTCACGTCTGCCGCACACAGAAAGAAGTGTATGCTTATGAAAGCTTTGATCTTGCTCTGGCTCACAAACTCATCAACGAACACGCACCCGTCGTCTGCAACGATTTTTCTCTACGAGGGCAGGAGCGCATCCTGGTCGTGACCGGCCCGAACCAGGGTGGCAAAACCACTTTCGCCCGTACTTTCGGGCAACTGCACTACTTTGCCAACCTCGGCTGTCCCGTTCCAGGCAAAAAAGCGCAACTTTTCCTGTTCGACAGGCTTCTGACGCATTTTGAGAAGGAAGAACACATCGTCAATCTCAGAGGCAAACTGCAAGATGACCTGCTCAGAATCTGGGACATCCTCAGTACGGCCACGCCTGATAGCATTGTCATCCTGAACGAAATTTTCACCTCTACCACTTTGGATGACGCAGTGTTCTTGAGCAAAAAGATTATGGAAGAGATACACCGACTGGATGTTCTCTGTGTCTGGGTGACATTTATTGATGAGCTGGCATCGTTCAGCGAGAAAACCGTCAGTATGGTCAGTACGGTCGTTCCTGACAATCCGGCGGTGCGCACCTATAAAATCGTCAGAAAGCCAGCCGATGGGCTTTCTTACGCCATTGCTCTTGCCGAAAAGTACCGGCTGACTTACCATTGTTTAAAGGAGCGTCTGATATCATGAAAGTGTTTCTCATGCATCACGACAGAGATTTTGACCTGCAACAGCCCTTGCCGGCCAATGCACAGGAGTTGACGCAAGATCTGGAACTGCACACGCTCTTCAATGCGATGGCACTTGGCGACACATTTTTATTTGATGTGGCGAAGAAAGCTGTATTAACTGGTTTGCAGAATGATCTAGAGACCATCCGCTATCGCCAGCAGATTTTGCAGGATTGCTTGAACAATGCTGGCGTTGTCAGAGAAATCTATGCGCTTGCAGTCGAAGCAATTGAGGGTGAGAAAAGGAATTATCTCGGCCTTTTGAGCAAGTATCCTGATGCGCTTCTGCGTCGCTCAATCGAAGTGCTACAGATGTTCGTGAGCATACTCAAAAAACTCAAACGTATCGCCGAGTTACATGCTCCTGCTTTTACGTCGGCAGGCTTTCGTACGTTCTTTGCGATGCTCAATAAAGAGCTTGACGAGACGTATTTTACCAGCATCCAGCAGCATCTCAGGAGACTGAAATTCCCCGATGGTGTACTGATCAGCGCCGGGCTGGGACAGGGCAACAAAGGCATCGACTATGTGTTGCGTCGGGTACCTGACAAAAAACAGAACTGGCTGGAGCGTCTCTTCGCAGAAAAGCCGTCAACTTACACCTTCTTTATCAGTGACCGGGATGAAAGCGGGGCCAGAGCTTTGTCGGAATTACGTGACAGAGGAATTCACCTCGTTGCCAATGCGCTCGCTCAATCCGCTGATCATGTTCTCAGTTTTTTTACCATGCTACGGATCGAGCTGGCTTTTTATACTGGCTGTTTGAATCTCTCAGCGCAACTGGCCCAGAAAGAAGAACCACTCTCTTTCCCCCAACCCCTGCCTGCCGGTGAACGCAGACAGACATTTACAGGATTATATGACGTGTGTCTGGCTTTAACGATGAGGCAACGCGTTGTGGGCAACAGTGTACATGCTGATGGGAAAGAGCTTGTGATCATCACCGGCGCCAACCAGGGAGGCAAATCGACTTTTTTGCGCAGCATCGGTCTGGCTCAACTGATGATGCAATGCGGTATGTTTGTTCCGGCCGTATCTTTCTCCGCTCATATCTGTACTGGAATCTTCACGCACTATAAACGGGAAGAAGACGAAACGATGAAGAGCGGTAAGCTTGACGAGGAACTCAGCAGGATGAGCAATATCGTCGATCATATCAAGCCGGATGCCTTAGTGCTGTTCAATGAATCGTTTGCCGCGACAAATGAAAGAGAAGGCTCGGAGATCGCACGGCAGATCGTGCTGGCACTGCTGGAAAAGCACATCAAGGTCTTCTTCGTGACGCATCTCTACGAGTTTGCGCACGGCTTCTACGTCAGACGTCTGGCAAATGCGCTCTTTCTGCGGGCCGAGAGGCTTCCAGATGGGAGACGAACGTTTCAATTGATTGAAGGAGAGCCAATGCAAACCAGCTATGGTGCAGACTTATATCAGCAGATCTTCTGCACAGCCGCTGCCAGCACTTAAAGAAAAAAATCATTGACAACTGAGGAGGACATGCTTGGATGATACGACTGGATATCCCGTATCGAGGGGTGTTTGAGCTACAACATGCAGTATTTGACATCAATGGTACGCTGGCCGTTGATGGGAAGGCTGTTCCTGGCATAGCAGATCGCCTGGCGCGACTGGCAGAGGATCTTTCGCTCCATGCGCTCACTGCTGGTACGCACGGCAACGTAGCAGAGCTTGAGCAGGCCCTGGGAATTCCTCTCCGACTGATCAGGACTGGCGAGGAGAAAACTCACTATGTTGAGCAGCTTGGTCCCGCGCACGTCATTGCCTTTGGCAATGGGATGAACGATGTCGGCATGCTGCGCCTGGCTGCTATCGGTGTGGCAGTGCTGGCCGAAGAGGGTCTGGCCGCTGGCGTACTGCATGCTGCCGATGTCCTGGTTCGTCGTCCACAAGACGCCTTTGATCTGCTGCTCAATCCTCAGCGATTAGTGGCAACGTTACGGGGATAGAAGGAAGAGGACTATGCCACAGATCCAGTTCTGCCCAACCTGCCGGGCCATCAATCTAAGAGAGACCACTCTCTGTGAGCAGTGCAAGATGTCGCTTATTGCTGATAAACCGCTGCTTTACGAGCAGAAATTGCTCTGGGCGCTCTCTCATCCTCTTCCCGATATGCGGGAGCTAGCGGCCCGGCTGCTTGGAGAGCGCCGGCATCACCAGATACTCCCTCTCTTGATGGAGCGCCTGCTGGAAGAAACTGACAGCGGGGTGCTCTGTGCCATCAGCGAGACGCTGGGCCGACTGGGAGATTGTCAGGCAGCCACAGCCCTTGCCGAACGCCTCGCGCAGCCGAATACGCTGGTCGTAGCACTGACCATTGTCGATGCCCTGGCAACACTTGCCCGCACGGGCTGCTGGGAAGCGCTGGACGTGTTGAAAGCTCCCCCCACCGTCGCCGAACGAGTCAGGAGGGAGATTACAGCGAGGTGGGAGACGCTCAACCGGCTCTATTGGTGATCGTGTCCCGCCCGCATTACCAGAACAAATAATGGGAGAGCGGCCAGTTCGGCGATCAGCGAGAAGCCGATCACGACCGGCAGTGAGAGGCCATACAGAATACCAATGAACGCACTTCCCAGAAACCAGAAGATGCCGTAGCCTGCTGTAAACAGGCCGTAGGCGGAAGCCCTGCGTTGCACCGGAACCATATGGGCCACGGCTGCCGGGATAATTGATTCATGGACCCCCATGCCCAGTCCCCACAGGGCAATACCAATGAGCGCGGCCCAGAATCCTCCCAGAAAGACCAGAGGAGCAAACAAGGCCGAAAGAAGCGTCAAAAGAATCAGCACAGCGATCCCGAAACGGTCGAACAACCGCCCAAACAGCAGTGAACCGCCGCCGCTAACACTCATTGCCACCGCATAGAAAATCGGGATCAAGGTGCTGGAGACAGTAGAAGTCCGCGCAAAGTGATAGGCAATCAGCGGGAAATCGACAAAACCGGCGGCCACGAGGACTGCTGCGGCCAGGTACATCCAGAAGACGCGCGGTAATCCTTCTGTGCGTATGTCAGGGGGGGTCGTTTCCATTGCTTCGGGTCGTGGATAGGTCAGGCGCGCCACCAGTAGAATGGCAAGTGTCATGAGCGCCGGAATGAGCAGCAAGGCAAAGGCAATCTGATACTGGCCACGCAAGGCCAGCACGCCTGCAACCGCCAGAGGACCGACCAGCGCTCCTGCCTGGTCCAGTGCCTCATGTACTCCGAAAGCCCAGCCATAACCACCCATCTGCTTTCCTGCGAACGAGAGCATCACATCGCGCGGGGGATTGCGCGTGGCCTTGCCCACGCGCTCCAGGACAATCAACAGGGCCGCGACCTGCCAGTTGCCGGCCAGCGCGAGCAGCGGTACGGAGAACATCTGGACAATGTATCCCACAATCGTAATCGGCCAGAACTGTCCTGTTCTGTCGCTGAGCCGTCCCGATATCAGGCGCAGGCCATACCCAAGCAGCTCACCCAGGCCGGTAATGATGCCAATAGCCGCCGCACCTGCGCCAAGCAGGCCAAGATACGGCCCGATGATGCTGCGCGAACCCTCGTAAGTGAAGTCCGCGAACAGGCTCATGACGCCGATCAGCAAGACGAACCTCAGGGCTGCTGTTCTCATTGATTGCTGTTTCATTACTCTCCACTTCCCCAATGTAGTAATCTGACATGTTGCTTAGACCGTTCCTTCAGCCATTGTTCCTTCCCGCTTCAGGCCGGATACTACGCTGCTTCTTATCCAGAGTGCCTTGCTGCACCGGGCCAGCCATCAGCAGGCGCAGGCGGGTGAAGAGCGGCAGAAACCAGGCAATGGCTGGACTATGGAAAGGGATGGTCAGGTGCTGCACTCCGCCTGTCTTGAGTGGCAGGAAAAGACGCAGGCCACAGCCAAGCAGTG
>JADBKA010000169.1 GCA_014896635.1 Ktedonobacteraceae bacterium
GCTTGAACCGGTCTGGACTGCGCTATTCGGCTACCTGGCCGGCGAGCGACTCGGCCTGCTGGCCTGGTTCGGGAGCGCCTGCATTCTCTGCGCGATGGTCATAGGCAACCTGCGCATCCCACTCAAAAAGCGGCAAGGAAATGGCGCTATCTTGCCAGCACCAGCAAGCGCCATCCCCCAAAAATGCGCACTGCCAGGTCCTGATGCAGCGGATAGAGCAGGCGACCGGGGAGCCGCTGGAGACCACGCTTGAGCAGGCGAATGCCCTTGCGCGCAATGCGGCGAGGGTTGCCTTTCACGGCCTGCCAGGGCGTCGGATCTAGCGGCGGCTGCGCATAAAATGTATCGAGCACTTCATAGCCCGCGTCCTGGATCACTTCCAGAATAACATCTTTGGTAAAAAAGTGGAGATGACCGGTAGCATGCCGGTAGTCGATCAATTCGTTGTGTAGCACCGAAAATACTGACACATCCAGTGGCAGTAGAAAAATTTTATATGAGCTTTTATCTTTTATATCTCTTAAAACACTGAAGCAGTTCTCAAAATGCTCCAGCACATCAATTATCAGAATGAGATCGAAGTGGACATTACGCTCCTGGAGAAAATCGGCCAGGTGAACATGCAGGCGCTCATTCTCACGCTGCTTTGCCAGAGCATAGGCCTGCGGAGCAATCTCATAACCATCAAAAGTGCAGGCGGGGTCCAGTTCCTGTTGCAGGATCTTGAGAATTTCGCCCGCGCCACAGCCAATCTCACACACGGATCGCGGCTCCAGGCCGTTGCGCCGTATCATGCGCAAAACGGTTTGCGCCTTCCAGGGGGAAGCTTCGACATGCCAGTCGGGATTTTTCTGGAGATATTCACCATTCTGGTAGAATTCTTTTATTTTTACTGCCATTTTCGCTTGCTCCTCATTTTGCACACCAACATTTTTTCGTCGTTTCTTTTCATACAGGTACTTTACCAGATTTGCATGAAAAGAAAATGAGAAGCAGCATGTCTCAGCGCGCCACCTGCATAACTTCTTGCTGCGACGCCTGCACAGGCGCAGCGGCGAGCGGCAGGGAGAGCGTGAAGGTCGTCCCCTGACCGAGCTGGCTTTCTACCGCAATCGAGCCGCCGTGCGCCCGCACGATCCACTCCACAATGGAGAGGCCGAGACCGCTACTAGCGCGTTCTGTTGTGCCGCGCGCAGGATCGACGCGATAAAAGCGTTCAAAGATATGCGGCAGGTGTTCCGGCGCGATGCCGATACCCGTATCGGCAACGGTCAGCAGCGCCCGCTGTTCTTTCGTCTCGACACGCAACGTCACATGCCCCCCGGCAGGAGTATAGTAGATGGCATTGTCCAGCAAGTTCATAATTGCCTGAATCAACCGTGCCTCATCTCCATACACCGTGACCGGTTGAGGCGTCTGCACATGCAGGGTCACACCTCGTTCCGCAGCCAGCAGTTCGGCATTGGCGGCCACTGCTTCAGCCAGCAGATCGAGGCGCAAGGGTGCGCGCTCAAACGGGGTCTGTCCCTCATCGCCGCGCGCCAGTGCCAGCAGGTCACTGATCAGGCGGCCCAGTCGCTCGGCTTCCACATTGACCTCGCGCAGCACTGCCTGATATTGAGCAGGCGCCATCTCTTCCAGCAAGGCCAGATCGGTCTTGCTGCGAATCACCGTTACTGGCGTGCGCAGTTCATGCGACGCATCGGCTACAAAGCGTCGTTGCCGCGTAAACAGGCGTTGTAGCTGCTCAAGCATTTCATTGAAGGTTACCGCCAGAAAATGGACCTCGTCGTGCGCGGGTGGCACAGGCACACGCTGTCGCAGGTCGCCTGACTGGATCGAGCGCGCGGTGCGCGTTAACTGGTGAATCGGCGCAAAGGCGCGCGAGGCCAGCCAGTAGCTGCCTATCGCGCTGAATAACAACACGATAATGCCCAGGGCCAGCAGCTCTTTGGCAATATGCTGCAACGTATCATGCAGCTCGTTGAGGGATTGACCCACTTGCAGAATGGCAAAAGGACGTCCATGCTCTCCATAGAGCGCACTACTATACAGCCGTACCTCAGTCCCGTCCGGCGTCCTTACCGTGCCTTCCCAGGGATGACCTCGCAGCGGCTGCGTGACACTGGCAGAGATAACAGGTAACACACGAAATGCCGGTGTCTCATGCAGCGGCTTCCCCTGCACATTGAGCAGGCGGACATAGATATCGCTGTTCACACTGGAGCGCGGAACCGACCGGTCACTCACATCATTTGCAAAACCGGGAAACTCTTTTGCTCCATCATGTAGGAAGATACGCCCATCGTCGTCGCTGATCTCCCCCGCGATCTGTTGCGCCCGCACCTGCAACGTCGCATCCAGCCCACCGGCCAGCGACCACTGAAGATATTTATAGAAGAGAAAGCTGGCAACCAGAAGGAGAACGGCGAAAACGCCCGTGTACCACAGCATTAATTGCAGGCGCACGCCGAGCGGGCGAGGAGTAAGAGCGCGCAAAGGATGGATCATGAGAGAGGCTCCTTGAGTTGATAGCCGATACCGCGCACCGTGTGAATGACATCAGGCTCTCCATTCGCACACAACTTGGTGCGCAGATAGCGAATGTAGACATCAATCACATTAGAAAGTTGTTCCGCATCATAATCCCAGACGTGCTCGGCGATCATGGTGCGACTGAGCACCTGGCGGGGATGATGCATGAAAAAATCGAGCAGCATATATTCTTTATGCGAAAGCTGGATGCTGCGCTCGCCGCGCCGTACTTCGTGCGAGCGTGTATCGAGCGTAATATCCATAAAACGCAGCACTGACGTCCTGGCAGATGTATCGCGCCTGAGCAAGGCTCTGACGCGCGCCTCCAGTTCACGAAAAGCAAACGGCTTGACCAGGTAATCATCGGCGCCAAGATCCAGTCCCTTCACGCGGTGATCAACGGTATCCAGAGCCGTCAGAAACAGGATAGGTACTGCCTGCTGCATCTCGCGCAACTGACGACAGACTTCCCAGCCATCCAGGTCCGGCAGCAAGACATCAAGAATGATCAGATCATAGGGGACTTCAAAACATTGATCAAGGGCCGCCTCTCCGTTTGTCACCAGGTCCACAACATAGTGACTGCGCTCCAATCCCTTTTTCAGGTCAGGCCCCAACGAAGGATGGTCTTCAACCACTAAGATACGCATGGCATACAACTCTCCATCCCGGCACAGGATTTGCTTTTTTGCTACAACCAGTCCAGATATTTTTCGCCCTATTATACACTCTGCACATGAGGAGAACATGAGAAATGAGGGAGATTTTTCTCACAGCTTTCTCATGCTGGCGAGTTAGAGTGAGTATGACGGCAAGAGCGTATCCTGGCCTTTCATTGCTTCATCTTTTGATAGAAGGGGAGCGATCACGGAGATCACACGCAGGATGCTCCGGCAGCGGACATCCGATCCGAGGGAACGCTGGCATTCTCCCTCAAGATGGTGATTGTGCTGAGCAGGTGCCATGACTCAACACGCGCTCTTGCCGCCGGCTTTTCACCGCTCTATTTAGCGAGCAGTGCTATAGGAAATTGCGCATCGCCATTTTTATGTGTACAATTATCAAGGTATAATTTTCCATGCAGCATGAAGCTCGCCGTCGGATGAGCGTAGAACTGCTACACTCGCTTGCGAACAGAGCCAGCCGCTGGTATGAGCAACATGCGCTGTTCGACGACGCAATCGAGGCGGCTCTGACAGCAGGAGACACTGAGCGGGCCTCAAGGCTTATTATTCATCTTGTCGAAAATCAGAGCTTCTATCAGATCACCGAATTCTACACATTGTCGCGCTGGCTGCAATGCTTATCGGAAGAGACGATTCAGAGATCACCCACCCTTTGCCAGGCATATGCGCTGGCACTGCTGTTCAGCACGGAGCAGCACACCCCGGCACTGCGAACACGGCTCGAACACTATTTGCGCATCGCCGAAGAACGTCTGCGAGCAACGAATAACCGGCAAAAACTGGGAGAAGTTCTGGCCCTGCACGCCCTTGCCGCCGGGCAGTTGAATGATCAGGCGACGTCAATCAGTACCGCCCGACAGGCACTCGCTCTTCTGCCTGCCGATGAAAAAGACTGGCGCAGTAGCTGCTTACTTATCATAGGGATGCAAAACATGCTCTCCGGCAGGCTCAAAGAAGCACAGCAAGCCACTCGTACCGCACTGACACTTATAGAGAGCAGCAGCAATAGCTACGTCATACGAGCAGCACATCTCACTCAGGGCATGATCAATCTCGGACAGGGGAAGCTGCACCAGGCAGCCGAGATCTTACGGCAGATTCTCGATACAGTGGGAGAAGATCGCTTTGACAGGGCGATTACATTAACAGGACTTGCTGCCCTTTCCTACGAGTGGAATCAACTGACGACGGCAGAAAAATCAGCACAGGAAGCATATGACATCAGTAGAGAGCTGGGAAACGAGCTGCTCCAGGTACTGGCAACAACAATTCTGGCCCGGACACTGTACGCGCAGGGAGAAACTGCACAGGCACAGGAACTCTTGCAGCGTCTCACTGTGCATCTCACTCAGCCGCAATGGCAACGTGAGATTGAGATCTGGCAGAGGTGGTTTGCCTCTGCCTCCGGCGATACCACTCCTCTACAACAACAGGCTTCCGCTCAACAGGCGGATCTGGCGGATACATCAGAAGAAATACTGACAGAGGCACAACGGGAACGAGAAGCTCTGCTTCTCGCTCGCCTGCTGATCGCCCAGAGAAGAATACAGGAAGCTCTAACAATCCTCGCACACTGGCGCGGACAGGCCCGTGATCAATTACGCACCAGAAGCGAACTGGAAATACTGCTCCTTACAGCCAGGGCATACTTCATAGAACATCGCACACAGGAAGCTCAACAGGTAATCGAAGAGGCTCTGGCACTCGCCCGGCCCGTCGGCTACCTGCGGCCTTTTCTGGACGAAGGAGAGCAGATGGCAGCCTTGCTCAAGGCCGCATTGCCCACTGTACGAGAGAAACCTCTGGCCGCTTTTTTTGCGGAAACTACTCCTCGCATTTACACCTGAGCAGGGAAAATCCCTGGCTGCAACTCCACTGGCCGGACAGCTCAGTTCTCAGGAACGGCGCGTCTTGCGTCTGCTCGTGGCAGGACGCACAAACCCTGAGATTGCCCGCGAACTGATCGTTTCCATCAATACGGTCAAAACGCAAGTTAAGAGTATCTATCGCAAACTGGACGTCTCCAGCCGCCGAGAGGCCAGCGAAGTCGCTCGCCATCTCCACCTTCTCTAGTCATTCTCTCGCTCTGACTTTCCAATCTTTCCAATCAATCACCCGCATAAATTACCCCGCAGGGTGATGCTGGCTCACCCTCTCCCTCCCTATACTCCTGTCAGACACGGTTAATATCAAATCCAGTTAAGAAAACTTATTCGCCTCAAAGCAAGGGAAGATGCGCTAACTATAAATAACGCAATTACAGCACAATAAACTTTACCAATCATTCTGGCAAAAAGAAAGATTATCACTTATTTGACTCATCGACTGCCTGACTGTTTGAGCGGCTGTCTGCTTGACCTGTTTGCTCGAACTGAGGCGCGTGCAGCAGCACCTCTTTGACGGCGCCATCGCTCCGGTGAACGTGAAACCAGGCCACGACCTGCGTCAAGGACACGACTTCGGTCTCATGCTCATAGCCGACGATGGCTGGTTTGACCAGCACGGTTTGCTTCTGCTGATCGTAGCGTTCGACTTTGCCAGGCCACAGCGGCAACGTCAGCGGGATCTCCCCATCGGGCAGGCGATACCAGACGTAGAGGCCAGTGGAGAAGATGAGGCGATGATACGACGCCCGGCTGGCCGTTGCAGCGATGGGTTCTGTGGGGACCGAGGGCTGTACGTCCGCTAGCTCAGCCTGCGCGGCCTGCTCGTGCTCGATGAGCCTGAGCAGGCGCGTCACTTCGTCATGGAGAATGCCGGGCGTGCCGGGAGTGTCGGGTACGGGAGCCTGTGAAGTGGTCGAATCGGACTGGGTACTTTCGGGTTGTTCGGGCATAGGATGCTCCTTTTTCTTCCTTTGCATATTTACATGAAAAGTTTTTTGCGTAGGAGTGATAGATCGAACAGATACTCCTATGATATGGCACTTCATTGCATGCACCGTACAAGAATGGGAACGATGGTTCGCAAGAAAAACGTGCCATATCACTTAGAAGTCTATTCAGCAGAACAATATCTAACAACGAACCACCATTGTAATTGGCAGCAGAGACAACGATATCATAGCTATCAAAATTTTCGGCATGATCGCTGCACAATCATGAGGAGATTACGAAAAGCAAGCACCGGCAAAAGGAACGAGAAGAGATAACGCATTCCTCTTGCGACTCACGGCAGGAATACAGCTATCATCCCTATTGAAAAGTGTCAGTGTATTTCTTATACTACAATCAGGCGATTACAAACAGCGCATCCTGGCAAAAGGAGTCGGACAGCATGGGACAGCTCTACTGGTGGTCACGGTATGGAAACTTTTCTCCTGGCATCGGCCTTTTACCACATACAGGCGAGGTAGTCGCCTTTTATCGTAAGAAACGGTACAAGAATCAAGCGGATTTTGCGCTTGCGTCAGGCTGCAAGCTACGCACCGTACAAGAATGGGAAACTGCGATGTTTACGCATGATCACGAACGGCGCATTTTTCTGGCAAAGATGCTCAAAATCCCTCCGGCCCTGCTCGGACTCGACTGGCGCCTGGTCGTCTATCAAGATCCGAGCGGGGCGCTGGCCGGGCCGCCGGAAGCGTTCCCCGACCATCTGGTGGCGCTCGTTGAGGAAGATAGCTATTATCACTATGAAGATACGCTCATCATGGCCTGGGGATGGTTCTATAGTGGCAAGTTGTTAGCCATCGCCGACCGCTTTGAGCGCCGCCTGCGCAAGCTAGAGCAGAAGATCCAGCAGGTCCCTGAACCTGATAGAGAGGGCTGGCAATGGCTGCTCTGCCAGTATCTGAATCTGTCAACACAGATTATCCAGCATCGTGAGACGGAACCAGGGCGGAAAAGAGAGGCGCTGCGGGTGAATGCCCAGGCGCTCAAGCTGGCAACCGAGCTGCAAGACAGTGAGATACTTGCCCTTTTGCTCCATGCACGGGCCAGTATTCACGATGAACAGGGACATCCTGTTCAGGCCAGAGTGGCAGCCCAGGCAGCTCTCGACTATACCGACAGGTTGGGGGTTCCTTTGAGTGGCAATATCTACCTGCTGTCAGCAAATATTCTTGTCCCTTTTGCGGCCAACGACGAGACGTTAGAGAAACAGGCGAGAGGTTGGCAGGAGAAAGCCCTCAACATGGTCTATAAAGGGAAGATCGAACCAGATAACTCCTTCTTGAAGCTCAACCTGGCAGGAGCGCACCACGAACGTGCAAAGCTGTTCCTGCAACTGCATCGCATGCATCCCTATCGAGGATGGCTCAAAGAGGCGCGCCATGCCCTCATCCTGGCATGGGATGCCTTTACGCCTGAGATCAGCGAGTGGGAACTTTATTTTCACCTGACAGAGGCACAAATTTTCAAAGAGGAACATGATATCCAGGGGAGTGCTGAGAAGGGACTGCAAGCATTACAGGCGGCGAGAGCGATGCAATCGAAGAAGCGGGAAGGCCAGATCCAGGCACTCTATCACGAGTTGATTCACCAGGATGCCGGCAATCCTTATGTGCATCACCTGGGAGGTGAGCTAGGGATTTTCTAGCGGATTCCGAATTCGTACCAATGAGAGCAAAGGAGGTTCTCATGATCGATCCTGTCTTTTCCTATCATTCTGTTGAATTGGAGCAGATCCAGTATCGCCCAACTTCACCGTTTGGCATGCTATTCTTGCGTGTTCCCATAGTTCATGTACCTGTCTCTGCTCATTATGAGGAAGCCAGTACCCGCACCTGTGATGAAACGACCTATGATGGCAGGAGTAAATTAGACTGTATTGACGACGATGACTAAGAAAACGCTGATTTTATCAAACCTCACCGACGACAGCCATGTTCCCCGGCTGGTGGCCGAGTTTGACCGACTCGGCCATCCCTGGGTCATCTTTGATCCGGGGGACTTCCCTCAAAAGGTTCAGGTTTCTGCCTCTATCAGTAACGAGAGCAAGTGCAGTTTTCTGGCGTTTACCGACTGCACCAGGATTCGCCTGGAGGAGATCACCAGCATCTGGTATCGCCGTCCTACTCGTATTCTTCCTCGTGATGATCTGCCGGGCATAGAACAAACCTTTATTCAGCGTGAAGCTCATGCAGGAATCTGGGGATGGCTACGTGGGTTACAGGCACTCTGGGTCAATCATCCTGATGCTGTACGGGCTGCTGGACACAAGCCGGAACAACTACAACGCGCCACCATGCTCGGACTGGCTATCCCGCGCAGTGTCGTGACCAACGAGCCGGACGTGTTCAAACGATTTTATGAAGAATGCGGCGGTAGCGTTGTCTACAAGTTGATGGGCTATCCCTGGTACAGCGACAAAAATGAGACGCCTATTTCAACCTTTACTTCTCTGGTTTCTCGTGAGATGCTCGCAGAAGCTCAGCGCGTTACAGCAACTATGCACCTCTTTCAGGAGTTCATCGTCAAACAATGTGATATTCGTGTCATCATTCTTGGAGAGAAAGCCTTTGCCACAGCAATCTATCCCCTATCTGAGGCCACACAGATTGATTTCCGGGCGGATTATCAACAACTGCGCTATACACCTCACCAGTTACCTGACCACATTTGTCAGTCGCTACTTACGCTCACTCGCTCGTATCATCTGTCCTATGCGGCTATCGATCTGCTCCTTACGCCAGAGGACCGCTATGTCTTCCTGGAGCTCAATCCTCTTGGTCAATTTGGCTGGCTGGAAGGTCGTACTGGGATTCCTCTTTACCATACCGTTGGCAACACTTTTGATAGAAGGAACACACCTATGATCAACGTGCAAGCGACAGAATCGCTGGTTCAGAACATTGAGAAGCAACTCGGACGCGCGCTGACACCATCGGTTCGCAAGGTATTTCTTCAGGTGCCGCGACATCTGTTTGTGCAGCAGTATTACCAGCAGCGCGGCAATAGCCTGGACTGGGAGCTAGTTCAGGCGACAGAAGAGCAAATCTATCGGGACGAGGCCCTGGTGACACAGATTGACCGGCGGGGAATGCCGAGTAGCTCTACCTCACAGCCATCTGTCATGGCTGTGCAGTTAGAGGCGCTTGAGCTGGAGCACGGTCAACGGGTACTGGAGATTGGCGCCGGCACAGGCTACAATGCCGCTCTTCTGGGAAAGCTGGTCGGCGATCATGGGAATGAGGCAGGGCAAGTCATCAGTCTGGAGATCGATACAACGCTGGCAGAACAGGCCAGAGAGCACCTTGCCCGTGCAGCTATCCACAATGTGGTGGTCCTGCCAGGCAATGGCTTTTCTGGCGAGATGGCATATGCTCTTTATGATCGGATCTTGTCCACCTGTAGTATCCGTACTGTCCCTCATGCCTGGTTTGAACAGCTCAAGACCGGAGGGAGACTGGTGGGCAACTGGCTCACACCTCTGGCTAGCCTGTTTCTCTCTGTGGAGAAAGTCAGTACCGGCGAACTGGTCGGTCGTTTGCTCAATCTGAGCGCAACGTATATGGAAATGCAGATGCCGGGCGTGTCACCATCAAAGGACAAAATCGACTGGACACACTATGACAGGTTGCCGTTGACCAGCCTGCCACTCTCCGATATGAAAACACGACTCCAGAATCCCGCGTACAGTTTGCTCTTACACTGTTTGCTTCCAGAGATGAAGAAGCGTTATCGCAGCAAAGGCGACCAGGTGTATCTCGCTCTCCTGGCGCGGGGAAACGCCATCCTGGTCCAGGATGACGGGCTTCTCATCTCTGGAGATGAAGGGATAGGACAGATCATTCAACAGAGTGTTGACCTGTATGATCAGTCTGGGCAACCGGGAATCACTGACTATCGCGTGACCTTGCAAGAGCGGCAGGTTGCGATTTATGTTGGTGATCGCTGTTTCCATCTCCCCATTTCTTGAAAGAGGCGGCGGGTTTGAACGGAGCAGTGACCGAAGAAA
>JADBKA010000170.1 GCA_014896635.1 Ktedonobacteraceae bacterium
CCAATCCTATTGCCGTTCATGGACGGCGGAGCTGGGTGCTCGATATTCGTCCCGAACCCGCTGCCCTGCTCGCCAACTTCAAGATGACATGGCGCCAGAACGTGCGCTCCGCCGAACGCAAGGGAGTCGTGGTACGCGAGGCGAATGGCGACGCCGATTTCGACGCCTATTACAACCTGCTTAAGATCACCAGCGAACGCGACGATTTTTTCATTCACGGCCCTGACTACCACCGCGAGATCCTGCGCCAGTTCGCCGATAAAGGCGATGTGGTACTCTTCCTGGCAGAGCACGAAGGCGAGCCGCTGGCAGCCAAAATGCTCATTCGCTTCGGCAACTGGTGCTGGGATATGTTTGGCGCAACCTCTAACCAGAAGCGCAATCTGAAGGCCGCCTACTTGCTGCAATACCGCTGCATTCTGTGGGCCAGGGAGCGTGGCTGCTCCTATTTCGATTTTCGCACGATCCCGGAAGTGCTGGAGCCGGGTGAGGAGATGTGGGGCGTCTACGAGTATAAAAAAGGCTTCGGCGGCTTCTCGCGCCTGAACATGCCGACGCAGGATTATGTCTATCGCCCGCTGATTTACGCGGCATGGCGCAAGGCTGTGGAGGTGCGCCGCACTCAGCGCCAGAAAGAACGCCGGAAGATCGAACTGGAGCGGGCGGCGCGCGGTAAAATGAGCGGTAGCAAAGCCGAGGAAAAGGAAGAGGCTTGAGTTGATGGAAGCTCGTATTATTGGCGACCGCCGGCAGTGGAACGATTTTGTTGCGTCGTCTGCCTGCTGCAACATCACGCAGTCGTATGAATGGGGCGAACTGGCGCCGCATCTGGGCGCATCGGAAGTGCTGCGCGTGGGCGTGATGGATGACGATGGACAGCTTCGTGCAGCCATGTCAGTGCAGGTTACGCGCGCCCCCATACTGAACCAGCCCTACTTTTACGCGCCGCGCGGTCCCGTGCTTGACGATCCCACCTCGCCGGCCATGACGGCTCTGCTCGATTATGTCAGGGTGGAAGCGCGCAAACGCCATGCGTTCATGCTCAAGGTCGAGCCGAGCGTGCAGGACGGCGATGCGACCTGGCTCTCCGCTTTGCGCCAGCAGGGTTTTCAGCCAATGCCCTATGCAATGCACATACGTCATGAGTGGGTACTCGACATTCGCCCGGACGAGAAGACGCTGCTGGCGAACATGAAAGAAAAATGGCGCTACAATATCCGCCTGGCCGGTCGCAAGGGCGTGACAGTACGGCGCGGTGACGGGCAGGCGGATATCGACACGTTCTATCGCCTGTATGAGACGACCAGCGAGCGGGACCTGTTTTTTATTCACAAAAAAGAGCACTACGAGGATGTGTTGCGCCTGTTCAGCGAGGATGACCGGGCAGCACTGTTCCTGGCCGAGTATGAGGGAAAGGCCATCGCGGGCATTATCGTGCTCCGACTGGGCCGCTGGAGCTGGTACATGTACGGCGCGTCTTCAAACGAGCATCGTGAACGCATGCCCAACCATCTTCTGCAATGGACCGGTATGCAATGGGCAAAAGCGAAAGGCTGCTGGTATTACAATTTTCGCGGCATTCCCGATGTACTGGAAGAGGGTCAGGAACTATGGGGCGTCTATCTCTTCAAACGCGGTTTTGGCGGATTTCCCCTGCGCGCCCTGGAAACGCACGATCTTGTTTATCGTCCACTGATCTACCAGGTCTACCGGCGCCTGCTTGATATCAAACGCTGGCGCGATAGCAAAAGGTTGGCAAGGGCCTGATGGTCCCTGCCAACCTGGCTAGCGAGAACGCAACTCCTGCAATGTAGCCAGGCGCTCGCGGGCTACCGAGCTGCCAGGATTCACCTTTGCCAGATTGCGATAGACGCGACTGGCCTGTTCGTATTCGCCAACCGATTGGTAGGTCTGGCCGAGCATATCGTAAGCCTCGAAATTGTTGCGGTCAATCGCAATCAATTGCTGCAACGCGGCCACCGATTCTTTGACCTGTTGCGTCTCAAAGTAGTGACGCGCGATGATCTCCTGGTAGTGCGCAGCCTGTTGCGGGTGTCCTATGCGCATGCATAGTCCCACCACATCGCGCAGCAAATCCAGATCGTTCGGTGTCAACTCGGCGGCACGGCAGAGATTTGCCAGGGCCTCATCGTCATCGCCCATTGTAGAGTAGAGGTTGCCGATGCGTTGCAGGACGCTGCTCGCCTGCCCCAGGTCATTATTGCGCAGGTAGATGTCGGCCAGCAAGCGCAACTCGGCGATTCCCTCATCCAGCAGGCCACGATTGATGTAGATGTCGGCCAGCTCGCTGTGCGCGCGGGCATCCTGGGGAGCCAGGCGTACCATTTCGTTCAGCACGTTGAGGGCGTTGTCTATCTGGCGGCTATTGCGATAGTGTCGTACCAGGTCCAGGTATTCCTGCATGGCGCCTTCCAGATCGCCTTTGCGGGCCGAAATCTCGGCCATAGCTGATGCCACTTCGTCCAGAGCCGGCCTCTTCTGCTTCACTTTGAGCATTAGCTGATCAGCCTGCTCATAGCGTCCTGTGCGGCGGTAGGCATCGGCCAGTTGCACAGACAGTTCCACGCCCGGCGCCTTATGCTCTTCGCCCTCTTCGCGCGGGCGAGCAGCCCAGGTGGCAGGATCGACAGCAGAGGGATCACGCTGAACGGTCTGGGTGGCCTGTTCAAGCTGGTGAATCGCTTCTGACGGCCTGCCTTGCACGAGAAGGCACTGAGCGGCGCTGGCACGGGCAATCACTTCAACCTCGCTATCGCGCATAGCCAGCAGATACTCATCAACGGCCTTATCAAACTGCCCCATCTGATGGTAGATCTGGCCAATGGAGAAATGGACATCGGCATTGTTCGGATAGAGGTCGCGCGCTTGCTGGTATTCACGCAAAACCATGCTGGCATGCTTCTGTCCCTCACCACGCAGTTGCCAGCGGATACGAGTCAGAACTTCCAGGGCCGTTGAGCGAGAACCGCCGGTAGTGGTAATCATAGCGATATGCCAGCGCACAAGCGCCGTGATGTTGCGTGGATCAACCTGCAAGACGCGCTGGTATTCTGCAATAGCCTGTGGCATGCGTCCCAGTTTTTGCAGCGCCAGAGCATAATTCAGGCGAGTCGGGACGTTGGTCGGGCTTTCTTGCAGAGCCTGTTCGAGTTCCGTCAGGGCGCGATCCATATAGCCGAGGCGCAGGTAAGATTCGGCGACCAGCGTGCGCTCACGCAGCAAGTCCTCCTTATTGCCCTGAGATGAAAGCAGCTTGATCAGGCCCAGGCGATAGGTCAGGTTGTTCGGGTCCAGTTGCAAGATACGGCGATAGGTGGCGATAGCATCGTCAATGCGCCGGTTGGCGAGGTAAGTATCGACCAGGATGCCATACTTGGTGATGGCCTGGTCGATCTTGCCCTGGCGGACATAGATCTCGCACAGAACCTGGTGGACATCGAGATACTGCGGCGCCATGTCAATGACACGCAGGCATTCTTCCATCGCCGGCGTGAGCAGGCCATGATTGATATACTTCTGAATGTCCTGCATCGAGCGCACAACCTGCGGGCGTATGTTCTCCGGCAAGTGGGCAGTGCTGGTGAGCAGTGGCTCCGCGACCTGATTCAACTGGTTGCTTGAACCGGCTATCTGACCAAGTAACTCTTCAAGATTGGGCCTGGCTGGCGCGGCAGGCAGCTCTGCTGACGGAGCACTCAGCATTGTCAGATACGACTCATCAGCCGGCGCCCGGGCCGGTGGCGGCGGAGACAGCGGCGCCGATGGTACAGGTAGAACCGGTGATTGCTGGGCAGGGGGAACTGGCGGCACAGCAGTATGGGGCGCAGAAGCAGACTGTGGCGAAGCCTTCACTGTTGGTTCCAACCCTGGCGGCATAGCCTGCATCTGCGGATCTGACGTCATTTGTGGTTGCGGCCTGGCGGGTTTCGCATCCTCTGCCAGCCAGTCCGGGATGGCAGCCTGAGCGGGCGGCGGTGGCGGTGGCTGCGGCGCCGATGGCAGAGGCTGCGATGAAACCCGCTGATTTCCCTGCGGCTGCTGAGGCGCGGGAGATCCAGCGTGATTTGTGTCCGGTTGACTGCCGGCGGGAGCTGCCTGGTTCGCCGGTGGTTTAGGGGTGGAAACGGCCTGCGTCTGGTCCGACTCGCTCAGAATGCCGGTCAGCCAATCGGGCAGCGAGCCGGCAGAACTGGCGGTGGGTGGCACTGGCTGTGGAGGCTGCTGCGGTCCTGCCGGTTGCATGGTCGCGGAGTTAAAGGCCATAGTGGCAGCATCCTCTACAGGCACCTGGCTCTGAGAAGACGCCTGGGGAGCCGGCGGGACCTGGTGTGAGTTGATGGACTGCTGCGGCATCGCCATCGTGGAATCTTCGGCAGAGCCGGTCAAGATCTGGGACGACCCGGCGCCAGTGGGCGGAGTAAAGGGCTGTGCCGGCGCCTGCTGCGCCTGCTGGAGCAGGAACTCGACCTGTGCGACTTTATCACTCCAGCCCCGGCTGCGTAAAAAGCCAAGAAGCGCATTATACACCGTGAGCGCCTGCTCCTGCTCACCGAGCATGCGATGCGCCTCAGCCGCCTCCTGGCAGAGCTGGACCAGTTGGTCTGACTCCTCCATGGTCAGCGCATCCAGGTTCACACGGTCAACCGCCTCATCAAAATGGATAGTTGCAGAGCGCAGGTCACCGCGCGCCCGGTAGCATTGTCCGAGCGCATAATAGCAAGAAAGCGCATAATCAGGATCATTTAAAAGGTGCTGGAACTGGCGGATTGCCTCATCCCAGCGCTGCTGTTCCTGGTAAAGCCAGCCTAAGAAGTAGCGGGCATCTGGCCTGTCGAAACCGCTTTCCAGAATCTGCTCACAGAGGTTGATAGCATCATTGTATCGCTGCTGCTCCTGATATATCTGCGCCTGTTTCAGCACCTCTGTCACCTGACTGGCCGTAATTCGTCTATGAGGGGCGGGATTCATCCCGCCAGCCCCGGCCATAGTCGGAGCCGGACCCTGATTGCCAGTTCCGCCGAAGTTGCCCGCGCTGCCCATGTTACCCATGATGCCAGTATTCCCTCCGCTTATATTACCTGTTATTACTGAATTGTCGGTCGAATGATCTCTATTCACTGATGGACCTGAAGAGATATCCACTGCTGGTATATCTCTGAGAGAGCCAGTATTACCCACAGGGCCGCCCGTGCTCTCCATTCGCTTCTGGATCTGTACCAGGAGCTGTAGTGCCTGGCGATTGGCACTGTCCGCCCTTAACACTTCTTCGCATTGCGCACGCGCTGCGTCAGGTTCATTATGTAGCAGGTAAGCCTCAGCAGCGGCCAGGCGCTGCTGAATCATGGCGGCGATATCTTTCTTTTCAAAATAGTAGGTTGCGAGCCGCTCGTGAGGTACTGGTTTCCCCGGTGATAGCTGGACAGCTTTCTGCCAGGCCGCCTCGGCACGTGCTCCCTGGCCTGCCTGTGAGTAGAGATCTGCCAGGCGTAAATAGGCGCTATAGGCATCCTCACGCCTGTTCAGGATGCCGTAGAGTTCGGCAATTTTGCTCAGGGCAATGATATTGCCGGGATCGCGCTGGAACACATATTCGTATTCACCGAGCGCCTGTTGCCACTGCTTCATCTGCATGAAGCAGAACCCCAGGCCGCTGCGCGCTGTCGCATCATCCGGGAACTCCGCAATGGCTCGCTGGTACTCCTGCCCCGCTTCCAGCCAGCGGCTGTGCCAGCGGTGGCGTTCGGCTGCGTCTATCGCCGCACTAAAGACTTCGCGGTTCCCAGGCATGCAAGTTCACTTTCTTGAATGCGAGCGCTCTTTTGCGCATAAGTTTCCAGGCTGCGACACGCGGCAAAGTTTCCGCATCGCAGGTCCAGTCCAATTACGATCAGGGTACTACAAATTGCTCAGCCAGGCACTTCTTCTGGTACTAAAGTACCGCTTTTGCCCGTGCAGATCACCAGCCTCTCCTGGCTATCCACGATAATTGATGAATTGCAGTGGCAGCGGATAGTCTTTCTGCTTGAGCATGGCGATAACTGCCTGGAGTTCATCGCGACTTTTGGAGATGACTCGTACGCTGTCCCCCTGAATCTGCGCCTTCACTTTAGGGAAGGAGTCGCGGATCATCTTGCTGAGCTCCTTCGCCTGCTCCTGCGTGATGCCCTGCTGGAGCTGGATGACCTGGCGTACACGGCCCCCGGCGGCATCTTCTTCTCTACCGGGCTTGAAGATCTTTAGCGACAGCCCGCGCCGTACCGCCTTTGATTCCAGTATATCGCGGACGCTTTTTAGTGTGAGCATACTCGCGGTGACGATAGTTATATTGTCCTTATTCTGGATGATTTCGGTTCTGGTATCCTTCAGATCGAAGCGTGTCTGTACCTCCCGGCGTGTCTGGTCGAGGGCATTCGCCAGTTCCTGCCCGTCGAATTGCGATACTATATCAAATGAACAGTCACCTGCCATGAAAACCTCTCTTTATCTGGTTGATTGGTACAAAAAGGCTAGTGAGTCGAGGAAAACAGCTTTGCTTCTTTTCGACTCCCGATCACACGTTCTTTTGTCCCTTTGCTCCTTAGCATTTTAACGTATTTCGCCAGGCATTGCTACTCTCGTAGCACGTAGCCGTCGCCGATTCAAAAGCCAGGTTCATTAACTCTGCTATAAATACAATAGGTAAGATTACCCATGTCAGAGTCTGTTTGCTCCTGTACAATGGCACCTGGAACTATACAGCGCTTCCTTCTCTCAAAGAAAGGGGGGAGAGAGAGGGATGGATAGAGCAGGAGTTTATCACGGCGAATACTTCTTTCAAGCGGCGAGGACGTGCAGTGGAAGAATTCATTACGGCCATGCGTGCCGCCTGGGGTCCCGATCCTGTCCAATTTGAGGGACAGTTTTATCGTATCCCTCTTGCGAAGATCAATCCCAAGCCCCTCCAGGAAGGGGGGATTCCGGTTGTGCTAGGAACCGCCCATCCGGTAGCGATCAGGCGAGCGGCGCGGCTTGGCATTGGTTTGAATCCGATAGCCTTCACTTTTGAGGTTCTGGAAGAGGCGATGAACAATTTTCGCGCCGCCCTTCAGGAAGAGGGACGCGATCCAGCCGGGCTTAAAGTCATAGCGCGAGCTAATGTGCCGATCACGGCGAGATCTCTTCCTGAGAGTAATCGTCCCTTCCTCGGTGGTTCGGCTGCACAGATTGCGAAAGACCTGGCAAGGGTGAAAGCTCTCGGCTTTGATCATGTGTTGTTCGCTGATCTGGCTTCGTCTACTGTTGACGAGGCGGTTCTGCGCCTCGAAGAGCTGCGCGACGCAGCACATGATTACTTTTAGTGGCTTTGCAGGCCCTCTTTTAGTTAGAGGGCCTGCCTTGAGCGATAGATACAGGTTGGATGCAGGCCACCGATTTCATCATGGTAGCCTTTCTGGCTTATAATGGAATGAAAGGAGTCATCATCCTGCTCATCCAGAGCCAGAAAGGGGATCAATCGTCCATGTCTGCCATTGTCTACGATAGCCGGCCTCTGGTGGCGCGCATGATCGAGGAGTTGCGCCGGGACGCTGCCAGATTTCATACAGAACACCATCGCCCGGCCCGCCTGGCGCAGGTGCTGGTCGGACACGACGAGGCCGCCGAACTGTACAGCCGGCAACTGGTGCGCGCCTGCCGGCAGATCGGGCTGACCTGCGCGACGCTGGCCTGCCCGTTTGCCATCCAGGAAGAGGAGCTGCGCGCCGAACTGGCCGCGCTCAACGACGATCCCAACAACGATGGTGTGGTGCTGCTCCTGCCTCTGCCTTCGCATATCCGCCAGCGCATGGTGACAGACGTGCTGCGTCCGCAGAAGGACGTGGATGGTCTGGGTCCGTACAACGCTGGCAACATGATGCTGGGCTTCCCCTATTTTGTTCCCTCAACTGCCGATGCCGTGCTGGCAGTGCTGCACGACGCCGGCCTCTCTGTGGCCGGGCGCAATGCGGTCATAGTGGGACGTAGCAACATCGGCGGCAAACCCATCGCGCTCGCTCTGCTGAACCAGGATGCGACTGTGACTATCTGCCACTCATATACGCACAATCTGGCCGAGCTGACCAGGGATGCTGATGTACTGGTCGTGAGCGTGGGCCGCCCGGCGCTGATCACGGCTGATATGGTGAAGCCGGGTGCGCTGGTCTTCGACGCTGGCATCAACCGCGTGAACGGCAAAATCGTCGGGGACGTGGATTTTGCCCGCGTGAAAGAGGTGGCGTCGTTCATCACGCCTGTGCCACATGGGCTTGGCCCGCTGATCCACCTGACGCTGATCCGCCACGTGCTGACCGGGCCTCAATGATATCACTTCCGCCTGGTCAACTGCACAACCTTCCGCGCCAGCACCTCTATTTCCATCAGCAGGCTGCTCCAGATCACCAGGATCAGCAATGGGTGAAATACCGTGTGGACGCGCATGTAGTCGTCAAGCCGGTAGCCACCCAGCGTCGTGATGATCAGCGCGTAAAGTATCAGCAGCACCAGTGCTCCCATCTCCAGTACCACCTGACGCGACTTCGTATACCGCCAGCAGAAAAGCACGAGCCATGTTAGAGCGCAGAAAGGAAAAAGGATATTTATATTGTATAATAGGCGATATACGGTTTTTATATAAGAAAGCAGCACACCATAGGGACCAGACATCGCAACAGGATAAATGTCATAGTAGCAGGTTAAGGAAGCGAAGAAATATGGGACAGATTTAAGCAGAAATTCAAAGGGGTGGTGCAGGATAATACTGCGTGCCAGCCTGCCCGCAGGCGAGAAGTTATCCTGCGCCAGCTCAGGAACCTGTGGCAAAACATGGTAGGGATCTCCGTCAATATGCTTCACGTAATAGGCCAGCTTCTGACTTACTACCGCATATTCAGGCGGCGCTTTATCCAGCATATTATATTGCAGCACTTTGCCCATCCAGTTGAAATTTTCAATCGCCGTCATGCCGGTATAGTGGTTGGTTAGCGCATTCACCGCGATGTAGATACCTACAACGCCATAGAGCAGGGCCAGCGCAAGCAGCGCCTCGCGCCAGAGTGGAAACGCACTCTTCTCCCCTTTGCGCGCAGTAGCCAGCAGCAGGTAGGCAAGCAGTGGCACGGGCAAATACACCCACTCAGGCCGTGTCAGTAATAGCAGCAGCATGCAAGCGACAATGAGCCAGAATCTGCGCCTGCTTCGCACGCGCAGAAAAGCCACCACCGCCAGCGCCAGCGTCGTCAGCTCCAGCAGCGCCAGTCCTTCGGACATGATCGGCTTGACATAGGAGAGGATCACCAGATTGGTGCCGACCAGCAACGCCACAAAAAAAGCCATCCAGGCCCGCCTGAGCAGCCAGCTTGCCAGTATATAGATTTCCAGCGTAGCTACTACAAAGAGCGCTGCCTGTGCAATGCCGACAGCCGTCAGACTGTTCCGCCCGGTAAGGGTATAGACGAGCGTGATCAGCAGTGGGTAGCCGGGCAGGCGCCAGGTATCGACGAGCTGGTACGGGTGCTGCCGCAGGCGATCTACGACATGCAGGTAAGCAGACGTATCAGGATTCAACTCAGGATGTGGGTGATTGAGATAATAAAATAAAATTACAATAACAGTCAATACGAACAGCAATACACCGTAAAAATAATGTCGTTGCAATCCCTTATTTTGCGTTATCATTTTACAGTTTTACCGCCTGCACAAAGAGATGTATTTCGTTGCATAGCCTTTCCAATCGCCCGTGTTTTCTCAGCAAACTTTTGAGGGAAAAAGGGGTCTTCGGGGGACACCTGACCCCCGCCAGGGGGGCTGACGCCCTCCTGGACCTCCCCTTTTCTCCAAAGTCTACCCCTAATTGGGGACACCCCCGAACCCCCTCAGGTCTCTTGACCTACGCTAGTATCTCATAGTTGCTCATTTTATGGACATGTATTCCAATGTTCACAAAACTCGCTTTAACC